>NZ_CP092827.1:4315714-4620357 GCF_022533585.1 Pseudomonas sp. LS.1a
TCATGTCCGGTCACCTCAAGCCAGGGCCGCATAGGCGGCGAAATCGGGATGTGCGCCATGTCGGCGCCTGACTAGATGAACGAGCGGGCCATGGGGAAATTCACCAGGGCCACACACACAGGTAAAGCTGGCACGCGCCGGTTCGTCTGAACGATGTGCACCCGTTTATCGCCCAGGAACCGTACATGACTCGCCAGCTTCTGCTCCTCGCCCTGCTCGCCGCGGCCCCTGCCGCGTGGTCGGCAGAGCCATGCGCCGTGGAAATCCATGGCACCGACCAGATGACCTTCGACAAGGCCGCCATCAGCGTGCCCAAGGCCTGCACCGCGTTCACCGTCACCCTCACCCACCCCGGCGCCATGCCGAAGAACGTGATGGGCCACAACTGGGTGCTGAGCACCCAGGCCGACATGCAGGGCGTGCTCGACGACGGCCTGAAAGCCGGCGAAGCGCAGGACTACGTGAAGCCCGGCGACACCCGGGTCATCGCCCACACCCGCCTGATCGGCGGCGGTGAAACAGACAGCGTCACCCTCGACACCCGGTCGCTCAAGGCCGGTACCGCCTACAGCTTCTACTGCTCGTTCCCGTTCCACAGCACCTTGATGAAGGGCACCCTGACCCTCGGCAGCTGACCCCGCCCACTTCACCAGCGAGATCACGCTTCATGAAAACCTCCTCCCCCGGGGCCATCCGCGAATTGCTGGGCCTGCTGAAACCCTACCGCCCGGCGGTAATCGTCTCGGTGCTGCTGGGCATGCTCGGCGGCCTGGCCGTGACCGCCCTGCTGGCCACCGTCAACCAGGGCCTGCATGCGGCGGGCGGCATGAGCCAGGGCGTGATCCTGGCCTTCGCCGGCCTGTGCGTGCTGGCCCTGGTCAGCAGTGTGGCGGCCGACAGCGGCACCAACTACGTAGGGCAGAAAGTCATCGCCCGATTGCGCAAGGACCTCGGCGCCAAGGTGCTGTCGGCCCCCATCGAGCAGATCGAGCGTTACCGCACCCACCGCCTGATCCCGGTGCTGACCCGCGACGTCGACACCATTAGCGACTTTGCCTTCGCCTTCGCTCCGCTGGCCATCTCGCTCACCACCGTGACCGGCTGCATGGCCTACCTGGCCTGGCTGTCGTGGCCGATTTTCCTCATCACCCTGGCAGCCATCGGCATCGGCAGCGGCGTGCAGTACATCGCCCGGCAAAAAGGCGTTGCCGGTTTCAACGCTGCCCGCGATGCCGAAGACAACCTGCAAAAGCACTACTCGGCCATCGCCGAGGGCGCCAAGGAGCTGCGCATCGACCGCCGCCGCCGCCACGCCATGCTGACCCGCAACATCCAGGGCACCGCCGACTTCATCGCCAACACCCATATCCGCGCCATCAACATCTTCGTCGCGGCCAAGAGCCTGGGGTCGATGCTGTTCTTCGTGGTCATCGGCCTGACCCTGGCCCTGCAATCGCTATGGCCGAGCAACGACCCGGCGGTGATGAGCGGCTTCGTGCTGGTGCTGCTGTACATGAAAGGCCCGCTGGAAACACTGATCGGCAACCTGCCTATCCTCGGCCGCGCCCAGGTGGCGTTCCGTCGCATCGCCGACCTGTCCGAGCGCTTTTCCTCGCCCGAGCCGCACCTGCTGCTGGAGCCGCCGGTCAAGCGCGCCGCCCCGGCCAGCGCGCACCTGGAGCTGCACAACGTCGAGTACGCCTACCCGCCGGTGGACGGCAACGAGCCGTTCCGCGTCGGGCCGGTGAACCTGAGCATCGAACCGGGCGAGATCCTGTTCATCGTCGGCGAGAACGGCTGCGGCAAGACCTCGCTGATCAAGCTGCTGCTGGGCCTGTACACCCCGCAACGCGGCGAAGTGCGCCTGAACGGCAAGGCCGTCGGCCCGGAGGGGCTGGATGACTATCGCCAGCTGTTCACCACGGTGTTCGCCGACTATTACCTGTTCGACGACCTGCCCGAGCACGAGCACAGCCTGCCCAGCGATGCCACGCGCTATCTGGAGCGGCTAGAGATCGCCCACAAGGTGAGCGTGCGCGATGGTGCCTTTACCACCACCGACCTGTCGACCGGCCAGCGCAAGCGCCTGGCACTGGTCAATGCCTGGCTGGACGGGCGGCCGGTGCTGGTGTTCGACGAATGGGCGGCGGACCAGGACCCGACCTTCCGCCGGGTGTTCTACACCGAGCTGCTGCCGGACCTGAAGCGCATGGGCAAGACCATCATCGTGATTTCGCATGATGACCGGTATTTCGATACGGCGGACAAGGTGGTGCACCTTAGCCGAGGGAAAGTGGTCGAGGCGTTGGAGCCGGCTTGAGACAGCAAAGGGGGGGCTGCCCCCCCTCATCAACCACAATCTATAATCGCTCTATAGTCTGTCTATAATTCCCTATAAACACCGAACCAGAGTGGTTTCCTGAGAGGACGCCGGGGGTCGCTTTGCGCCCCTGTCGCGACACAAGGCCGCTCCCACAGATGCTGCGCAATTCCAGGAAGTGGCGCGGTAGCTGTGGGAGCGGCCTTGTGTCGCGATGGGCTGCAAAGCAGCCCCAACCGGCAGAATCAGAACAACCAGCGATACAGCAGATACGCCACCACCGCCGCCAGCACCGGCCGCAGTACGCGGTAGGCCTTGGGGTTGGCGCGCTTGAACTGCTTCACCTGGCCACTGATCCGGTTGCTGAAGCGCTTGCTCCAGGCATACGCCTGGTTGATCCCGCCCACACGCTCGTCATCGGTGTTCTGCGGCGCAGTAGCACGGCCGAGGAAGGCGCTGACCTGGCGGTTGATGCGGGTCATCAGCGGGCTGCTCAGCGGGCGTTCGATGTCGCAGAACAGGATCACCCGGGTGACGTCGGTCTCGTTCTTGACCCAGTGCACGTAGGTTTCGTCGAACATCACATCCTCGCCATCACGCCAGGCATATTCCTCGCCATCGACGTAGATGCGGCAAGCATCGGAGTTGGGGGTGGACAGGCCAAGGTGGTAGCGCAGGGAACCGGCGAACGGGTCGCGGTGCGGGTTCAGGTGGCTGCCGCCGGGCAGCAGGGCGAACATCGCACCCTTGACGTTGGGGATGCTGCTGACCAGCTCGACGGTGCGCGGGCACAGGGTTTCGGCCGACGGCAACGGCTTGTCGTACCACTTCAGGTAAAAGCGCTTCCAGCCTTTCTTGAAGAACGAACCAAAGCCGGCGTCGTTATCCTTCTCGGCGGCGCGGATGTAGCCCTCGTCGAACAGGCGCATGGCCTCTTCGCGGATTTCCTGCCAGTTGTCCTTAAGCACGTCCAGCTCGGGGAAGCGCTGGCGGTCCAGGTAGGGCTTGGACGGTACGCCGGAGAACAGGTACATCAGGCTGTTATAAGGGGCGAACAGCGCCGAATGGTTGACGAACTGGCGCAACACCGGCAGGCGAGCCTTGCCGCGCAGGTGCACGAACAGCACGCTGCCGAAAAACACCAGCAAGACACCCGCCTTGGCTGCAAAGGAAAAGGTCATGCTTTCACTCCTTGAGGAAGCAACAGGGGTACGCACCCTGCTCTCCGATAAATCATCCTGCCATCATAAACTGATGCCGCCGAGGTAAAAACAACCTGGGCGGCAACTCAATCATGAAGATTTTGCAATGAACCAAGCCGCCGAACGTTGCGCCGGATCAGCGGCAAGGCCGATTACTGCTGGTTTTCCTGCTCGCTGAACATGTCGCTGAACAGCATGCTCGACAGGTAGCGCTCGCCGGAGTCCGGCAAAATTACGACGATGGTCTTACCCTGCATTTCCGGCTTTTCGGCCAGGCGCACGGCTGCCGCCATCGCCGCACCACAGGAAATACCGCAGAGGATGCCCTCCTCCTGCATCAGGCGGATGGCCATGGCCTTGGACTCTTCATCGGTGACCGTCTCCACCTGGTCGACAATCGACAGGTCGAGGTTCTTCGGCACGAAGCCGGCGCCGATGCCCTGGATCTTGTGCGGGCTCGGCTTGAGTTCTTCGCCGGCCAGGGTCTGGCTGATCAGCGGCGATGCCGCTGGCTCCACTGCCACCGACAGGATCGCCTTGCCCTGCGTATGCTTGATGTAGCGCGACACACCGGTGATGGTGCCGCCGGTACCGACGCCCGCCACCAGCACGTCGACCGCGCCATCGGTGTCGTTCCAGATTTCCGGGCCGGTGGTTTTCTCGTGGATCGCCGGGTTGGCCGGGTTTTCGAACTGGCCCGGCAGGAAGTACTGGGCCGGCTCGGAGGCGACGATTTCATTGGCCTTCTCGATGGCGCCCTTCATGCCTTTGGCCGGATCGGTCAATACCAGTTCAGCGCCCAGCGCCTTCAGCACCTTGCGGCGCTCCAGGCTCATCGAGGCGGGCATGGTCAGCATCAGTTTGTAGCCACGGGCAGCGGCAACGAAAGCCAGGCCAATGCCGGTGTTGCCCGAGGTCGGCTCGACGATGGTCATGCCCGGCTTGAGCTTGCCGCTGCTTTCGGCGTCCCAGACCATGTTCGCGCCGATGCGGCATTTGACCGAATAACCCGGGTTACGCCCTTCGATCTTGGCCAGGATGGTCACGCCGCGCGGGGCAATGCGGTTGATCTGCACCAGCGGCGTGTTACCGATGGAGTGGGCGTTGTCTGCAAAGATACGGCTCATGGCAGGGGTCCTTGGCATGAATAAAAGCAGGGAAAGACCTCAAGGGTAAGCCCGGGCCGGTGGCCCGTAAAGCCTGTTCGAACTCAGCCAGACACGTTGCGGTCAACCGCACATCCTGCCTTGGAGACACTTCGATGAGAGCCCGTTATCGCTGGCCGTTGATCGGCCTGGCCAGCCTGATCGTGCTGTTGGTGGCGCTGCACCTGGCCCTGCCCTATCTGGTGCGCGACTACCTCAACGACAAACTGGCCGACATGGGCGACTACCGTGGCCAGGTGGCCGATGTGGACCTGGCCTGGTGGCGCGGCGCGTACCAGATCAACGGGCTGAAGATCGTCAAGACCACCGGAAAGGTGCCGGTGCCGTTTCTCGACGCGCCGCTGATCGACCTGTCGGTGAGCTGGCACGCCCTGTGGCACGACCGCGCAGTGGTTGCCGAAGTGGTGTTCGACCGGCCGGAGCTCAACTTCGTCGATGGCGGCAACAAACAGAACTCGCAGACCGGTCAGGGCACCGACTGGCGCCAGCAACTGGAAAAACTGCTGCCGATCACCCTGAACGAGGTTCGCATCGACAAAGGCGTGCTGACGTTCCGCAACTTCAACTCCAGGCCACCGGTCAACCTCAAGGCCACCCAGCTCGATGCCAGTATTCGCAACCTCACCAACATTCGTGACGAAAAGGGCCGACGCGATGCCAGCTTTGATGGCACCGCGCTGATCGTCGGCGAGGCCAAGGTGGAAAGTCGCGCCACTTTCGACCCCTTCAGCGATTTCGACGACTTCGAGTTCCGCCTGCGCGCCACCGGTATCGAGCTGCGCAAGCTCAATGACTTCGCCAGCGCCTACGGCAAGTTCGACTTCAATGCCGGGCACGGCGATGTGGTGATAGAGGCCGAGGCGACCGACGGCCGATTGAATGGGTATATCAAGCCACTGTTGCGGGATGTGGATGTGTTCGACTGGCAGCAGGATGTGCAGGAAAAGGACAAAGGCTTCTTCCGCTCAGTCTGGGAAGCGCTGGTGGGCGCGACCGAGACGGTATTGAAAAACCAGCCAAAGAACCAGTTCGCGACCCGTGTCGAGCTCAGCGGGAGCGTGCACAAGCAGGATATCAGCGCCTTCGAGGCGTTTTTGCAGATACTGCGCAACGGGTTCATTCAGGCGTTCAATGCGCGGTATGAGCGTGACGCGCCGGATTCCGACTAGGAGCGCGTGACGGGGCATTCAGGGACTGAATACCTGGTCTGCGTTTCCAGTCGACGAACCCCGCGTTATAGTCGGTGACAAATCAAAATATGTACTGCTTGTGCTGGCCTCTTCGCGGGTACCCCACCTTTCTTGAGGTTTGTGGAATACCTGTGGGAGCGGGTTTACCCGCGAAAGGGCCGGTGCAGGCTTCCAGCAGAGGACAGACCCATGAAGTTCGAAGGCACCCGCGACTACGTCGCCACAGACGACCTGAAACTGGCGGTAAACGCGGCCATCACCCTCGAACGCCCCTTGCTGGTGAAGGGCGAACCCGGCACCGGCAAGACCATGCTCGCCGAGCAGCTGGCGGCCTCGTTCGGTGCGCGCCTGATCACCTGGCACATCAAGTCCACCACCAAGGCCCACCAGGGCCTCTACGAGTACGACGCGGTCAGCCGCCTGCGTGACTCACAACTGGGCGTGGACAAGGTCCACGACGTGCGCAACTACCTGAAAAAGGGCAAGCTGTGGGAAGCCTTCGAGGCCGAGGAACGGGTCATCCTGCTGATCGACGAAATCGACAAGGCCGACATCGAGTTCCCCAACGACCTGCTGCAAGAGCTCGACAAGATGGAGTTCTACGTCTACGAAATCGACGAGACCATCAAGGCCAGACAGCGCCCGATCATCATCATCACCTCCAACAACGAAAAGGAGCTGCCGGACGCCTTCCTGCGTCGCTGCTTCTTCCACTACATCGCCTTCCCTGACCGCACCACCCTGCAGCAGATCGTCGACGTGCACTACCCGAACATCAGCCAGTCGCTGGTCAGCGAGGCGCTGGACGTATTCTTCGACGTGCGCAAGGTACCGGGCCTGAAGAAAAAGCCCTCCACCTCCGAACTGGTCGACTGGCTCAAGCTGCTGATGGCCGACAACATCGGTGAAGCGGTGCTGCGCGAACGCGACCCGACCAAGGCCATTCCGCCGCTGGCCGGCGCGCTGGTGAAGAACGAGCAGGACGTGCAGCTGCTCGAACGGCTGGCCTTCATGAGCCGGCGCGGCAACCGCTGACAGGAGCCGGGCCATGCTGCTCAACCTGTTCAATGAAATGCGCGCGGCCAAGGTGCCGGTGTCGGTACGCGAACTGCTCGACCTGCACCAGGCCCTGCAAAAGCGCGTGGTGTTCGCCGACATGGACGAGTTCTACTACCTCGCCCGCGCCATCCTGGTGAAGGACGAGCGCCACTTCGACAAGTTCGACCGGGCCTTCGCCGCCTACTTCAAGGGCCTGGAGAACCTCGACCGGCACATCGAGGCGCTGATCCCCGAAGACTGGCTGCGCAAGGAATTCGAGCGTTCGCTGACCGACGAGGAGCGCGCGCAGATCCAGTCGCTGGGCGGCCTGGACAAGCTGATCGAGGAGTTCAAGAAGCGCCTCGAAGAGCAGAAGGAACGTCACGCCGGCGGCAACAAGTGGATCGGCACCGGCGGCACCAGCCCGTTCGGCTCGGGCGGTTTCAACCCCGAGGGCATCCGCGTGGGCGAGGCCGGCAAGCGCCAGGGCAAGGCGGTGAAAGTGTGGGACCAGCGCGAATACAAGAACCTGGACGACCAGGTGGAGCTGGGCACGCGCAACATCAAGCTGGCGTTGCGCCGGCTGCGCAAGTTCGCCCGTGAAGGCGCTGCCGAAGAGCTGGACATCGACGGCACCATCGACCACACCGCACGGGATGCCGGGCTGCTGAACATCCAGATGCGCCCCGAGCGGCGCAACACGGTGAAGCTGCTGTTGCTGTTCGACATCGGTGGCTCGATGGACGCCCACGTCAAGGTCTGCGAAGAGCTATTCTCGGCGTGCAAGACCGAGTTCAAGCACCTGGAGTACTACTACTTCCACAACTTCGTGTACGAGTCGGTGTGGAAGAACAACCTGCGCCGCACCTCGGAGCGCTATTCCACCTTCGACCTGCTGCACAAGTACGGTGATGACTACAAGGTTGTGTTCGTCGGCGACGCGGCCATGGCGCCCTACGAGATTACCCAGCCGGGTGGCAGCGTGGAGCACTGGAACGAAGAAGCCGGGTATGTGTGGATGCAGCGTTTCATGGAGAAGTTCAGGAAGATCATCTGGATCAACCCGTATCCCAAGCAGGCCTGGGACTACACCGCATCGACCCATCTGGTGCGGGACTTGATCGAGGACAAGATGTACCCGCTGACCCTGCAGGGGTTGGAGGAAGGGATGCGTTACCTGTCCAAGTGATGTTGCCGGTACCGGCCCTTTCGCGGGTGAACCCGCTCCCACAGGTATTGCGCAAGCCTTGAGGCCTGTGGGGTACCTGTGGGAGCGGGTTCACCCGCGAAGAGGCCGGCAGCCTTAACGCCAACGGTCCAGGTATACCTGCTGCTCCCGCCAGGCCTCGTCCTGCACCACCGCCCTGAACCGCACCACAGCCCCCGGCATGCACTGCGCCAGTTGCGCCAGCGCCAACGGCGTCAACGCCCCCAGCCGCGGATAGCCGCCAATGGTCTGCCGGTCATTGAGCAACACGATCGGCTGCCCATCCGGCGGCACCTGCACCGCCCCCAGCGGAATCCCCTCGGAAATCATCGGCGCACCCTGGTAGACCAGCTGCGGCCCCAGCAGGCGGATGCCCATGCGGTCGGCCCGACTGTCCAGCGTCCACTCACGGTTGAACGCCTCGAACAGGCTGGTACCGCTGAAGTCACCGATCTGTGCGCCCATCACCAGGTCAAGCACAGGCTTTTGTGCGTACTGTGGCCGCAGCGCTTCCGGTACCTCACGCAGGGTCGCCGACGTGCCTGAAAATGCCAGCGCCTGGCCTTTGCCGAGCGCAGAGCCGTGGCCATCGATACCGCCCAGTTCTTCGCGCACGACCGTGGCACAACTGCCCAGCACATCCTCGCCCAGAAAACCGCCAGGTGCTGCCAGATACGCCCGCACGCCCTGCTTCGGCTGTTTCAGGCTCAACCGCTGCCCCTTGGCCAAGGCAAAGCTGCGCCAGGGCGCCAGCGGCTGGTCATCGACCCGCGCATCCAGGTCGGCACCGGCCAGGGCCAGCACACAATCCTGTTCAGCGACCACACAGAAACCGCCCAGCGCCACCTCCACCACCGGTGCCGCCAACGGGTTGCCCAGCAGCCAGTTGGCCCAGTGCATCGCCACCCAGTCCAGCGCCCCGCCCTGGGTCACGCCCAGGTGGCGTACGCCAAAACGCCCGGCATCCTGCAACTGGCACAGCGGCGTACTGGCCTCGATCTTCAACTGCTTCATGCTTGTGCCTCCACATCACCGCCCAACGCCAGGAACTCGCTGCGCGAAACCGGCACGAAGCGCACCCGGTCACCGGGTTGCAGCAGGCTGTAGCCCTCGCGTTCACGGTCGAACAGGCGCACCGGGGTACGCCCGATCAGGTTCCAGCCCCCCGGCGATACCGCCGGATAGGCTGCCGTCTGGCGCTCGGCAATGCCGACGCTGCCGGCCGCCACGCGCTTGCGCGGGGTGCTCAGGCGCGGGCTGGCCAGTCGTTCGTCCACCAGGCCCATGAAGCCGAAACCGGGGGCGAAACCCAGGGCGAACACCGGGTACTCACGCTGGCTGTGCAAGCGGACCACCTCTGCTTCACTCAAGCCACTACGGGCCGCCAACACCGGCAGTTCCGGGCCGACACTGGCGTCGTACCACACCGGGATCTCATGGCGGCGGCCAGCGCTGCCCGTGTCGGGCTGCAAGCCTTCCAGCGCACGGATGATCAGCGCCCTCGCCTCACCCGGTGGCAGGTCGAACTGCACCATCAGCGTGGTGTAGGACGGCACCAGGTCCAGCAAGTGCTCGCCGAACGCCGCGTGCAAGCGCTGGCTGGCGGCGAGCATCCACGGCATGTTGCCCTCGTCGATACCATCGAACAGGCGCACCATCAGGCTGTCGATGGCCACGACTTCAATGCGCGGTTTCATCGCGACTCCAGGGCATCGAGGGCCTGGCGAATCTGCCGCACTGCCGCCACCGAACTGTCGTTGTCGCCGTGCACGCACAGCGTGCTGGCCACAAGCCTCAAGGCACTGCCATCATCCGCCACCAGCGTATCGCCACGGGCCAGGCGCACGGCCTGCTCCACCACCAGTGCCGGATCGTGGTGAACCGCGCCCGGCAGACGCCGCGACACCAGATGACCGCTGGCGGTGTAGGCGCGGTCGGCGAATGCTTCGAACCACAGCGGCACGCCAATTTCATCACCCAGGGCCTGGGCGGCGCAGTTGTCGGCAGTGGCCATCAGCATCAGCGGCAGGTCGCCGCCGTAGGCCGCCACAGCTTCCAGTACGGTACGCAGCTTGAGCGGGTCGGCCATCATGTCGTTGTACAGCGCACCATGGGGTTTCACATAGGCCACGCGGCCGCCCAGCACTTTGCAGATACCCTCCAGCGCACCGATCTGGTAGTGCAGCAGGTCGCGGATTTCCTCCGGGCTGCAGGCCATGGAACGGCGGCCGAAGCCGACCAGGTCCGGGTAGGCCGGGTGCGCGCCGATGGTCACCCCGTGCTCCAGCGCCAGCGCCACGGTGCGGCGCATGATGCCGGGGTCGCCGGCGTGGTAGCCGCAGGCGATGTTGGCGCAATCGATGTAGGGCATGACTTCGGCATCCAGGCCCATGCGCCAGCTGCCGAAACTCTCGCCCATGTCGCAATTGAGTAGCAGGCGTTCCACCGCACGGCCTCCGTTGTCGTTGTTCATATGCCTACCTTAACGCGCCTGCAGCTGTTTGCCGCGGGTTTCCGGCAGGCTCAGTGCCGCCACGATCACCACCCCATAGGACACGGCAGAGAACACGCCGATACCCAGGCCCAGCGGTACCTTCTGGCCGAGCACGCCGATCAGCAGCGGGAACAGTGCCGCGATGACCTTGCCGATGTTGTAGCAGAAGCCCTGCCCCGAACCGCGGATACGCGTGGGGAACAGTTCGGTGAGGAACGCGCCCATGCCGCTGAAGATGCCCGAGGCGAAGAAGCCCAGCGGGAAGCCCAGCCACAGCATCACGCCGTCACTGACCTGCATTTGCGTGTACAGCAGCACGATGACGAACGAGCCCACGGCGAACAGGATGAAGTTCTTCTTGCGCCCCAGCAGGTCGGACAGGTACGCACTGACCACATAGCCGACGTAGGAGCCGACGATCACCATGGCCAGGTAGCCACCGGTACCCAGCACGCTCAGGCCGCGCTCGTTCTTGAGGAAGGTCGGCAGCCACGAAGTAATGGCGTAGTAGCCGCCCAGTGCGCCAGTGGTCAGCAGGGACGCACGCACGGTGGTCCAGAGCATGCCTGGGGCAAAGATTTCATAGAACTGCGCAGGCGCCTCGGCGTTTTCCACCGCCTTGGCCTCGCGGTATACCTCGGGGTCCTTGACCAGGCGGCGGACGAAGATCACGAAGATCGCCGGTACCAGGCCCAGCAGGAACAGCGCGCGCCAGGCCTGCTCTGCCGGCAGCCAGGAGAACAGCAGCGCGTAGAGGATGGCGGTGAGGCCCCAGCCAAGGGCCCAGCCGGACTGCACCATGCCCACCGCCTTGCCACGGTCCTGGGCGCGGATCACCTCGCCGATCAGCACCGCGCCGGCGGTCCACTCACCGCCAAAGCCAAAGCCCATCAGGGTACGGGCAATCAGCAGCTGTTCGTAGTTCTGGGCGAAGCCGCAGAGGAAGGTGAAGAAGGCAAACCACAGCACCGTCAGTTGCAGGGTGCGTACGCGGCCAATACGGTCGGAGAGTATGCCGGCCACCCAGCCACCCACGGCCGAGGCGATCAACGTGCTGGTATGGATCAGCCCGGCTTCGGTGGTGGTGATGCCCCACAGCATGATCAGCGTGGGGATGACGAAACTGAGCATCTGCGTGTCCATGCCGTCCAGGCCATAGCCGATCTTGCAGCTCCAGAATGTCCGGCGTTGCTGTGAGTCGATGTCGCGGTACCAGGCGAAAGGCCCGGACGAAGAGGGGGAACTGACCTGCTGCTGCACGCCGGTAGGGTTCATGCTTGCCTCGGCTTGTTGGTATTGTTTTATAGGCGACAAAGGGTCGCGGCCTGAGCGCCATTGTTCAGAGGCCGCGCCACCTGCGTCCAACGAGAAAAACCGCCGGTCTGGAACAAGAAAAACTGATCATGAACCTTCGCTTCCTCGAAACCTTCGTCTGGGTCGCCCGGCTCAAGAGCTTCCGCCTGACCGCGGAGAAGCTGTTTACCACCCAGGCCTCGGTGTCCAGCCGCATTGCCGCGCTGGAAGCCGACCTGGGCGTGAAGCTGCTGCTGCGCGACTCACGCGGCGTCAGCCTGACCCCGGAAGGCGGCAAGGTGCTGGAATATGCCGAGCGCATGCTGGAAACCGCCAAGGCCATGAAACAGTCGCTGGACAGCGACCGGGCCAAGGTCGGGCGCATTCGTATCGGGGTGATGGACACGGTGATCCACACCTGGATGAGCGCGCTGGTGGCGGAGCTGACCGAGCGTTACCCGCAGGTGGAGATCGAACTGGTGGCCGACACGGCGCTGAACCTTCGCGAGCAATTGCAGAAGGGCTTTCTCGACGTGATCCTGCAGACCGACCTGCTGCGCGAGCAGTCGATCCGCAGTCTCGACCTGGCGCGCTACCCGATGGGTTGGGTGGTGGCCGCCGGATCGCACCAGCACCGCGACTACGCTTCACTGGCCGAGCTTGGGCGGGAACGCATCATCACCTTCTCGAAGAACTCGCGGCCGCACCAGGAAGTGCTGAGCCTGCTGCAGGGCGCGGGGGCCGAAGCGCCGCGGCTGAACTGCGTGAACTCGGTGGCGGCGATTACCCGGCTGTTGCGCGACGGGTTTGGCATTGGCGCACTACCCCCGGCGCTGGTGGATGCCGAGTTGAGCCGGGGTGAGCTGGTGTTGTTGCAAGGGTTGCAACCGCCGCCAAGCCTGGAGCTGGTGGTGGCCTGGCAGACCGGGGTGGCGTTGGTGGATGAAGTGGTCGGGGTGTGCCGGCAGGTGCTGGAGGGGTATGCGCGGGATGTGGGTGGGCAACGGATTGTGTTGGTCTGACAGATTTGCAGTGCCTGTGCTGGCCTCTTCGCGGGTAAACCCGCTCCCACAGGATCACCACAGATCTTGAAGGCTGCGCTGTACCTGTGGGAGCGGGTTTACCCGCGAAGAGGCCAGCACAGGCACAGGATGCCTTAGCGCCAGCTCTCTTTCACCGCCCCACGCCGCCCGCCCAGGATCACCCAGCCAATCCCCAGCAACAGGCTCTCGACCACAAAGGCCAGCACAAACCCTGCACCAAGCCCCCAGCCAACCGCCTCGGGCACCAGCAGGATCTGGTAGCTGTAGCCATTGAGGGTTTCTTCGCGCAACTGCGGGTCGGCCTGCACCAGCACATGCCAGGTACGCTGCACCCATGGCCCTTGCAGCGCCTGCCATTCGTTTTCCAGCAGTTCGTTGCGGATCATCAGGCTTTCGATGCTGTTGGCATCACTGTTGAAGACCGGGTCGTCGCTAGTGCGGTAATGCCGCAGCAGCGCCTGCAGGTCGCCATTGAAGAAGCGTTCGGCGGTCTGCCGGAAGCCGTCGAGCGCCTCGCGCGACTCGAACAGGTGCGCCTCGACCCGCTGGCTGTAGTCCTTGACCAGCCCCGGGACCTGGATACCGGCCAGCAAGCCGAAGGTGAACAGCAGCAACCGCAGGTAACTTCTGAACATGCCGCGTCCTTAGCTCTGGCCGTGTGCCACGCACTCGCCGTGCCGCCACAGGGCCCACTGACCCGGCTCGTAGCGCTGCCAGGTCTCGTTTTCGGTCAAGGCCTCGGTGGCGATTACCGTGACCACGTCGTTGGGGGTGGTTTCGGTGTGAAAATCGACGATCAGGTCGACATCCTTCAACCGCGCCGCACCAAAAGGTGCACGGCGGGTGATGTGCACCAGCTTGGTCGAACAGAAGCAGAACAGCCAGTCGCCGTCGCTGAGCATGCAGTTGAACACGCCCTGGCCACGGTAACCGGCACAGGCTTCGACCAGCACCGGCAACAGCTGCTCCACCGGCACGGGCTCGGGGAAGGCGCTGCGGATGCGGTTGAGCAGGTCGCAGAAAGCCGCCTCGCTGTCGGTGTCGCCCACCGGCCGGTAGAAACTGGCCTGGCCCTTGAAGTCGCCCAACTGGCCGTTGTGCGCAAAGCACCAGTTGCGGCCCCACATTTCCCGCACGAAGGGGTGAGTGTTGGACAGGCACACCTTGCCGACGTTGGCCTGGCGGATATGGCCGATGACCACCTCACTCTTGATCGGGTAACGCTGCACCAGGTTGGCCACTTCCGACTCGCTGCTGGCGGCCGGGTCCTGGAACAGGCGCAGGCCTCGGCCTTCGTAGAAGCCGATACCCCAGCCGTCACGGTGCGGGCCGGTACGGCCACCGCGCTGCATCAGGCCGGTGAAGCTGAAGACGATGTCGGTGGGGACGTTGGCACTCATGCCCAGCAGTTCGCACATAGGCGTGTCTCCGCTTACAGACGGGGCTCGACCCGGCCACCGCCACGAGTGGCGGCTGGGGCGGCAGGGGGTGGCGCGTCACGGTAACGGTCGCGGCGCTCGGCGGCCAGCGGGGCATGGGCACCGAGCTGTTCATCTTCGGCCGCCTGGCGCTGGGCAGCGGCCTCGGCCTGTGCACGGCGCTCGCGGGCGCGTTTTTCCAGCGGAAAGCGCAGCAGTACGAAGAGGAAATACAGGGAAAAGGCGCCCATGCCGTACATGGCGAAGTCGGACACCGCGCGCCAGGCGTTGTTGCCGACCTTGAAGGCGACATCCAGGGCGGTGATGGCGATGGCCGGGGCGAAACTGTCCTTGACCGGGTCGACGATGGTCGGGGTCAGCAGCAGCACCGCCAGCACCACCCGCAGCGGTTCGCGCAGCCAGCGCCACATCCAGCCGGTGAGCTTGAAGCCCACCAGCAGGCAGCCCAGGGCGGCAACCGCGTAAAGGCCCCAGGCGAGGGTGTAGTCGTTCTCGGTCATGGTGTTCGTGCAAGCCAGGCAAAGAGATGCCTATGATAAACACTTTTCCGGGCGCAGACAGTGTTTGCCTGTACCGGCCTCTTCGCGGGCTTGCCCGCGAAGAGGCCGGTACAGGCACCCCCAATCAAGAGATCCTCAATGCCAACCAAGCCCCAACCCCCGATTGCCCACCAGGCCCAGACCGCCGACCCGTACGCCTGGCTGCAACAGCGCGACACCCCCGAGGTGCTTGCCTACCTGCAGGCCGAGAACGCCTACCAGGAAGCCTGCCTGGCCGATCAGGCGCCACTGCGCGAGCAACTGTTCGAAGAGATCAAGGGCCGCATCCTGGAAACCGACCTGTCGCTGCCGGCGCCCTGGGGCCCCTACCTGTACTACACCCGTACCACCGCAGGCGACGAATACCCGCGCCACTACCGCTGCCCGCGCCCTGCCGATGACTCCAACACGGTCGATGAAAGCCAGGAGCAACTGTTGCTTGACCCCAACGCCCTGGCCAACGGCGGCTTCCTGTCCCTTGGCGCGTTCAACGTCAGCCCCGACCACCGCCTGCTGGCCTACAGCCTCGACACCAGCGGCGACGAAATCTTCACCCTGTACGTCAAGGACCTGGCCAGTGGCAGCGTCACCACCCTGCCCTTCGACGACTGCGACGGCAGCCTGACCTGGGCCAACGACAGCCAGACGCTGTTCTTCGCCGAACTGGACGACACCCACCGCCCGTGGCGCCTGCGTCGCCACACCCTGGGCAGCGAAGGCGCGCAGACCGTGTTCGAGGAGCCCGACGGGCGCTTCTTCCTGCATTGCTACCGCACCAGCTCCGAGCGCCAGCTGGTGCTGCTGCTCAACAGCAAGACCACCAGCGAGGCCTGGGTGCTGGACGCGGAAACCCCGCAGGCACCGTTCACCTGCCTGGCGCCACGCATCGAAGGCCACGAGTACTTCCCCGACCACGGCCAGCTCGACGGCCAGTGGCGCTGGTTCATCCGCACCAACCAGGACGGCATCAACTTCGCCCTGTACCACGCCCCGGTCGCACCGGTGCCCAGCCGCGAGCAATGGCAGTTGCTGGTCGCGCACCGCGACACGATCATGCTCGAAGGCCTCAGCCTGAATGCCGGGGCGCTGACCCTGAGCCTGCGCGAAGGTGGCCTGCCGATCATCGAGGTACGCCCGCAGGGCCTGGCGGCTTACCGCGTCGAGCTTCCCGACGCGGCCTACAGCCTGTACGTGCAGGACAGCCTGGAGTTCGCCAGCCCACGCCTGCGCCTGCGCTATGAAGCACTCAACCGCCCCGCCCAGGTACGCCAGCTGGAGCTGGCCAGCGGTGCCCAGGCGGTACTCAAGCAAACCCCGGTGCTGGGGCCGTTCGATGCCGACGACTATGTCAGCGAGCGCCTGTGGGCCACTGCAGCGGACGGCACCCGGGTACCGATCAGCCTGGTGCGCCGCCGCCAGGACCTGGGCCGGACCGTACCGCTGTACCTGTATGGCTACGGCGCCTATGGCGAAAGCCTCGACCCGTGGTTCTCGCATGCGCGCCTGAGCCTGCTGGAGCGCGGCGTGGCCTTTGCCATCGCCCATGTGCGTGGCGGTGGCGAACTGGGCGAAGCCTGGTACCGCGCCGGCAAGCAGGAGCACAAGCACAACACCTTCAGCGACTTCATCGCCTGTGCCGAGCACCTGATCGCCGAAGGTGTGACGGCTGCCGACCGCCTGGCCATCAGTGGCGGCAGTGCCGGTGGCCTGCTGATGGGCGCGGTACTCAACCTGCGCCCCGAGCTGTTCCGCTGTGCCATTGCCGAAGTGCCGTTCGTCGACGTGCTCAACACCATGCTCGACCCCGAGCTGCCGCTGACCGTGACCGAGTACGACGAATGGGGCAACCCTGAGGAGCCGCAGGTGTATGAGCGGATCAAGGCCTACGCGCCGTATGAGAACGTGAAGGCACAGGCCTACCCGGCGATGCTGGTGGTGGCGGGCTACAACGACAGCCGCGTGCAGTACTGGGAGGCGGCCAAGTGGGTGGCGCGGCTGCGCACGCGCAAGACCGACAGCAACCTGCTGCTGCTCAAGACCGAAATGGGGGCTGGGCATGGCGGGATGAGCGGGCGGTATCAAGGGCTCAAGGATGTGGCCCTTGAGTATGCGTTCGTATTCGCCGAGCTAGGTATCGTTTGATATGGCTGGGGGCGCCTTGCGCCCCTTTCGCGACACAAGGCCGCTCCCACAGGTACCGCGCATGCCCTGAATCCTGTGCGATCCCTGTGGGAGCGGCCTTGTGTCGCGATGGGCTGCAAGGCAGCCCCAAAATCCCACAGCCAACACAGCCCTCTCAGTCATCCTGCACCGGCTGCTTCGGCGGATCCTGGCGCAACCCCGGCAATGGCTGGTCCTTCGGCGGCCCGGGCACCGGCATCGGCGGCAACAGGGGCGCCCCCGGCTGGTTGTCGTAGGCCTTGGGCGGCGTACTCGGGGTAATCTGCGGGTATGGCGTAGGCGTAGGCGTACCCGGTGCACCGGGCACCGGCGTGGTCAGCCGGGGTGGCGTGCTGGCAGCTTCGGCCATGGACAGGCCGGCCAACAACAGCACAGCGAGGATCGCGCGAAACATCAGCAACCTCCTGTCGGGAACCTTCCTACAGGCTACGCCTAAATCGAAGCTTTCGCCTGTCCCCCGGCCCCGCAAGCGCGCTAGACTCAATGGCATAACCGTCATCTGCCTGATCAGAACAAAGGAAACACCATGAGCTCCACCTCTTCTGCCGCCGCCACCGCGCGCCTGGACCGCATCCTGGCCGATGCCAAGCGCGACAAGGAAATGGGCTACCGCGACAAGGCCCTGAAAATGTACCCGCACGTCTGCGGCCGCTGCGCCCGCGAGTTCTCCGGCAAGCGCCTGAGCGAGCTGACCGTGCACCACCGCGACCACAACCACGACAACAACCCGCAGGACGGCTCCAACTGGGAGTTGCTGTGCCTGTACTGCCACGACAACGAGCACTCGCGCTACACCGACCAGCAGTACTTCAGCGAAGGCTCCACCAGCACCCCGAGCATCGCCAAGGCCACCCACAACCCGTTCGCCGGGCTGGCGGGCATGCTGAAGAAAGACTGACCATCGATTCGCCCCCCGCTGCTACCGGGCAGCCCGTATAATCGCGCTTTTTTTCGCGAAGGGCCCCGGTACGTGGCAAACAAACGATACAGCTGCATCGGCCTGTTCAACCCCAAGTCGGCAGAAAATGTCGGCTCGGTGATGCGCGCCGCGGGTTGCTACGGCGTCAACTCGGTGTTCTACACCGGCAAACGCTACGAGCGCGCCCGTGACTTCGTCACCGACACCAAGCGCGTGCACTACGACATCCCGCTGATCGGCATCGACGACCTGCAGCGCATCATCCCGCTGGGCTGCACGCCGGTGGCTGTAGAACTGGTTGAAGGTGCGCGGCCATTGCCGGAGTACACCCACCCGGACCGGGCCATCTACATCTTCGGGCCGGAAGACGGCAGCCTCAGTGCCGATGTACGGGCGTGGTGCGAAGAGACCATCTACATTCCGACCGAAGGCTGCATGAACCTGGCGGCGACAGTGAATGTGGTGCTGTATGACCGCATGGCCAAGGGGCTGAATACCCGTTCGGGGCCCAGGTTCAAATAGCCGACTGAACGATGACGGTGGCCGACAGGTCACCTGCATACACTTCAGACGGAGACCTTGCCATGCTTGATATCCATTCGGCAGCGACATCGCAGGACAACAACGTTCGTGGCCTGGAGCGCGCCAGTTCGCTGGCTGGTGGCGCGTTGATGGTAAGCAAGGGGTTGCGCCACGGCGGCCTGGTCGGGTTGTTGCAGATCGCAGTTGGCGGCCTGGCACTGGCTCGGGGCTTCAGCGGGCGTTGTGCGACCAAGGCCTGGTGGCAGCGGCATCGGCAGGAATATCACCGCTTGCGTTCGGACATCGAGCGCAGCGCGGCGGAGCTGAAGGCATTGAAGGCCAGTGCCGACGCAGCGACGCGGGGGGTGACGGTGACCGGGAAGGATCCCTTGGCCAATTGATTTTGCACTGCCTGTGCCGGCCCTTTCGCGGGTAAACCCGCTCCCACAGGATCACCAAGGCTTCGGCCTCTTCGCCGTACCTGTGGGAGCGGGTTTACCCGCGAAGAGGCCGGCACAGGTACAGAGATGGCTAGCGCAACGCCTTGCTCTGCAACACCTCGGAGCGCCGCCCCAGCACGTTCTCGCTGATCTGCACGAAGTCTTCGGTGCTCACGCTTGGCAAGCGCATCAGCCCGCGTGCCACATCGTCCAGCGAGCGTTTGGCCTGGGTGTGGATGCGGATTTCCTTGTCCAGCGCCTGCAGTAACATCACCCCACGCGCCACCTGCGCCGGGGTGGCATGCTCGCCCTTGAGCCGGGTGACTTTGGCACCCTGCTTGCTCAGGCGCGCCTGCCAGGCCTGGTAACGGTCGTCACTCACCCCGCCCGAGCGACGCAGCAACTCGCTGGCGTAGTAGTCGGTCAGGCTTTCCACCAGCCAGTCACTGCCGTCACGCCCACGGATCTGCGCAAACAGTTGCACCACTTCGCGCAGCAACGGGCTGCTGCCGTTCTCGCTGATCATCGGCCGGGTACTGTGCAGGTACAACGAGCCTTGCGCAGCCATGGCCCCGCGCCACATGCCGTCGCGGGCGCCGACCAACAACAGCTTCGGCGGATTCCGCGGGAACACCGCCTGCAATTGCGGCCAGACAAAAGTCAGCAAGGTCAGGTTGTCCATGCGCCGCATACCCTGCCCCACCGGGGCGGCCACAGTCACCTCGGATTCGCCCAGGCGGGCGCGGCGGCTGCCCAGGTCGCCGGCGAGCATCCAGCCAGTGGGCCGGTCGAACAGCCGCGAAACGTTGTCGATGCGGAACTTGTCCTTGCCGATGCGCGGCCACGAGGTCTCGATGCTCTTCCAGCCCTCGGGCAGGTCGAACGCCAGGCGCGCCACCAGCTCGGTGCCATCCTGCTGGTCGAGCCGTGCAGGCGGTACCAGCTGGTCGCCGAGGAACAGCGCCCAATGCGGGGTAATGCGCGAAGAATAGGCGCCGCTGCCGCGCTTCTGGTCCAGTTGCACGCGGTAGCTGAGGCTGGTCTTGCCGGCCGCCGGTTGCCACACGCCGCGCTGGCCTTGCAGATGCCATTGGCCATCAGCCTGGAAGCCGCTGTAGGCTCCGGCCTTGCCCAGGTCGAAGTCCAGGCTGCGCACGGCACTGCCTTCGGCCAAGGTGAGGCGGACTTCCGCCTGGCCACTGGCCGGTAACAGGCGCACCTGATAGTCGAGGTCGACCTTTTTCGCCCAGGCCGGCGAACTGGCCATCAGGCCCAACAGCAACAACAGCTGGCAACGCATACAGAAACTCCTTGTTTCCCCGTGGCAGCGGGCCGCGCCGGTCAGCTGGCGCGGAAGATCAGGTGGTCTTCCCAGTCGTCTTCGTGCACATCATGCTCACTGAGCATGCGCCCCGACTGGGAAATGCGCTGTTCATGGACCTGCTGGCGATCGCCGCAGACCAGGTGATGCCAGGCCGGCAGGTCCTTGCCCTCGCTGACCAGGCGGTAGCCACAGGTGCTCGGTAGCCACTTGAACTGGTCGGCCTTGCCCGGGGTGAGCTGGATGCAGTCAGGTACCTGGGCGAAGCGGTTGGGGTAATCGCTGCACTGGCAGGTGTCCAGATCCAGCAGTTTGCAGGCGATGCGCGTGTAATAGACGCTGTTGTCGTCCTCGTCCTCGAGCTTTTGCAGGCAGCACAGGCCGCAGCCGTCACACAGCGACTCCCACTCTTGCGGGCTGAGTTGCTCGAGGGTCTTGCGCCGCCAGAACGGCGCGTTTTCAGCGATCATGACACGGGTTTCCTGCATTCATCTTGGGGCCACGGCGCGCGGCGGCGCCAGTCTAGAGCCTGGCCTTCGGCAAAGCCAGACCGCTTGTCAGTCGCGACGCGACGCAGTAGCGTGCGCGTTTCCCGTCCTTTTGCAGGAGCCGCCATGAGCGCCAACCCCCGCATTGCCGATTACGCCATCAACGAGCAGTTCATCAACCGCTGGTCGCCACGCGCCTTCACCGCCGAGCCGATCAGCGAAGAAACCCTGCTGAGCTTCCTTGAAGCCGCACGCTGGGCACCGTCGGCGAACAACTCGCAACCTTGGCGCTTCCTCTATGCCCGCCGTGACACGCCGAACTGGGAGCGTTACCTGAACCTGCTGGTGCCGGCCAACCGCAGCTGGGCGCAACAGGCTTCGGCACTGGTGCTGGTGATTTCCAAGACCACCTACGCCGCCCCGGGCACCACGGAAGAAAAACCGGCGCTGTGGCACACCTTCGATACCGGCTCCGCCTGGGGGCACCTGGCCCTGCAAGCCAGCCTCAGCGGCTGGCACACCCATGGCATGGCCGGTTTCGACCAGGCGCTGGCGCGTCAGGAGCTGAAGGTGCCTGAGGGCTACGTGCTGCATGCCATGGTGGCGATCGGCAAGCTGGGTGACAAGGCCAGCCTGAACGAAGCCCTGCAGGCGCGTGAAGTGCCGAGCCCGCGCAAGCCACTGAGCGAGCTGGCTGCCGAGGGTGATTTCAGCCTGTAAGCCTTGCACTTGCTGTACTGGCCTCTTCGCGGGTAAACCCGCTCCCACAGGTGCCCCACAGAACCTGAGGGCCATGGAGACCCTGTGGGAGCGGGTTTACCCGCGAAGAGGCCGGCACAGGCATTACAAATTCAGTAGCCCCGGGCGAAGTCCACTTCCCCACGCAATGCCTGCCCCGCCGCAAACGCCCGCACATTCTCGACAAACAACCGCACCATCGCCGCCGGCGAGGTAGGCGCCGAGCTGTGCCCGGTCAGCAGCAGGCCCCACGCCGTCCAGAACGGATGCTGCCTGGGCAGTGGCTCCTGCCGGCAGACATCGATCACCGCCCCCGCCAGGTGCCCTTCCTTCAGCGCTTCGACCAGGTCGGCGTCGACCACCGCCACCCCACGCCCGGCATTGATGAACAGCGCCGTGGGCTGGAAGCATTTGAACAACGCCGCGTCATA
The DNA here is from genome assembly GCF_022533585.1 of Pseudomonas sp. LS.1a. Taxonomy (NCBI): domain Bacteria; kingdom Pseudomonadati; phylum Pseudomonadota; class Gammaproteobacteria; order Pseudomonadales; family Pseudomonadaceae; genus Pseudomonas; species Pseudomonas sp. LS.1a. The sequence goes on from NZ_CP092827.1 coordinate 4,337,686, forward strand.
CAGGTCGTGGGTGGCCGGGGTATCGGGCAGCAGGTTGAGCACGTAGTCGGCCTGGCCAACCATGCGCGGCAGGTCGGCCAGCGCCGCTACCTCGACGAACGGCGCCTGCTCGCGGGCGCTGCTGGCAACGCCATACAGCACCACGCCGAACGCCTGCAGGAACTCGGCCACCCGCTGACCAATGTCGCCAGTGCCGACGATCAGCACCTTGCGCCCCTCCAGGGTACGCCCCGGGCGATCATCCCACCGCCGCTCCACCTGGCTGACCAGGCGCGACAGCACCTCGCGCTCATGGCCGAGCATGTAGGTGAGCATGTACTCGGCCATCACCTGGCCAAAGATGCCCACGGCGCGGGTCAGGCGATAGTCACGCGGCAGGCCCTCGGCCAGCAGCGGAGTGATACCGGCCCAGGTGGATTGCATCCAGCCCGGCTTGTGGCCCTGGCGCAGCAGGCTTGCCAGCAGGTCCGGCTGGCCCAGCCACACCGGGCACTGCGGCGCCTGGAGGGCCAGTTCGGCGGAGTCACCGCTGGTGAGGATTTCCAGTTCAGGTGCGGCTGCGCGCAAAATCTCGGCGTATCGAGCATGATCATGCTCAGCAATCAGTACTCGCATGATCAGGCCGGGTCGTTACGTCGCAGCAACTCTTCGGGCAGGTGCTCGATGTAGTCGTCTTCCGGCGGCGGCATCTGCAGGTGGTAACCCTGGTTGTCGAGGTTTTCCAGCACCTTGGCGATGTCCTCGCGGGCCAGCTTGCGCTCGGGGGTCAACACCAGGTCAAAGGCATGCATGGGCGTGCCGAAGAACGGCAGCAGGCCTTCGGGCACGCGCTCCAGGCCGTCGGCCTTGAGCACGTAAAGGTACATTTCGTTCTTGCGGGGGCTCTTGTAGATAGAGCAAATGCGTTTCATCGGGTCTCTCCGGCGCCTGCCAGGCTGTCCAGCAGGGCCTGGCCCATACGCTCACGGCGCCAGCCGCGCAGCGAATCGGGCAATTGATAGGGGCCATTGGGGTAGCCGCTCTTGAGCAGCGCTTCCAGGGCTTTCTTGCGCAGCATCAGCTCGGGGGCAATGCCCAGCCGCTCGCCTTCGGCCTGGCCGATGGCACGCAGCTGCTTGAGGATACCGGCGGCCTCGATTGGCAAAGGCTCGGGCAAGGCCTGGGGCCATTGCTCGGCTGGCAGGCTGGCGGCACGCTTGATCAGCTGGATGAGGAACTCACCGTCCTGACGAATGGTGCGCGGATGCATCTCGTCGATCTTGGCCAGCGCCGACAGGTTGTTCGGCTGGCTCTTGGCCATGGGCCACAGCGAGTGTTCCTTGAGGATGCGGTTGCGCGGCACGTCGCGGTTGCGCGCTTCACGCTCGCGCCAGGCGCACAGCTCACGCAGCACTGCCAGTTGCTGGGGGGCCAGCTTCCAGGCCAGCTTGACATCGCGGTACAGGCTCTCGGGCTCGACTTCGCGGCGCAATGCGGCCACCAGCTCGGCGCCGTCCTCCAGCACCCAGGCGTACTTGTCGTCACTCAGGCGCGGGCGCAACACAGTGAACAGCTCGGCCAGGTGCACGGCATCTTCGGCGGCATAGCTGACCTGGGTATCGGACAGTGGGCGCTGCAACCAGTCGGAGCGGGTTTCGCCCTTGGGCAGTTCGATGCCCAGCACTTCCTGCACCAGGCGCGAATAGCCCATGGAGAAGCCCAGGTTCAGGTAACCGGCGGCCAGCTGGGTGTCGAACAGCGGCTGTGGCAGTTTGCCGGTCAGGCGCAGCAGCACTTCGAGGTCTTCGCTGCAGGCATGCAGCACTTTGACCACCCCGCTGTCATCCAGCAGTTCGGCCAAGGGTTGCCAGTTGCCGATCAGCAGCGGGTCGATCAGGAAGGCACGCTGGCCGTCGCCGATCTGGATCAGCCCGGCTTTCGGGTAGAAGGTGTCGACCCGCATGAATTCGGTGTCGACGGCGACAAAGGGCAGCTGGTGCCAGTCGCGGCAGTGTTCGGCCAGGCTCTGGTCGTCACGGATCCAGTGTATTTCGATAGCCACGAGGCTCTCCCACTAACATTGGCGCGCAGTATATACGGCGCGGGCACTGCTGGTGAAACCCGGGCCATCCTTGATATCGATCAGTGGTGCTGTTGTGCATGTTCAGTGCGCAATATCCGCAAGCTTCGCGATCCCTGTGGGAGCGGGCATGCCCGCTCCCACAAAGACCGCGCAAGCCCAAGTATGGAACGCGCTTCGACTCAGCGCTTGGCGGCCAGCCACGGCCGGCAGCTGGCGAACATGTCCAGCGACTGCTGGTAGACCTCGGTGTGCACCTGCAACAGGCCGAGCATCGAGTGGAACAGGTTGTCCTGCGACAGCGGCGCATCGCTGAGCTTGGCCAGGCAGTCGGTGTCGACGCCGAAGTCCTCCTTGTAGCTGTCGGAGAACCAGGTCAGCAGCGGCACGTGCTTCTGCTGCTCGGGGGCGATGGCGTAAGGCGTGCCGTGCAGGAACAGGTTGTACTCACCCAGCGACTCGCCATGGTCGGACAGGTAGATCATCGCCGTGTCGACCTTGTCCTGCTTGCTGCGCAGGGTGTCGATCAGCGAGGCCAGCACCTTGTCGGTATAGGCCAGGGTGTTGTCGTAGCCGTTGATGATTTCCTGCTCGCTGCACTGGTCCAGCGCGTTGCTCTGGCACACCGGGGCAAAGCGCTGGTCGGCGCCGGGGTAGCGCTTGAAGTATTCAGGCCCGTGGCTGCCCATCTGGTGCAGCACCAGCACGGTGTCCTTGTCGAGGTTGTCGAGCAGCTCACCCAGGCCCTGCAGCAGGATCTGGTCATGGCATTCTCCGTCAGCGCACAGCTGCGGGTCCTTGAGGTTGCTGACATCGATGAACTGCACACGGTCGCAGGTGCCCTTGCAGCCCGACTGGTTGTCACGCCACTGCACCGCCAGGCCGGAACGCTGGAGGATGTCCAGTAACCCTTCGCGGTTCTTCGCCACGCGGGCATCGTAGTCCTTGCGCTTCATGCCAGAGAACATGCACGGCACCGAGACGGCGGTTTCCGTGCCGCAGGAGTGCACATCGGAGAACGCCAGCAGGCCCTGCTCTTTGGCAAGGTTCGGCGTGGTATCGCGGTTGTAGCCGAGCACGCCGAAGTGGTCTGCCCGCGCACTTTCGCCCACTACCAGTACGGTCAGCGACTTGCGTTCATGTTTTTGCCAGGCGGCATCACGCTTGGCATCTTCGCCAAAATGCTGGAAGGGCCGCGATGCGGTACCGACGCGCTCGCTGACATAACCGATGGAGGCACCCACGATATTGCTGGGGGTGAGCATCAGGCGCAGTTCGTGGTGATTGCGAAACAGCGACGACAGCCCCTGGTAGTTGACCAGTGCCACCGAGCCCAGGGCCACCACGCAGGCACCGCCAACCACCAGTTTGCCGAGCAGTTCACGGTGCCAGACGCGATAGGCGATCGGCGCCTTCCACAACAGTACCGAAGGCACTACACCGAGGCCCAGGATATACAAGGCAAACTTCAACGAAAGCAAGTCACGCACTTCCGCCACGTTGGTTTCCGCCATATTGCGGAACATACCCGCGTCAATAAGTACACCGTATTGGTTCATGAAGTAAGCCACCCCCGCGCCACTCATGAATAACACGACAAGTATTGGTTTCAATACATAACGGAAGGCGACCAGCGTAAGGATCAGGTTGAATGCGAACAACATCAGCACGGCAAACGCCAGGCTCAGCCAAAGCCCCGGCAAACCGGGCGGAACGATCTGTTCAAGGTGCTGCCAGAGGAAGACATTGAAGCCGATCAGCAGGTAAAGGCTGGCCAGCAGCGTGACCCATTCAGTCCGCAGGGATTTGAAGTTGAGCATTAGTGTTCGCAATCAAGAGTGATTATCAGCCCAAGGGCCTGCGCGGCACCGGGGAAACTGGGCTGAACTCTAGAAAGCGCACCATCAATTTTTTGTGAAAAAGACGCCAACAAATTCGTGAGCAGGCGCCTTTTCTACATTAAAAGAAGTTCATTCAGCACTGTTCAGCCTGGCAGGCGCGCCTTGGCGTATGGCTCGCGGTCGATGTCCAGCACTTCCACGCACAGCTGAATGTCCAGCCCGGGTTGCTCGGGAATGGCTTCACGCAGTACCTCCAGCAGGCTGGCGGACAGTTGCGTCTTCACCTCGGGCGAGCGCCCGCTGAGAATGGCCAGGCGCACATGGGCAAAGGCGCGCTCGCCTGGCGCGGTACCCACGCGAAACTGGCCGAAGGCCTGGGCGCGGCTCTTGATGTCGGCCTCGTCGGCAAACTGGCCACTGCCGACCAGGGCGTGGTTCAGGCGCAACAGCAGGGTATCGACGTTCAGCTCGCGCAGGTTGTCGCTGTATTCCAGGTTCAGGTGGGGCATGGTGCAGGTTCCGGGTCACGGGAGAGATGCGACAGCCTAACCCAGTCCCCTACCTGCGCAAAGGCGACTATCCTCAAAGGTCAGAACCATTCGCCAACCCCCGACAGAGGTGAAGAAATGCCAGTTCCGCATGATCTGCTCGCTGACCTGCACGTTACCGCTGATGCATTCCAGGCGCTCATCGACAAGGACCAGACGCTGCACTCACTGCACAAGGAATACAACGCCAAAGACAAGGAGGTGGTCGCCGCCGAAAGCAACGGTACCAACGACGAGGCCGTCAACCGCCTGCGCAAGGAGCGGTTGCTGATCAAGGACAAGATCGAACGGATCATTCATCCGCCCAAATCCTGACAGGAATTCATTGAATCCACCGACCTCTTCGCGGGTGAACCCGCTCCCACAGGTACAGCGCCAGCCCTGATGGCAGCCGAGTCCCTGTGGGAGCGGGTTTACCCGCGAAGAGGCCAGCAGCCCTTACACAGCAGCCGCAGCCTTCAACGCCCCATCCAGGTCCTCGACCAGGTCGCGGTAATCCTCGATCCCCACCGACAACCGCAGCAGGTTCTCGCTGATCCCCATCACGCCCTTCTGCTCCGGGCTCAGCGAGCAGTGCGACATGCTCCAGGAGTGGTTGATCATGCTCTCCACCCCGCCCAGCGAGTCGGCCAGCACGAAGATCTGCAGCGCCTCGACCAGCCGATTGAGCGCGGCCCGGTCGCCCTTGACCTTCATCGCCACCACCGCCCCGCCACTGCGCATCTGGCGTTTGCACAGCTCATGCTGCGGGTGGCTTTCCAGCCCCGGGTAATACACCTGCTCGATCTGCGCGTGGCTTTCGAGGAAGCGCGCTACCTGCAGGGCATTGGCACACTGGCGCTCCATGCGCACATCCAGGGTCTTCAGGCCGCGCAGGGCCAGGTAGCAGTCGAACGGCCCCTGCACCGCGCCAATCGCCATGCTGATTCGGCGCAGGCGCGCCAACAGCGCATCATTGGCGGCTACCACCACGCCACCGGTAAGGTCGGAGTGGCCGCCGATGTACTTGCTGGCCGAGTGCATCACCAGGTCCACACCCAGGGTGATGGGGCGCTGGTTCCATGGCGAGCAGAAGGTGTTGTCGATGCAGGTAAGGATGCCCCGCGCCTTGGCCAGGTCGCACACAGCCTTGATATCGACCAGGTGCAACAAAGGGTTGGTCGGCGATTCGATCCAGATCAGCTGGGTTTCCGGCTTGATGGCGGCAGCCACCGCCTCGAGGTCGTTGAGGTCGACGTAGGTGGTGGTCAGGCCCGAGGTGCGGCTACGGTAGTCTTCGAGGATGCGGAAAGTACCGCCGTACACACCGTTCATCACCACCACGTGGGCATCCTTGGGCAGCAGCTCCAGCACGGTGGCGGTGGCGTTCACACCCGAGGCGCAGGCAACCGCGCCCACCCCTTCTTCCAGGGCGGCGACACAGGTTTCGTAGGCATGCCGGGTGGGGTTGCCGACGCGGCTGTAGGAGTATTCCGGTTTGTCATCCAGGCTGCGCTTGGTGAACGAGCTGGCGGTGACGATCGCCGGAAAGATAGCGTTATCGGCGACGCTGAACTGCTCACCGGCGTGAATGGTACGGGTGGCGAAATTGCGCGGCTTGTCGGACATGGTCAGGCCCATTGGCAGAATGAAAGTTGCCACTATCGCACAACCCAAATCTTCTGGCCTTGGGGTAATCTGTGAAAAATTTTTCTCCACGGCCCACATGCAATATGGACAGCTTCGACCAGCACATTCTCACCCTGCTTCAGCGCGACGCCTCGATCTCGCTCAAGGACCTGGCAGAGGCCGTCAACCTGTCCACCACGCCGTGCTGGAAGCGGGTCAGGCGCCTGGAGGAGGACGGCTACATTGTCGGCCGCGTTGCCCTGCTGGACCCGCAACGGCTGGGGCTGGGGCTGACGGTGTTCGTCCAGCTCAAGACCCAGCGCCACGACAGCGCCTGGCTGGAGCAGTTTGCCGCGACCGTGACCGGGTTCGAGGAAGTGATGGAGTTCTACCGCATGTCGGGGGACTGGGATTACATGCTGCGGGTGGTGGTGGGGGATATTGCGGCGTATGACCGGTTCTACAAGAAGCTGATTACCAGTACTGATGGGCTGTCGAACATTACTTCCAGTTTTGCCATGGAGCAGATGAAGTACACCACGGCTTACCCGGTGCATCGTTCCTGATCGGTGCTGGATGCTTCGCGGGTAAACCCGCTCCCACAAGGATCACCGCTGCCCTCAGGCCTGTAAGGTCCCTGTGGGAGCGGGTTTACCCGCGAAGAGGCCAGCACAGGCAACCCATCATTCCGAAGCAAGCACCGCCGCGATCCGGTTCCCCGCCTTGGCTTTCTCCACCTTGATCGCCACGAACTTCGAGGTCGGCGTATAAGTCCCCTCGCCGTAGCTTTCCAGCGGCACCAGCGGGTTGGTCTCCGGGTAATAGGCCGCCGCCTGCCCTTCGGGCACGTCATACGCCACCAGGCGGAAGCCCGACACCCGCCGCTCCACGCCATCCTCCCACAGCGACACCAGGTCGACGTGCTCGCCTGGCTCGAAGCCCATCCGGCGGATGTCGACCTCGTTGACGAACACCACTTCACGCAGGCCGAACACCCCGCGATAACGGTCGTCCAGGCCATACAGGGTGGTGTTGTACTGGTCGTGCGAACGCAGGGTCTGCAGGATCAGGTCGGGCTTGTCACCGCGCGCCAGCACCTTGGCATTCACCAGTTGCTCCGGCAGCAGGTGCGGGCTGAAGCGCGCCTTGCCAGTGGCCGTGCGCCAGGTACGGTCGGCGGCGTTGTTGCCCAGGTGGAAGCCGCCCGGGTGTTGCAGGCGCTCGTTGAAATCGGTAAAGCCGGGGATCACATCGGCAATCATGCTGCGGATACGGCCGTAGTCGGCAACAGCGTACTCCCAGTCGATCGGCTGCTTGCCCAGGGTCGCCTGGGCCATGCCGGCGATGATCCAAGGCTCCGAGCGCAGGTGCGGCGAGCGCGGGCGCAGCTGGCCGTGGGAGATGTGCACCATGCTGAAGGTGTCCTCCACGGTCACGCCTTGCGGCCCGCTGGCCTGCATGTCGATTTCGGTACGGCCCAGGCACGGCAGGATCAGCGCGTCGCGGCCGGTGACCAGGTGCGAGCGGTTGAGCTTGGTGGAAATCTGCACGGTCAGCGCGCAATTGCGCATGGCCGCATGGGTGCGCGGCGTATCCGGCGTAGCCTGGGCAAAGTTGCCACCCAGGCCGATGAACACCTTGGCCCGCCCCTCTTCCATGGCCTTGATCGCCAGCACCGCGTTGTGCCCGTGGGCGCGCGGCACGCGGAACCGGAAGCGTTTTTCAATGGCATCGAGCAGTGCCGCCCCGGGCTTCTCGTCGATGCCCATGGTGCGGTCGCCCTGCACGTTGCTGTGGCCACGCACCGGTGACAGGCCGGCGCCGGGCTTGCCAACGTTACCGCGCAGCAGCTGCAGGTTGACGATTTCCTGAACGGTCGGCACCGAGTGGCGGTGCTGGGTGACGCCCATGGCCCAGCACATGATCACCCGCTCGGCCTTGCGGTACATGCGCGCGGCCAGTTCGATCTCGGCCTGGGTCAGGCCCGACTGCTCGACGATGTGCGCCCAGGGCGTGGCATCCACGGCTTCCAGGTATGCGTCGATGCCACTGGTGTGCTCGGCGATGAAGGCATGGTCGAACACCGCCGGTTCGCCCTTGGCCTGGGCTTCACGCTCCCACTGCAGCAGGTACTTGGCAATACCGCGCATCACCGCCATGTCGCCACCCAGTGCCGGGCGGAAGTAGGCAGTGTTGGTTGGCTCGGAGCCATTGCTGAGCATCTCGAACGGGTGCTGCGGGTGCTGGAAGCGCTCCAGGCCGCGCTCCTTGAGTGGGTTGAAGCAGACCACCTGGGCACCACGCTTGACCGCTTCACGCAGCGGTTCGAGCATACGCGGGTGGTTGGTGCCGGGGTTCTGGCCGATGACGAAGATGGCGTCGGCCAGTTCCAGGTCGTGGAACACCACGGTGCCCTTGCCCACGCCCAGGGTTTCCGACATGCCCACGCCGCTGGCCTCATGGCACATGTTCGAGCAGTCGGGGAAGTTGTTGGTGCCGTAGGCGCGGACGAACAGCTGGTAGAGGAACGCCGCCTCGTTGCTGGCCCGGCCCGAGGTGTAGAACTCGGCCTGGTCGGGCGATTCGAGAGCGCGCAAATGTTGGGCAACCAGCGCGAAGGCTTCTTCCCAACTGGTTTCCACATAGTGGTCGGTGGCCGCGTCGTAGCGCATCGGGTGGGTCAGGCGGCCCTGGTACTCCAGCCAGTAGTCGGTCTGCTCGGCCAGCGCACTGACGCTGTACCTGGCGAAGAACGCCGGGTCCACCGAGCGGCCGGTGGCCTCCCAGTTGACCGCCTTGGCGCCGTTTTCGCAGAACTTGACCATGTCGTTTTCCGGCGACTCGCCCCAGGCGCAGCCGGGGCAGTCGAAGCCGCCGTTCTGGTTGGTCTTGAGCATGGCCCGCAGGTTCTTGAAGGCATTGTCGCTGCCCAGCCAGCTCTTGGTCACGCTCTTGAGCGCACCCCAGCCGGCGGCGGCGCCCTTGTAGTCCCTGATATGTTGGTCCTGGCTCATGCGGTGAATCCTCACGCTTCGATGCTTTTTTTCAGCCTATGGAGCGTGGGGTAGAGCCGTCCAATCGAAAGATCTTACGGGGTGATAGGCGGTTTCGATCATGGGCTGGAACCGCGTCACGGCCTTCGCGGGTGAACCCGCTCCCACAGGGCCCCCACAGGTTTCGAGTCCTGCGCTTTACCTGTGGGAGCGGGTTTACCCGCGAATTGGGCGACGCGATGAAATACGTGGCCTGCAGCCATGATAGAGGCCATCGATCAATCGGTCGGACAAAGCAATTTGACGGCCCTGCGCCCAAGTTATAGCTTGAATCGAGTCCCAAGCCATTCGAGCGCGAACGTGGAACAGAACAGCCGGGCCCTGATCGACGGCTTCAACCGGAAAATCGACTACCTGCGGATGTCGGTCACCGACCGCTGCGACTTCCGTTGCGTGTACTGCATGGCCGAAGACATGCAGTTCCTGCCGCGCCAGCAAATCCTCAGCCTCGAGGAACTGTTCCAGGTAGCCGAGCGCTTCGTCGCCCTTGGCACCCGCAAAATTCGCCTGACCGGTGGCGAGCCTCTGGTGCGCCGGGGCATCGTCGACCTGTGCGGGCGCATCGCCGCCCTGCCCGGCCTGCGCGAGTTGTGCCTGACCAGCAACGGCTCGCAACTCGGGCGCCTGGCCCAGCCGCTGTTCGACGCTGGCGTGACGCGCCTGAACATCAGCCTCGACAGCCTGGACGCAGACCGTTTCAAGCAACTGACCCGCACCGGCGACCTGCACCAGGTAATCGCCGGCATCGACGCCGCCCGCCAGGCCGGCTTCAAGCGCACCAAGCTCAACTGCGTGGTGCTCAAGGGCCGCAACGACCATGAACTGGTCGACCTGGTGCGCTTTGCCATCGACCGCGAGCTGGACATCACCTTCATCGAAGAAATGCCCTTGGGCGTGATCAGCGAACATGAACGCGGCGAGTCGTTCTGCTCCAGCGATGAAGTACGCGCGCTGCTGGCCGAGCAGTTCACCCTGGTCGAATCGACCGAGTCGTCCCAGGGCCCGGCCCGCTACTGGCGCCTGGCCGAAGCCGCCAACACTCGGGTCGGCTTCATTTCGCCACACAGCCACAACTTCTGCGCCACCTGCAACCGCGTGCGCCTCACCGTCGAAGGCCGCCTGCTGCTGTGCCTGGGCAATGAACACTCGGTAGACCTGAAACAGGTGCTGCGCGCCCACCCCGGCGACCCCGAACGCCTGGAAAAGGCCATTCGTGACTCGTTGCACCTCAAGCCCTACCGCCATCACTTCGAAGTCGGTGGCGACGTGCAGATCCTGCGTTTCATGAACATGACCGGCGGCTAGGCAGCCGTCCCTGGATTTCCATGATCGTCCATCCCACCCCCGATGTGCTGCGTGTGCTGTTCACACTCAAGGGATCGATCGTCAAGCGCATTGCCCTGCGCTGCCTGACGATCACCCTGCTGGCCGCGCTGATCGTGTTGGTCGAGCGGCATTTCCCGGCGTTTTTCTACCCGGTCAGCGCCACCCCGTTCACCTTGCTGGGCCTGTCACTGTCGATTTTCATGAGCTTTCGCAACAACGCCTGCTATGACCGCTGGTGGGAGGGGCGCAAGGCCTGGGGCAAGCTGATCATCGAAACCCGCTCGTTCGTGCGCGAAAGCCTGGTGATTACCGACGAACCCCTGCGTGCCGAACTGTTGCGCAGCCTGTGCGGCTTTGCCCATGCGCTGAATGCTCGGCTGCGCAGCGAGGACGAACTGGCCGCCGCCCGGCCCTGGCTGGCCCGCCCCGAGGTGATCAGCCCGCACAATGTATGCGACGCTATCCTTCGCGAAGTTGGCGGGCATTGCTCGCGGCTGGCTGAACGGCAGCAGATCAGTGACTGGCGCTACAGCCTGCTGGAGCAGCGGCTGGTGGGCCTGACCGAAGTGCAGGCCACCTGCGAGCGGATCAAGGGCACGCCGTTGCCATTCCCCTACACACTGTTGCTGCACCGCACCATCTACATCTTCTGCCTGCTGCTGCCGTTTGCCCTGGCCGAGCCGCTGGGCTGGCTGGCACCGCTATTCACCACCATCGTGGGGTACACGTTCTTCGGGCTGGATGCGATTGGCAACGAACTGGAGGACCCGTTCGGGCGCGATGAGAACGACCTGCCGACCGATGCCATGGTACGGACCGTGGAGCGCGATGTGCTGGCGGGGTTGGGAGAACAACAGCTGCCGCCGGCGTTGTTGCCTGTAGACCATGTATTGAGCTGACCGAATGCAGTGGCCTGTGCCGGCCCTTTCGCGGGTAAACCCGCTCCCACAGGGCCCCCACAGGTTTCGAACCCTGCGCGTTACCTGTGGGAGCGGGTTTACCCGCGAAGAGGCCGGTACAGGAGAAAACTCAGCCCCGGCTTGCGCAGGCCTCGATCGGTTTCAGGTGCTTGACGAAGTTGCACGGCCGGTGCCGCGCATCCAGCTGCTCCGCCAGGATGCCCTCCCACGCCGTACGGCAGGCCCCGGTGGCCCCCGGCAGGCAGCACACCAACGTGCGGTTGGACAGCCCGGCCAGCGCCCGGCTCTGCACGGTCGAGGTACCGATATCGAGAATCGACAGGGCCCGGAACAGTTCGCCAAAGCCATCGATGCGCTTGTCCAGCAGGCACTCGACCGCTTCCGGCGTGCTGTCACGGCCGGTAAAACCAGTACCGCCCGTGATCAGCACCACCTGCACCTGCTCGTCGGCAATCCAGGTGGCGACCTGGGCGCGAATCTTGTAAAGGTCGTCCTTGAGCAACGCCCGCGCCACCAGGCGGTGACCAATCTCTACCGAGCGGCTGGCCAGCAGCTCACCGGAGGTGTCGTTGTCGTAGGTACGGGTGTCGCTGACAGTCAGCACGGCGATATTGAGCGGTACGAAGACCGCGTCGGGTTGGACACGCACGGGGAGGCTCCTTGAGTGGCATTGCCGCCACGCTAGAGGCATGGCCCAGGAGCGTCCAATCGATATGGCGTACCGACTGATCAATGACATCTATCGCAGACGTGGGTTAAGGTCTGCACAACCCGCTACCAGGCACTTCCATGGACATCAAGCAGCTCAAATTCCTCATCGCCCTCGACCAGACCCGCCACTTCGGCCAGGCGGCGGCGCTGTGCCATATCACCCAGCCGACGCTGTCCATGCGCCTGCGCAACCTGGAAGACGAACTGGACCTGGTGCTGGTCAAGCGTGGCCAGCGCTTCGAGGGTTTCACCGAGGCCGGCGAGCGCATCCTGGCCTGGGCCCGCACCCTGCTCGCCGCGCACGACGGCCTGCAGGCCGAAGCCGCCAGCTGCCGTGGCCAGGTGGTCGGCAGCCTGCGCCTGGGCACGGTGCCGCTGGCCAGTTTCAACCCCATGCACCTGTTGCTGCCGCTGCGTGAAAAATACCCTGAACTGCACTTCCAGCTCAGTTCGCTCAGCTCGGAACAGATCATCGACGGACTCAGCCGCAACCAGCTCGACCTGGGCATCTGCTACCTCGACCAGGTCAACACCAGCTTCTTCGAAGTGATCGAACTGGGCACCACCACCATGGGCCTGCTGCACGATACCCGGCACTTCCAGTTCACCAGCGATACCCTGCGCTGGGACGAGCTGGGCGACATTCCGCTGGGCCTGCTGAGCAAAGGCATGCATTACCGCCAGTCGCTGGACCTGAGTTTCCGCAGCCGTGGCCTGGAGCCGAATGCGGTGCTGGAAAGCGACTCGAGCTTCCAGCTGATCCAGGCCATCAACACCGGCATGTGCTGCGCGGTCATGCCACTGGACTGCGGCCTGGAAGACCTGAGCGAGCACCTGCGCATCCTGCCGGTGGCCGACGCCGCGATCCACAGCCCGGTCGGCCTGCTGCTGCGCCGTAGCGAGCCGCGTTCGGCCATTGCCGAGCAGTGCTTCGATGAGGCGCGGGCGCTGTTTCAGGCCAGCTGAGCGCTGGTCGCCTGGCGGTACTGGCGCGGGGTGAAGCCGGTCAGTTGCTTGAACTGGCGGCTGAAGGCGCTGTGGTCGGTATAGCCGCAGCGCATCGCCACATCAGTGATCGGCATTTCCGAGTGGAGCAGGCGGTGAGCGTGTTCCAGGCGCGCCTTGTGGATCATCTGCCTTGGCGTGAGGTGGAACACTCGCTTGCAGTAACGCTCCAGCTGGGCCACGGAGATGCCGGCGATACGGGTCAGCTCGCCCATGCTGATCGGCTGGTGGAAATGCCGGCGGATATGCTCGTCCACCGCGGCTAGGCGCTGGTACGCGGGGTGGCTGTCGGCGGCTGATTGCAAATCGACCGAGATGCCGACCAGGCCGATGATCTCGCCGGCCTGGTTGTACAGCGGGCGCTTGTGGGTCAGGCACCAGCCAGGCTCGCGGCTGCCGTACAGGTGCAGTTCCAGCTGGTCTGCCAATACCAACCCTTCCTTGAGTACACGACGATCCTGCTCGGTGTAGCCGGGGCCCAGCTGTGCCGGGAACACTTCGGCGCTGGTCTTGCCTAGCAGCGGTTGCAGGCGCTTGAGGCCGCAGCGCTGTACCAGGGTGTTGTTGGCCAGCACGTAGCGGGCGGCCGGGTCCTTGATGAAGATCGCGGCGTTGGGGATGGCGTCGAGGATTGGCAACAGCAGGGATACGCCGGCGAGCAGCGCCTCGAGGCTGGCGGGGCGGTGCTGGTCGAGGGACTGGTACAGGGTTGCCAGGGGGGTGTTGGTCATCTGCTCTGTCTCGGTCTGCTGTGCCGGCCCTTTCGCGGGTAAACCCGCTCCCACAGGTACTGCGCAGCCCTCGAAGCTGCGGGGGTACCTGTGGGAGCGGGTTTACCCGCGAAAGGGCCGGCACAGCGAGTAAATGTCTACAACCCTTATGCGGTATGGCTTACAGCCTATTCACCCCCCGTTCCTCTCGCCACTGTTTTTCTGCAACTGTGCCGATTTCGTCATCAGCCCTGCAGAAAACCATCAAGATCCGCCGCCCTGATCGGTCCACTCTATGCCCCACGCAAGCCGCCCCAAGTCCTACAAGAGCGCGGCCCAAAAAGCCGCATCTCGTGACATCAGACCTGCCTATCCAATAACCAACAAAAAGGCGAACCCATGTCAGGCAAATTCAAAAAACAGTTGTCATTGCTGGACCTCACCTTCATCGGCCTAGGCGCCATCTTCGGCTCCGGCTGGCTGTTCGCCGCCAGCCACGTCTCGGCCATCGCCGGCCCGGCCGGCATCCTGTCCTGGTTCCTTGGCGGCTTCGCCGTGCTGTTGCTGGGCATCGTCTATTGCGAACTGGGCGCTGCCCTGCCGCGCGCCGGGGGCGTGGTGCGCTACCCGGTTTACTCCCACGGCCCGCTGCTGGGCTACCTGATGGGCTTCATTACCCTGATCGCCTTTTCCAGCCTGATCGCCATCGAAGTGGTCGCCTCGCGCCAATACGCCGCCGCCTGGTTCCCCGGGCTGACCAAGGCCGGCTCCAGCGACCCGACCGTGCTCGGCTGGCTGGTGCAGTTCGCCCTGCTGGGGCTGTTCTTCTTCCTCAACTACCGCAGCGTGAAAACCTTCGCCAAGGCCAACAACCTGGTCAGTGTGTTCAAGTTCATCGTGCCGCTGCTGGTAATCGGCGTGCTGTTCACCTTCTTCAAGCCGGAAAACTTCGAGGTCCAGGGCTTTGCCCCGTTCGGTCTGTCCGGTGTTGAAATGGCGGTATCGGCCGGTGGCATCATCTTCGCCTACCTGGGCCTGACACCGATCATTTCGGTGGCCAGCGAGGTGAAGAACCCGCAACGCACCATCCCGATCGCACTGATCCTCTCGGTACTGCTGTCCACCGCGATCTACGCCCTGCTGCAACTGGCCTTCCTTGGCAGCGTGCCAACCGAAATGCTGAGCAACGGCTGGGCCGCCGTGACCAAGGAACTGGCCCTGCCCTACCGTGACATCGCCCTGGCCCTGGGTGTGGGTTGGCTGGCCTACCTGGTGGTGGCCGACGCAGTGATCTCGCCCAGCGGCTGCGGCAACATCTACATGAACGCCACCCCGCGCGTGGTCTATGGCTGGGCGCAGACCGGCACCTTCTTCAAGTACTTCACCCGCATCGACGCCGAGTCCGGCATCCCGCGCCCGGCGCTGTGGCTGACCTTTGGCCTGTCGGTGTTCTGGACCCTGCCATTCCCGTCCTGGGAAGCACTGATCAACGTGGTTTCCGCCGCCCTGGTACTGAGCTACGCCGTGGCCCCGGTCACCGTCGCCGCCCTGCGCCGCAACGCCCCCGACATGCCGCGCCCGTTCCGGGTCAAGGGCATGGGCGTGCTCGGCCCGCTGTCGTTCATCATCGCCGCGCTGATCGTGTACTGGTCGGGCTGGAAGACCGTGTCATGGCTGCTGGCCCTGCAGATCGTGATGTTCGTGCTGTACCTGCTGTGCGGCCGCTTCGTGCCGACCCAGCACCTGTCGCTGGCCCAGCAAGTGCGCTCGTCGGCGTGGCTGATCGGCTTCTACGCAGTGACCATCCTGCTGTCGTGGCTGGGCAGCTTCGGCGGCCTGGGAGTGCTCGGCCACCCGTTCGACACCGTGGTCGTGGCCGCTTGTGCGCTGGGCATCTACTACTGGGGCGCGGCCACCGGCGTGCCTGCCCACCTGGTGCGCCTGGAGGGTGAGGATGAAAGCGAAGCCTCTGCCGAAAGCTACCCAGGCCAGCGCCCTGCCGCCGTCGCCTCCTGACCCACTCCGGAATGGACAAGCTCATGAAACAGATTCACGTCATCGACTCCCACACCGGCGGCGAACCCACCCGCCTGGTGATGAAAGGCTTCCCGCAACTGCATGGCCGCAGCATGGCCGAGCAACGCGACGAACTGCGCGAGCTGCACGACCAATGGCGCCGCGCCTGCCTGCTGGAACCACGTGGCAACGATGTGCTGGTCGGTGCGCTGTACTGCCCACCGGTGTCGGCCGACGCCACATGCGGGGTGATCTTCTTCAACAACGCTGGCTACCTGAACATGTGCGGCCACGGCACCATCGGCCTGATCGCCTCGCTGCAACACCTGGGCCTGATCGCACCGGGCGTGCACAAGATCGACACCCCGGTCGGCCAGGTCAGCGCCACCCTGCATGAAGACGGCGCCATCACCGTCGGCAACGTGCCGTCCTATCGCTACCGCCAGCAGGTGCTGGTGGACGTGCCCGGCCATGGCCTGGTGCGCGGCGACATCGCCTGGGGTGGCAACTGGTTTTTCCTCGTCTCCGAACACGGCCAGCGCATCGAACTGGCCAACCGCGAGGCGCTGACCGAATACACCTGGGCCATGCTCAAGGCCCTCGAAGCCCAGGGCATCACCGGTGAAAACGGTGCCCCCATCGACCACGTCGAACTGTTTGCCGACGACGCCAACGCCGACAGCCGCAACTTCGTGATGTGCCCCGGCAAGGCCTACGACCGCTCGCCCTGCGGCACCGGCACCAGCGCCAAGCTGGCCTGCCTGGCCGCCGACGGCAAGCTCGACGAAGGCCAGACCTGGGTTCAGGCCAGCATCACCGGCAGCCAGTTCCATGGCCGCTACGAGCGCGACGGCGAACGCATTCGCCCGTTCATCACCGGCCGCGCCTACATGACCGCCGACAGCACCCTGCTGATCGACGAACAGGACCCGTTCGCCTGGGGCATCTGACCCCGGCTTTTTCCAAAAAACGAATAGTGCGAGGAGTAACAACAATGACCAACAATATCTTCACCGGCACCATGCCCGCCCTGATGACCCCCTGCACCGCCGAGCGCAAGCCGGACTTCGACGCCCTGGTGCGCAAGGGCCGCGAGCTGATCGAGGCCGGCATGAGCGCCGTGGTGTACTGCGGCTCGATGGGCGACTGGCCGCTGCTGACCGAGGCCGAGCGCCAGGAAGGCGTGGCACGCCTGGTGGCCGCCGGCATCCCGACCATCGTCGGTACCGGCGCGGTGAACACCCGTGAGGCGGTATCTCACGCCGCCCACGCGGCCAAGGTCGGTGCCGCCGGCCTGATGGTCATCCCCCGCGTACTCAGCCGCGGTGCCTCGCTGATTGCCCAGAAGCACCACTTCTCGGCCATCCTGGCAGCCGCGCCGAAGCTGCCGGCGGTGATCTACAACAGCCCGTACTACGGCTTCGCCACCCGCGCCGACCTGTTTTTCGAACTGCGCCGCGAGTTCCCCAACCTGATCGGCTTCAAGGAGTTCGGCGGTGGCGCCGACCTGCGCTATGCCGCCGAACACATCACGTCCAAGGATGACGACGTGACCCTGATGGTTGGCGTGGACACCCAGGTGGTGCATGGCTTCGTCAACTGCAACGCCACGGGCGCTATCACCGGCATCGGCAACGCCCTGCCGCGTGAGGTGCTGCACCTGGTGAGCCTGAGCAAGCAGGCGGCCAAGGGTGACGCCAAGGCCCGCCGCCTGGCACGGGAACTGGAAGCGGCGCTGGCGGTGCTGTCGTCGTTCGATGAGGGCTGCGACCTGGTGCTGTACTACAAGCACCTGATGGTGCTGAACGGCGACAGCGAATACAGCCTGCACTTCAACGAAACCGACCTGCTGACCGACGCCCAGCGCAATTATGCCGAGCAGCAGTACGCGCTGTTCCGCACCTGGTACGCCAGCTGGTCGGCCGAGCAGAACATCGCCTGATCGCCTGATTCAGGCCGAGCCGCAGCCCCTGTGGGAGCGGGTTCACCCGCGAACACCGGCGAAGCCGGTGCCAGGCACCGAGTCGCCTGCTTCGCGGGTAAACCCGCTCCCACAAGAGCTGCGGTCTCCCTTGATATTGATTCCAAAGGAGGCCCCATGACCCTCACAGGCAACCTGCTGATCGGCCAGACACCGGTAACCGGCAGCCGCGAAGCCATCCGTGCCATCGACCCGGCCACCGGCCAGGCGCTGGAACCGGCCTACCTCGGTGGCAGCAGCGAACACGTAACCCAGGCCTGCGCCTTGGCCTGGGCGGCGTTCGATAGCTACCGCGAAACCTCGCTCGAACAACGGGCACAATTCCTCGAAACCATCGCCGCGCAGATCGAAGCGCTGGGCGATGCCCTGATCGACCGCGCCGTGGCCGAAAGCGGCCTGCCCAAGGCGCGCATCCAGGGCGAACGTGGCCGCACCTGCACCCAACTGCGCACCTTCGCCCGCGTGGTACGGGCCGGCGAATGGCTGGATGTGCGGGTCGACAACGCGCTGCCCGAGCGCCAGCCCCTGCCGCGTGCCGACCTGCGCCAGCGCCAGGTGGCCCTGGGGCCGGTGGCCGTATTCGGCGCCAGCAATTTCCCCTTGGCCTTCTCGGTGGCCGGTGGCGACACCGCCTCGGCCCTGGCTGCCGGTTGCCCGGTGGTGGTCAAGGCCCACGGCGCCCACCCGGGCACCAGCGAGCTGGTAGGCCAGGCAGTGGCACAAGCAGTGAAGCAATGCGGCTTGCCGGCCGGCGTGTTTTCGCTGTTGTACGGCTCCGGTCGTGAAGTGGGCATTGCGCTGGTCAGCGACCCGCGCATCAAGGCCGTTGGCTTTACCGGCTCGCGCAGCGGCGGCATTGCGCTGTGCCGGGCGGCCCAGGCCCGCCCGGAGCCAATCCCGGTGTACGCCGAAATGAGCTCGATCAACCCGGTGTTCCTGTTCGACGGTGCCCTGCAAGCCCGCGCCGAGGCACTGGCTCAAGGCTTCGTCGCCTCGCTGACCCAGGGCGCCGGCCAGTTCTGCACCAACCCCGGCCTGGTGATAGCCCGCCAAGGGCCCGACTTGCAGCGTTTCATCAACGCCGCCAGCGAACACGTGCGCCAGGCTGCTGCACAGACCATGCTCACCCCAGGCATCTTCAGTGCCTACCAGGCCGGTGTCGGCGCCCTGGCCGCAAACGCCAATGCCCAGACCGCCGCCAGTGGCCAGGCCGGGCAAGGCCCCAACCAGTGCCAGGCGCAGCTGTTCGTGACCCAGGCCGAAGCGTTCCTCGCCGATCCGGCGTTGCAGGCTGAGGTCTTCGGCGCGGCGTCGCTGGTGGTGGCCTGCGCCAACGATGAGCAGGTCCGCCAGGTGGCCGAGCATCTGGAAGGCCAACTGACCGCCACCCTGCAACTGGACGATGCCGACATCGACAACGCCCGCGCCCTGCTGCCGACCCTTGAGCGCAAGGCTGGCCGCATTCTGGTCAATGGCTGGCCGACCGGTGTAGAGGTATGCGACGCGATGGTCCACGGCGGGCCGTTCCCGGCCACCTCCGACGCCCGCACCACCTCGGTGGGCACGGCGGCAATCCTGCGCTTCCTGCGCCCGGTGTGCTACCAGGACTTCCCCGATGCCCTGCTGCCGCCGGCGCTGAAACACGGCAACCCGCTGCAACTGCGGCGCCTGCTCGACGGTAAACGGGAAGGCTGAGCATGGTCGAAACCGCTGAAACCGATATCGCCGTGGTCGGCGCCGGCATTGTCGGCGTCGCCTGTGCCCTGCAACTGGCCCGCCAGGGCCGCCGGGTAACCCTGGTCGACCGCCAGGCACCCGGCCAGGGCGCGTCCTACGGCAACGCCGGGCACCTGGCTACCGAGCAGGTATTCCCGATTGCCGACCTGTCGATCCTCAAACGCCTGCCGCGCATGCTGCTGGACCCGATGGGCCCGCTACGCCTGGACTGGAAGTACCTGCCCAAGGCCATGCCCTGGTTCACCCGCCTGCTGCTCAACCTGCGCCCGGGCCCGTTTCAGCGCAGCGTGGCCGGCATTCGCACATTGAACGAAGGCAGCCTGGGTGCCTGGCAGCGGTTGCTGGGTTCGATCGGGCGCAGCGCACTGTTCCAGGAAGATGGCTCGTTGCTGGTGTTCGAACGGCCTGAGTCGCGCCAGGCGCTGGAGGCCTTGCGCGCACGCTTGCAACAGCAGGCGGTGCCGGTGGACTTCTGGTCGGCCGACACCGTGCGCGAGGCGGCGCCGCAGTTGAGCCCGTCACTGTTGGGCGGGCTGTTCTTTCCGCGTACCGGCCACTTCATCGATCCCTACCGGGTAGTGTGCGAATTGTTCGAAGCTGCCAAGGCCAGTGGTGTGCGCTTTGTCCAGGCACAGGTCGATGGCGGGCGGCTGCACAGCGGCGGAGTCAGCCTGGCCAGCGACCTGGGCACGCTCGATGCCCGCCAGGTGCTGATCAGTTGTGGCGCGCACTCTGCGCGGTTGACCGGCGCGCTGACCGGCAAGCAGGTGCCACTGGATACCGAGCGCGGCTACCACCTGATGTTGCCTGGCGAGCATCAGCGCCTGCCGTTTGCAGTCACATCGCTGGAACGCAAGTTCATCATGACGCCCATGGCCGAGGGTTTGCGCTTGGCCGGCACCGTGGAATTCGCCGGGCTGGACGCGCCGCCGAGCATGCAACGAGCGTGGCAGTTGCACCGGTTGAGCAAGGGCTTGTTCCAGCGGGACTTGAGTGTGGAGGGAGCGACGCCGTGGATGGGCTTCCGGCCTTCGTTGCCGGATTCGTTGCCGGTGATCGACCGGGTGTGTGACGGGCGGGTGCTGTTGGCGTTCGGGCATCAGCACCTGGGGTTGACCCAGGCGGCGGTGACGGCGGAGTGGGTGGGGCGGTTGGCTGACAGGGACAGTGGGGCTGATATGGCGGCTTACCGGTTGGACCGGTTTTAGCCTGTACTGGCCTCTTCGCGGGTGAACCCGCTCCCACAGGGATCGCACAGGCCTTGAGGGCAGTGGAGATCCTGTGGGAGCGGGTTTACCCGCGAATGGGCCGCAAAGCGGCCCCTTCATGCCTCAGCGATAACGCTCCAGCCAGTGCGCATACGGTGCCGGCAAGGTCCAGGAGGCTTTCTCCACCCCCAGCTCCTTGGCCGCAAAATATGCCCAGTGCGGGTCAGCCAGGTGCGCACGCCCTACCGACACCAGGTCCAGCTGGTTGGCCTGCAGCGCTGCTTCCGCCAGTTGCGGCGTACCAAAACCCCACGCCGAGGTCACCGGCAGCTTCGCCTCGCGGCGCACACGCTCGGCAATCGGCCCCATGAACGCCGGGCCCCACGGGATCTTGGTGTCAGGAATGGTGAAGCCGACACTCACGCTCAGCAGGTCAAGGCCACCGGCCTTGAAGCGGCGCGCCAGTTCGATCGACTCTTCCAGGGTCTGCTCATCGCGGCCATCGTATTCCAGCACACCAAAACGCGCGGTCAGTGGCAGGTTTTCTGGCCATACCTCACGCACCGCTGCCAGGGTTTCCAGCAAGAAGCGGCTACGGTTGTCGAAGCTGCCACCGTAGGCATCGGTACGCTTGTTGGAGTGTTCGGAGAAGAAGCTCTGGCCCAGGTAGCCATGGGCAAAGTGCAGTTCGATCCACTCGAAGCCGGCATCACGCGCCCGGCGGGCGGCATCGACGAAGTCCTGCTTGACCCGGGCGATGTCGTCCAGGGTCATCTCGCGCGGCACTTGCGGCAGGTGTGCACCGAAGGCGATGGCGGACGGGGCGATGGTTTCCCAGCCGCGGGGGTCGCCGGCAGCGATGTGGTCATCACCTTCCCACGGGCGGTTGGCGCTGGCCTTGCGCCCGGCATGGGCAATCTGGATACCCGGCACGGAACCGGCGGCCTTGATTGCCTGCACCACTGGCACGAAAGCCTGGGCGTGGGCATCGCTCCAGATACCGGCGCAACCGGGGGTGATGCGCCCTTCCGGGGCTACTGCAGTGGCCTCGACCACCAGCAGGCCGGCACCGCCACGGGCCAGACCGGCCAGGTGCACGTGGTGCCAGTCGTTGATCATGCCGTCCTCGGCCATGTACTGGCACATCGGCGGGATGGCAATGCGGTTGCGCAGGGTAACGTCCTTGAGGGTGTACGGTTCGAACAAGGCGGACATGGGCAAGCTCCTGGGCTATTTGATTACGATAGTTCGATCATAATCGAACTATGGCAATTAATGATAGCCCCGTTATCATGAACACCATGCGAGCTTATCAACATCCCAATTCCGAAGACCTCACCCTGGAACGCCTGCTCTATGCCCTGAGCGACCCGGTGCGCCTGGGTATCGTGCGCCACCTGGCGGGCGTGGCCGAAGCCAGCTGCGGCGAGCTGGACGGCGGCCGGCCGAAGTCGAGCATGTCCCACCACTTTCGCGTGCTGCGTGATGCGGGGTTGGTGCATACCCGCAATGTGGGGACTACCCATATGAATTCGTTGCGTAGCGAGATGCTGGGGGAGCGGTTTCCCGGGTTGCTGGACTGCATTCTGCGGCAGCAATGATTTTCCTGTGCCGGCCTCTTCGCGGGTAAACCCGCTCCCACACGGACCGCGTTGGCCACAGGCTTGGCGCTATCCCTGTGGGAGCGGGTTTACCCGCGAAGAGGCCGGCACAGGCAACACAAAACCCACGAGGTCTCCCCCGTGGCTTCTTTCACAACAATGGCCGATTACAGCGCCATGTCATTCTCAGGCTTGCTCTCGACCGGCTGGCTCGGTGCAACCGCAGTGCCGACGCTTTCGTCGATCACCGGTGGCTTCTCCAGTTGCAGCACTTCAGCGGTGTAGTTCCACTCTTTCTGGGTGGCCGCCGCCGAGTCGTTCAGCTTGGTGCCATAGCTCGGCACGATCTGCTTGATCTTGGCCTGCCACTCAGGGGTAGCGACCTTCTCCTTGAACACGGTTTCCAGCACGTTCAGCATGATCGGTGCAGCAGTCGAAGCACCTGGCGATGCACCCAGCAGGCCGGCAATGGTGCGGTCTTCGGAAGCGACCACTTCAGTGCCCAGCTTCAGCACGCCGCCCTTCTCGGCATCACGCTTGATGATCTGCACGCGCTGGCCGGCCTGCCACAGGCGCCAGTCTTCCTTCTTGGCGTTCGGGAAGTAGGTGCGCAGGGCTTCGAAGCGGTCGTCGTCAGACAGCATCAGCTGGCCAGCGAGGTACTCCACCAGCGGGTACTGGTCGATGCCGACCTTGGTCATCGGCCACACGTTGTGGGTGGTGGTGCTGCTCAACAGGTCCAGGTACGAGCCGTTCTTCAGGAACTTGGTCGAGAAGGTGGCGAATGGGCCAAACAGGATCACGCGCTTGCCGTCCAGCACGCGGGTGTCCAGGTGCGGTACCGACATGGGTGGTGCGCCGGTCGAGGCGATGCCGTAGGCCTTGGCCATGTGCTGCATGGCCACGGTCGGGTTCTCGGTCACCAGGAACGAGCCACCCACCGGGAAGCCTGCGTATTCCTTGGCTTCAGGAATGCCCGACTTCTGCAGCAGCTTCAGCGCGCCGCCGCCGGCACCGATGAACAGGAACTTGGCGTCGGTGGCCGATTCGCTACCGTCCTTCAGGTTCTTGTACTCGACGTGCCACGAACCGTCCTTGTTGCGGGTGATGTCCTGCACTTCGCTGGACAGCTTCAGGTCGAAGTTTTCCTGGGTTTTCAGGTGGCCGACGAACTGGCGGGTGATCTCGCCGAAGTTGACGTCGGTGCCGATCGGCGTCCAGGTCACGGCCAGTTTCTGGTTCGGGTCGCGGCCTTCCATCATCAGCGGGACCCACTTGGCGATCTGCGCGTGGTCCTCGGAGTACTGCATCGGGCGGAACAGCGGGCTGGCCTGCAGCGCGTCATAACGCTTCTTCAGGAACTTGATGTTGTCATCGCCCCACACGAAGCTCATGTGCGGCGTGGTGTTGATGAACGAGTGCGGGTTCTTCAGCACGCCCTGGCGGACCTGCCACGCCCAGAACTGGCGGGAGACCTGGAAGGCTTCGTTGATTTCGATGGCCTTGGCGATGTTGACGTTACCGTCTTTGTCTTCCGGGGTGTAGTTCAGCTCGGCCAGCGCGGAGTGGCCGGTACCGGCGTTGTTCCAGCCGTTGGAGCTTTCTTCGGCCACGCCATCCAGGCGCTCGACCATTTCCATCGACCAGCTTGGCTCCAGCTCGTGCAGCCACACGGCCAGTGTCGAACTCATGATGCCGCCGCCGACCAGCAGCACATCTACTTTCTTGGTTTCTGCGGCGTGCGCTTGCATGACGCTTGCAGCGACAGCCAGACCCAGCAAGGTCTTGCCAGCTTTCTTGAACATTGATCGATTCCAGTCAGG
The DNA here is from genome assembly GCF_022533585.1 of Pseudomonas sp. LS.1a. Classification (NCBI taxonomy): domain Bacteria; kingdom Pseudomonadati; phylum Pseudomonadota; class Gammaproteobacteria; order Pseudomonadales; family Pseudomonadaceae; genus Pseudomonas; species Pseudomonas sp. LS.1a. Next base: position 4,361,833 of record NZ_CP092827.1, read on the forward strand.
AGAACAGAGGGCGGGCCTGTGGCTGGCCCAGGTAAAGCGTGTTCTGCAGCGCAGGCTTGTTGTTGATCGTTATTCAGCAGCCAGAGAACCAGAAAACGACTCGGCCTTTTGTCGAATTGACCGACAAGGCTGAATCGTTTTTCCGATTGTAGCTTAAATGCCAGCACAAACAAATTACCGGTCGGAGCGTCAAGGCGACGGGTTGCCCCAGTGGCAGATTGTCACGCCGAAAAACAAAAACCCCCGATCATGTACATGACCGGGGGCCTTGGATCACGTCGCAAGCGTCGCGATCTGGGTACCGCCAAGATTACTGCTGCTGAGGCAGTTTATCGATCGGGCCGCAGCCACCGATGATCTTGGAGATGGAAACCGAAGGGTGGAACAGGTAGTCGTAGGTGCAGTTTTTCGGCTGGTTGTAAACCTGGCCAGTGCAACCCGACAGCAGGGCAACACCCGAAACGACAGCAACGGCTACGGTGGCCTTGAACAGCTTTTTCATACTAAGTCCTTTAAATGAATCATCTTCGGCCATCGTCTGATGGCGGCGGGATGATACAGAACCTGGGCATTGGATCCAAGCAGCGGATGGCACTTGTTCGTTGCAGCCGCGCAACAATACGTTGCGGTTGCAAGCAATGTCTCACTTTCCTGAAACCGGATGTTATGTCCAATTCGCAATGCATGGTTGAAAAGTGAGCGGGTGGCGACGATAGTCTTGAACGCTGCTTTCTCACTGCCCTACAGGAGTTCCCCATGCTCGGCGTCACCGACTACGGCGCGTTCGTCATCGCCTTTATCATCGTCCTGGCCATCCCCGGCCCGGGCAACTTCGCCCTGATCACCGCCACGGGCAAGGGCGGGATCAAGGCCGGCATGGCTGCGACCTGTGGGGTAATCCTGGGTGACCAAGTGCTGCTGTGGCTGGCGGTGGCTGGCGTTGCCACCCTGCTGGCCGCCTACCCTGCCGCCTTCCATGTGGTGCAGTGGGCCGGTGCCGCGTACCTGGCGTACCTGGGCCTGCGCATGCTGCTGAGCAAACCCGGTGGCGCGCCGCGGGCCAGCCGCATGGACAACGGCCAGTACCTGCGCCAGACCATGATGATCACCCTGCTCAACCCCAAGGCGATCATGTTCTACATGGCGTTCTTCCCGCTGTTCGTCGACCCGGTGAAACACCAGGGGCTGGTGACCTTCGGCTTCCTCGCGGCGACGGTGGCGGTGGTGACCTTCCTGTACGGGTTGATTGCGGTGGTACTGACGCACCAGTTGGCCGAACGCATGCGCGCCAATCCGCGGATATCCAATATGTTCGAGCGGTTGGCGGGGGCTTGCCTGGTGGGGTTTGGCATCAAGCTGGCGGCGATGCGCTGAGGGCCCTGGGGGGCGCTTTGCGCTCCCGGTCCTACAGTTGAAACTCAGAATAATCCCCTTCCTTGTAGGCCATTTCCCAAACATACTGCCAACCCGCTCAAACTGTTGCGACGGATTGGGTCGCGCTCTAGTCTCGGTTTGTCGTTGCAAAATCAACGACCGGCTTTGACAGGCCGACTACTCAAGTTTCCGTTGCAGCGCGTTATGGCAGCTGTGCATGGGGCACATTCGTGTGCGCCGGGTCTTGGGTAACCGGTCTGTCAACCCATGTATAGCTGCCCCCATTCGTTTGACAGCGTTGCCAGGCGGCTCCACTTACCCAAGGAGCTTTACATGCGCAAGATGGTCCCCGATCCACCCCACTCCCTCGATTCCACCCAGGCTCTGCAAGACACCCTGGTCCAGTCCTCAGAGTACGTACTCTGCGCCCTGTTCGTGGCCCGCCAATCCGTGCAACTCAAACCCACGGCCCCAAGTTCGATCGTGATGCAGGCTGTGATCCATGAAATGGAAGCAGTACAGGGCCTGGTCGAGTCGGCATTGATGCAATTGCAGATGCAGGCCCATTTACCGGTTGAGCCGCGCACCTTGCACTAAGCAGGTCTGGCCTCTTCGCGGGTAAACCCGCTCCCACAGGGGTAATCATTGCCCTCAAGTACTGCGCCGTACCTGTGGGAGCGGGTTCACCCGCGAAGAGGCCTGTACAGACACCCAAAATCCCAGGGAGATTCACCAATGCCCACCGACGACACAAAGCAACCCACCACAGTCGGCAAGACCTGCTTCTACCAAGGCGAAAACAACACCCACCCGCTGTTTCGCATCGAACCCGGCATCCCCTGCCAGGACGCCCGCGAACAGGCATCGGAACTGATGGGCTACGTCCGCGACCTGATCATCACCGGTTTGATGGATGGCGACCAGAAACTGATCTGGGCCTCGCATTACCTGAGTGCGATGGCAAAGGCGCTGCTGGATGATGCTGAATTGGGGATGATGAAAAAATAAGGCACAACGAAAAAGCCCCTGGAAACTTTCGTTCCCAGGGGCTTCATCTTGTATGGCGGAGAGATAGGGATTTGAACCCTAGGTACTGTTGCCAGTACAACGGATTTCGAATCCGTCCCGTTCGACCACTCCGGCATCTCTCCAATGCCGCGCATCATACCAGCGTTCTTTTAAAACGCAAACCTTTTTTTCAAAAAAATCGCGTGGTATCAGGCGCTTGCGTGAACGTGCCGCTTACAGCGGCACGCCCAGGCGCTTGGCAACTTCTTCGTAGGCTTCGATCACGTCGCCCAGACCCTGGCGGAAGCGGTCCTTGTCCATCTTCTTGCGGGTCTCTTTGTCCCACAGGCGGCAGCCGTCCGGGCTGAACTCGTCGCCCAGCACGATCTGGCCGTGGAATACGCCGAATTCCAGCTTGAAGTCGACCAGCAGCAGGCCGGCGTCATCGAACAGCTTGCTCAGCACTTCGTTGACCTTCAGCGACAGCTTTTTCATTTCGGCCAGCTGCTCGGCGGTGCCCCAGCCGAACGCGACAACGTGGGATTCGTTGATGAAGGGGTCGCCCTTCTCGTCGTTCTTCAGGAACAGCTCGAAGGTGGACGGCTCCAGCTTGATGCCCTCCTCCACGCCCAGGCGCTTGACCAGGCTGCCGGCGGCGTAGTTGCGCACCACGCACTCGACCGGGATCATGTCCAGCTTCTTCACCAGGCACTCGTTGTCGCCCAGCAGCTTGTCGAACTGGGTCGGCACGCCGGCTTCTTCCAGTTTCTGCATGATGAAGGCGTTGAACTTGTTGTTCACCATGCCTTTGCGGTCGAGCTGTTCGATACGCTTGCCGTCGAACGCCGAGGTGTCGTTACGGAACAGCAGGATCAAGCGGTCGGCGTCGTCGGTCTTGTAAACCGATTTGGCCTTGCCGCGGTAAAGTTCGTCGCGTTTTTCCATGATTGGGCTCCGCTTGCTTGAGGTGTTGGGCTAGGCGATTTCGCGCCAGTCGAGCCCGTGTTCCTGATTCGCCACCTGGAGCCAGTCCGGGTCGCACCCAAGGGTGTCGACGAAGCACTGGCGAGCCAAGTGTGGCAGGTTGTTCTTGCTGCTGAGGTGGGCCAGCACCAGGTGCTGCAGGTTGTGCCAGCCCAACTCATGCACCAGGCGCGCGGCCTGGTGATTGTTCAAATGCCCTTGCATGCCACCCACCCGCTGCTTCAGGAAGGCCGGGTAGTGACCGCGTGCCAGCAGGTCGCGGCAGTGGTTGGCCTCGATCAGCAGTGCATCCAGGCCCTGGTAACGCTCCAGCAGCAGCGCGTCGTACGAACCCAGGTCGGTCAGCATGCCGAAGCGCCGCTGGCCGTCACTGACCACGTACTGCAGCGGCTCGTAGGCGTCGTGCTCGACCCGCGCCGCGGTCACTTCCAGGCTGCCGATACGCAGGCTGTCGCCACAAGCGAGAAAACCGGCCACCTCCACCGGCTTGCGCATGCCGCGCAAGGTCCCTTGGCTGAGGTAGACCGGTACATTGTAGCGCCGTGACAGCAAGCCGACCCCATGCACGTGGTCGGCATGTTCGTGGGTGACCAGTACCGCACTGAGCTGGGCCGCCGACACCCCGAGCAGCGCCAGGCGCCGCTCGGTCTCGCGCAGGGAAAACCCGCAATCGACCAGGATGAACGTGTCACCACTGGCGATCAGCGTGCCGTTTCCCTGGCTGCCGCTTCCGAGTACCGCGAAGCGCACTTAGCCCAGGTGGTCCTGAATGGCGCTCAGCACGCGGCGGGCGACATCGGCCGGAGCCACGGTGTTGATGTTCTTCTCGACCGTGACCTGCACGCTCTCACCCACCTTGCTCAGGCGAACCTGGTAGCGCTCGGCACGGGCTTCACGCTCTTCCTTGGTCGGCTCGCTGCCGAACATGCGGCCAAAGAAGCCAGGCTGGTTCTGCTTGTCGTCAGGCTTTTCCGACAGGTTGATGTAGTACAGGCCCAGGCTGCGGTTGATGTCCTCGACACGCCACTCGCCACCCTGCTCCAGGGCACGGCCCACGCTGGACCAGGCGCGGTCCAGGTCGGCGCCCAGGTACAGCACCGGGTTGCCGCTGCCGTCTTCGCTCAGGCTCACGCGGCTTGGCGCGTCGAAATCGCGCGCGGCCAGCAGCGACACCGAACCGCCCTTCTCGGCGCTGCGGTTCATGCTGGCAAGCATTTCGTCGACCAGCAGGGCATCGGCACCGGTGTTGCTGGAGGTGGACGGGAAATCGGGCTCGGCAGTGCTGCCGGCCGGGCGCTCGACGCTGACCACATACACCTCGGAGGTGTTGCGCTGCACGCCAGGCTCCATGCGCACACGCACGCGCACTTCGCTGTCAGCGCTGCTGGCAGTGCTGGCCAGACGCTGGCCGAGCGATGCCGACAGTTCGTCGAAACGCTGCCAGGTCGTGTTGAATTCGCCGGTCTGCGGGCGCTCTTCGGCGATGCGGAAGCCGTTGTCCTCGAAGAACTGGCGGGCCACCGGCCATACTTCGGCCGGCGAATGCTGGGCCAGCACCCAACGGCTGCTGCCGCTGCGCTGCAGGCTGTAGTCGGTAATCTGGGCGGCGCCACCGGTCATCGGTTGCGGGCGCGGCACCTCGAACTCGCCGGTGGCGCTGTCGTCGGCGACGTTACGCGGGATCGGCAGCAGCGGGTCAAGGCGCTTGACGTTGCTGGCGTCCGGCGGCAGTTGCATAGGCGCGGTCGGGCGCGCCTGCAGGTAATCGCTGCCGCGGTCGCGGAAATAGCCATCCTCGCCCCACAGCCAGCCACACCCGCTGGTGCTGGAGATGATCAGGGCAAGGGCGGAAAGACCAGCCAGTCGCTTCATGCGGTGTACTTCCTCTTAAACCAGTACGCCGGACTGGCGCAAGGCAGTACGGACTTTTTCGTGGCAGCCTTCGCTCAACCAGGTCAGCGGCAGGCGAATGCCTTTGTGCATCAGGCCCATTTCGACGAGTGCCCATTTCACCGGGATCGGGTTGGACTCGCAGAACAGGTCTTTGTGCAGCGGCATGAGTTTTTCGTTGATTGCGCGGGCCTTCTCGGCATTGCCCTCAAGGGCGGCCTCGCACAGGTCGGCCATTTCGCGCGGGGCGACGTTGGCGGTGACGGAAATGTTGCCCTTGCCGCCCATCAGGATCAGCTCGACGGCGGTCGGGTCGTCGCCGGACAGGACGATGAAGTCGCTATCGACGCCATCGAGGATCGCCTTGGCGCGTACCAGGTCGCCGGTGGCTTCCTTGATACCGATGATGTTCTTGACCTTCGACAGGCGGATCACGGTATCGGCCTGCATGTCGCAGGAGGTGCGGCCGGGTACGTTGTAGAGGATCTGCGGGATGTCGACGGCTTCGGCAATGTGCTTGAAGTGCTGGTACAGGCCTTCTTGCGTCGGCTTGTTGTAGTACGGCACTACCAGCAGGCAGGCGTCGGCACCGGCGCTCTTGGCGTTCTGGGTCAGGTGCACGGCTTCGGCAGTGGAGTTGGCACCGGTACCGGCGATGACCGGGATGCGGCGGGTGCTGCGCTTGACGCGCTCGACCACGTGCTTGATGACCAGGATATGTTCTTCGACATCCAGCGTGGCGGACTCACCGGTGGTGCCGACAGCGACGATCGCATGGGTGCCGTTTTCCAGGTGGAAGTCTACAAGTTTGTCGAGGCTGTCCCAGTCAAGACGCCCTTGTGCATCCATGGGAGTGACCAATGCCACCATACTGCCCGCAATCATGTAACTGCTCCTGCCGGAAAAAGAGAGCGGTAATGGTACTGGGGGCATCGGCCTTGCACAAGCGAAGCAGGCGGGTGGAGCATTCCCCTCGGCGCCTTATTTCGCTACCCTTGCTGCTTTGATCGGTGCAGCGCGGCCCGCCGGGCCGTCGACCTTGCTCCCCGCCAGCGTCCACGACCTCGCATGCGAGCCCCGGGCCCTGCCGACTGGAGGCTTTCGCCCGTCCTGTGCCGACCGCTCATCGCTTTAGGAATGCTGCATGTCCACCCCCACCGTCCGCGAACAATTCCTTGTCATCAGCGCCTTGGGCCCCAACCCCATGGAGCTGGCCAACGTCCTCAGCCGCGCTGCCTTCGAAAACCGCTGCGCGGTGGTCACCTCGCGCCTGAGCCGCCACGGCGAGACCAGCGCCCTGGTACTGCAGGTGGGCGGCAGCTGGGACGCCCTGGCGCGCCTCGAAGCCATGCTGCCGGGCCTGGGCAAGAAACACGGCCTGACCCTGGACGTGGTGCGCAGCGCCGACCAGGAAGTGCGCCCGCAGGCCCTGCCCTACGTGGCCTACGTCAGCGCCGCCTACCGCCCGGACATCATCAACGAGCTGTGCCAGTTCTTCCTCGACCACCGCGTCGAGCTGGAAGCCATGACCTGCGACACCTACCTGGCGCCGCAGACCGGCAGCAGCATGCTCAACGCCCAGTTCACCGTGATTCTGCCGGCCGGCACCCAGATCAGCTGGCTGCGTGACCAGTTCCTGGACTTTGCCGATGCCCTGAACCTCGATGCGCTGATCGAGCCATGGCGTCCACAGAACCCAATGTAAGGAAACCGACCATGGCTGTAGCACTCGACCAACCCGTTGCCGACTTCCAGGCCCTGGCCACCAGCGGGCAAACCGTCAGCCTGGCCGAGCTCAAGGGCCAGCAAGTGGTGGTGTACTTCTACCCGAAGGACAGCACCCCGGGCTGCACCACCGAGGGCCAGGGTTTCCGTGACCAGCATGATGCCTTTGCCGCGGCCAACACCGTGGTGTTCGGCGTGTCGCGCGATGGCATCAAGTCGCACGAGAACTTCAAGGCCAAGCAAGGCTTCCCGTTCGAGCTGATCAGCGACAAGGACGAAGCCCTGTGCCAGCTGTTCGACGTGATCAAGCTGAAGAAGCTGTATGGCAAGGAATACATGGGCGTTGACCGCAGCACCTTCCTGATCGACAAGGACGGTGTGCTGCGCCAGGAATGGCGCGGGGTGAAGGTGCCCGGGCATGTGGATGCAGTACTGGCTGCTGCCCAGGCCCTGAACAAGGCTTGAGATCGTTGGGGGCGCTTTGCGCCCCTTTCGCGACACAAGGCCGCTCCCACAAGGTCCGCGAATGGGCCGCAAAGCGGCCCCATTTGCATTCAGAGCATCGGCGAAACGCTAGGCTCCTGCCGCGGCCAGGCATCCAGCACGGCCTTGATCAGCGTCGCCAGCGGGATGGCGAAGAAGATCCCCCAGAACCCCCACAACCCGCCAAACAGCAGCACTGCGCAAATGATCGCCACCGGGTGCAGGCTCACCGCCTCGGAGAACAGCAGCGGCACCAGCACGTTGCCGTCCAGCGCCTGGATGATCGCGTACACCGTCATCAGGTAGATGAACTGGTCACCCCAGCCCCACTGGAACAGTGCGATCAGCGTCACCGGCACGGTCACCACCACCGCGCCCACGTAAGGCACCACCACCGACAGCCCCACCAGCAGCGCCAGCAACGCGGCGTAGTTGAGCCCCAGGCTGATGAAGGCGATGTAGGTGGCAATGCCGCAGATCAGGATCTCGATGCCCTTGCCGCGGATGTAGTTGGCGATCTGCCGGTTCATCTCGCTGCCCACGCGGTTCAGCAGGCTGCGCTGGCGTGGCAGGTAGCCGCTGACCCAACGGCCGATCAGTTCACGGTCCTTGAGAAAGAAAAACACCAGGATCGGCACCAGCACCAGGTAGATCATGGCATTGACCAGCAACGGCAGGCTCGACAGCGAGAAGGTCAGTGCCCACTGGCCGAACTTTCCGATTTCCCCGCGCACCGACTCGATGGCATGCAGCACCTGTTCGTCCGACACCAGGTGCGGGTAACGCTCGGGCAACAGCAACAGCAGCGACTGCCACTTGCCGAGCATGCCCGGCAGTTCGTTGAACAGGGTGATCAACTGGTGCCACAGTAGCGGCACCAGCACCAGCATGAACACAGCCAGCGCGCCCATGAACAGGGCGAACACCAGCATCACCGCCAGCCGGGTCGGTACCCGCACGCGCTCCAGGGCATTGACCAGCCCCTGCATCAGAAACGCCAGCACCATGCCCGCCAACACCGGTGCAAGCATGCCACCCAGGGTGAGTACCGCGGTAAAAGCCAGGAACAACAGGACCGCCAGCACCACCGCTTCCTCATCGGAGAAGTAGCGCTGCATCCAGTCGCGAAGCACTTTGAACATTGACGATCCTTGGAAAGACTCAGGCCTTGCGCAGCCAGTAAGTGTAGGTACCGGCCTCGGCCGTTTCCCGCAGCAGGGTATGACCTGCCAACTGGGCGAAAGTGCGGAAGTCGCGTTGTGAGCCGGCGTCGGTGGCGATGACCTTGAGCACCGCGCCGCTGGCCAGGCGGTTGAGCTCCATCTTGGCCTTCAGCAGCGGCAAAGGGCAATTCAGCCCGCTGGCGTCCAGCTCGGCGTCACAGGTCAGGGTGTCACTCATCGTGGGGCTCTCCAAAGGCATTGCCAGGCTGTATCTGGATTTGGCCGGCTAGGATAGCGCCACTGGTCGCCAACGTGTGAGCCCGCTACAGTAGGTATCTTTGACCGACGCGAGCTTCATGCATGAATCTACTGCGCCCTACCCTGCTGACGCTGGCCTGCCTGTTGGCCCTCCCCGGCCACGCTGACGACCTGCCATCACTGGGCGACGCCAGTTCCGCGATCGTCTCGCCACAACAGGAGCACCAGCTCGGCCGTGCCTGGCTGAGCCTGCTGCGTGGCCAGGTCAACCAGCTCAACGACCCGCAGCTGAAAGATTACGTCGAAACCAGCGTGTATCGCCTGGCCGAAACCAGCCAACTGCAGGACCGACGCCTGGAATTCATCCTTATCGATAGCCGCGAGCTCAACGCCTTTGCCGCCCCGGGCGGCATCGTCGGGGTCAACGGCGGGCTGTTCCTCAACGCCCAGACCGAAGGCGAGTACGCCTCGGTACTGGCCCACGAACTGGCGCACTTGTCGCAACGCCACTTCGCCCGCGGCGTCGAGGCCCAGCAGCGCATGCAGTTGCCGATGATGGCGGCGTTGCTGGCCGGTATCGTGCTGGCCGCCGGTGGTGGCGGTGATGCCGGTATCGGCGTGATCGCCGGCACCCAGGCAGCGGCGATCCAGGAACAGCGGCGCTTCTCTCGGCAAAACGAACAGGAAGCCGACCGTATCGGCATCCAGAACCTGGAAAAGGCCGGCTACGACCCGCGCAACATGCCGACCATGTTCGAGCGCCTGGCCCGGCAGTACCGCTACGACGCCAAGCCACCGGAATTCTTGCTGACCCACCCGGTAACCGAGTCGCGTATCGCCGACACCCGCAACCGTGCCGAGCAGGCCCCCAAGGGCGGCGTCGAGGACAGCATGCGCTACCAGCTGATCCGTGCCCGGGTGGCGCTGACCTACGAAGGCACCCCGGGGCTGGCAGCCAAACGCTTCCGCGCCCAGCTGGACGAAGACCCCAAGCTGGACGCCGCGCGTTACGGCCTGGCCCTGGCGCAGATCAAGGGTGGCCAGCTGAACGAGGCGCGCGAACTGCTCAAGCCGCTGCTGGCCAAGGCGCCCAACGACATTACCTACAACCTGGCGCAGATCGACCTGGATATCACCAACAACCGCCTGGCCGACGCGCAGCAGCGGGCCGAACGCATGCAGGGCCTGTACCCGGGCAACTACCCGCTGAAACAGGTGCGTGCCGACTTGCTGGTGAAGCAGAACAAGCCCGCCGAGGCGGAGAAGGTGTTGAACGAGCTGGTGAAGAGCCGGCCGGATGACCCGGACGTGTGGTACGACATGGCCGAAGTGCGGGGCCTTTCGGGCAATACCATTGGTTTGCACCGGGCGCGTGCCGAGTACTTCACACTGGTGGGCGATTTTGACCAGGCCATCCAGCAGCTGGATTACGCCAAGCGCCGTGCGGGCGGGAACTTCCCGCTGGCAGCACAGATTGACCAGCGCCAGCGCGAGGTCATGGAGCAGCAGCGCATGGTTCAGGAAATGATGGGGCGTTGAAGGCCCTTTCGCGGGTAAACCCGCTCCCACAGGGACAGCGCAGCCCGTGAGCGCTGCGCTGTACCTGTGGGAGCGGGTTTACCCGCGAAGAAAGCGACGCGGTACAGCGTCAGGCGTTACCGGACAACTTCAGGCGCGCCGCCTGGGTAAAGTCCAGCATCCGGTTCAGCGGCTTGATCGCTTTCGGCACCAGCGCCGGGTCGACAAAAATCTCGTTAGACCCATTACGCAGGCAATCCAGCACACGCTCCAGGGTGTTCATCGCCATCCACGGGCAGTGCGCGCAGCTGCGGCATGCCGCGCCGTTACCGGCGGTCGGGGCTTCGACGAACTCCTTGTCCGGGCACAGCTGCTGCATCTTGTAGAAGATGCCGCGGTCGGTGGCGACGATGAAGGTCTTGTTCGGCAGGGTCTGGGCAGCCTTGATCAGCTGGCTGGTGGAACCCACCGCGTCGGCCAGTTCGATCACCGCTTCCGGCGACTCGGGGTGCACCAGAATCGCTGCATCCGGGTACAGCGCCTTCATGTCGGCCAACTGGCGCGACTTGAACTCTTCGTGAACGATGCAGGCACCGTCCCACAGCAGCATGTCGGCACCGGTTTGCTTCTGGATGTAACGCCCCAGGTGCTGGTCCGGGCCCCAGATGATGGTCTCGCCGTTGTCCATCAGGCTTTCGACGATTTCCAGCGCGCAGCTCGAGGTGACCACCCAGTCGGCACGGGCCTTCACGGCAGCGGAAGTGTTGGCATAGACCACCACGGTACGCTCCGGGTGCTGGTCGCAGAAGGCCGAGAACTCTTCCACCGGGCAGCCCAGGTCGAGCGAGCAGGTAGCCTCCAGGGTGGGCATCAGCACGCGCTTTTCCGGGGTGAGGATTTTCGCCGTCTCGCCCATGAAGCGCACACCGGCAACGATCACGGTTTCGGCCGGGTGGTTCTTGCCGAAGCGGGCCATTTCCAACGAGTCGGACACGCAGCCGCCGGTTTCTTCGGCCAGCGCCTGGATGACCGGGTCGCAGTAATAGTGGGCGACCAGCACGGCGTTCTGGGCCTTGAGCTCGGCAGCGATGGCCGCACGGTATTCGGTCTCCTGCTCGGCTGTCAGCGGGTTGGGCTGCTTGGCGTCGAGGTGGGCCTGAACCAACAGGCGTTCGGAAATCTGGGTCATGATCGCTGGACCTGCAGGCGCTTGTGCGCGTCAAATCGAGTGTATCACCCGGCCCTGACAGATCGGCTAGGGGCGCCGGACGGCACGCAGGCCGCCACGGCCCTCTGCGGGCGCGGATTATTATCGGAGGCCGAAGGCTACAGACAATCCAGCGAATTCTAAAGTGGTTTTTGTGTTGCCTGTGCTGGCCCTTTCGCGGGTGAACCCGCTCCCACAGAATCTGCCAAACTCCTGTGGGAGCGGGTTTACCCGCGAAGAGGCCGGTACAGGCTTTCGATCAGCCCTGCGGCGACAGGGCCGCCAGGTGCGAGGCCATGAGCATCGCGAACTCTTCCACGGTCATTTTCTGGCCGTTGAAATCGACCATGCCATCGGCATAGTGCAAGCTGCTTACCACATCATCGCCCTGCACGGTGGCCATGCCGCTCTGCAACGCCATCATGCCGACCATTTCCCCGGCCTGGCTCGATTGCATGGCAATGGCCTGGGCGTCGGTCTGGCCATCCAGCAGCGCCTGCAAGGTTGCCAGGTCACCGATCATCGGCTTGGACAACGACAGCTTGCCCTTAACCTCGGTGATCAGTTGCTTGCTCAACTGGTCAGGCGGCAGGTCGAAGCTGGCCGGGGCAGCGAAGCCCATCGAAAGGTCAAAGCGGCTTTCGCCATTGGCGGTCTTGAACGACAGGTTTTCCACCGCCACCCGGGGCTTGGCAGCCAGCAGTTTCTGCAGCTCGCCCTGGAACCTGGCCTTCTCCACATCGTCCATCTGGATTTCCGGCACCGGCTGGCCGGCTGCGGCTGCGGCCTCGAATTCCGGCAGGTGCGCCTGGTACCACGTCGACAGCGCCTGCAGCGCCGGGGCGTTGACCGACGTGATGCTCACCGCCATTTGCGCCTTGCCCACCGCACGGCCATCCCAGGTGATATCCCCAACCTTGTACTCCACGCGGCCACCCACGGTATCCGGGCCGTCAAGGGTTTGCAGGGCGTTCTGCTCCAGGCCCTTGACCACCAGCACCTGCTGCCTGGGCCCCAGAGTGACCTTGGTTTCGGCCAGCGCCAGGTCGACGTTGCCCACATAGATGGCCTCGTGCGCGGTGGCCGCCAGCTGGCCGCCGACCTTCAGGCCGTTGAGCTCGAAGGTGGCAGGCGGCTGGTCATCGCGCACCAGCTTCATCACGAAACGGTCGGCCTGGCCGTGGAAGCGCGAGGCTTTGCCTTCCTGATCACCGCTTACTTGCAACTGCATGCCCGAGAAGTCGAGGCTGTTGCCATCCGCTTCGTCAAGCTTGACCGGCGCCAGCTGGATCTGGCTGACCACATTGCCGTCGTAACCCAGGCTGGTCTGCGCGCTGACCGGTGCCTGCTCGCCTGCGGCGGCGAACCACGGCGCAGTGGCGTCGTCCTTCTGCAGCGTGCTGTTGCTGACCGCCAGCACCGGCATCAGCTTCAACGCCTTTACCCGCGACCAGGGGAACGGGCCATGCTCGATCTGGTCGGTCACGCCCACGTCGAAATTCACCACTTCGCCTTCGCCCAGGTTGATATCGCGGGCCTTGAGCCGGTACTGGGCGGTACTGCTGAAGAAATGCTGCTCCAGCGATACCCGCTCGATACTCATGCTGCCACCGGTGCTCACCAGGGCCTTCTTGAGTTCGGCGTTGCTGCGGACGAGGGCGTTGTCCAGCTCCGCAGGCAGCTGCTTGCCGGTGTACCAGGCGCCAGCGGTGATTGCGACGGCGATGGCGATAGCCAGGCCGGAAAGGATGCCAACTGATTTCTTCATGAATAGAACCGATTGCTGTCCGTAAGGGCTTCGTAGGCGGCCAAGGGCCACACAGAACGCCAAGAGTACCACCGCAGCCCAGGCCTGGCGCTGGCCCGGCTCGAGAAATCCCGCTTTTGGGAAACGCCTGACAGCCTTTCCATGGGAGACCGGCATTCGTTAATTTTTACGAACACTCAAATTGATCAAAACCGCAAAAAAACGCGCAATAACCGAACAAAACCCCACTTGAATCGATAAATATTTCAATTCAGCAACATCTTGTCATGTTTAACTTGACACCCAGCTACCCATCGTTTTTTATTTTCACCACTTTGCGCGCTCCCCCGCGTCCCCGCCGCTCCAACAATAAAGGTGAACAACATGGAGCCCACCCGCTCGCCCTTGCCGCATGCGCAGTACACCGTGCCCGCCGTTTACGCCCAGCCGCAGGAGCCATGCCAGCATGCAGCATGACCACAGCGCCTCCGGCAATGGCCAACTTAGCAAAACCCTGCGTCTCTGGCACGTGATCATCATCGGCCTGGCCTACCTGACCCCGATGACCGTGTTCGACACCTTCGGCATCGTATCCGGGATTACCGCCGGGCACGTACCCAGCGCCTACATCCTGGCGCTGGCCGGAATCCTGTTCACCGCCGTGAGCTACGGCACCCTGGTACGACGCTTCCCACAGTCGGGCTCGGCCTATACCTACACCCAGCGTGCGATCAACCCGCACGTGGGCTTCCTGGTCGGCTGGTCGTCGTTGCTGGACTACCTGCTGCTGCCAATGGTCAATGCGTTGCTGGCCAAGCTGTACCTTTCGGCCATGTTCCCGGAAGTACCGGAGTGGATGTGGGTGGCTGGCTTCGTCACCCTGATCAGCCTGATCAACATGCGCAGCGTGAACCTGGTGGCGCACTTCAACCTGCTGTTCGTGGCCGTGCAGGTGGCGATCATCGCCGTGTTCATCTACCTGTGCGTGCGCGGCCTGGACCAAGGTGAAGGGCTGGGTACCGCCTGGAGCCTGCTGCCATTCGCCGACAACCAGACCCAGCTCAGCGCCCTGGCCGCCGGTGCGACCATCCTGTGCTTCTCGTTCCTGGGCTTCGACGCGGTCACCTGCCTGTCCGAAGAAACCCGCGACCCGGGCAAGACCATCCCTCGGGCAATCTTCCTCACCGCACTGATCGGCGGCATGGTGTTCATCACCGTGTCGTACTTCATCCAGGCCTACTTCCCGACCATGTCCCGCTTCCATGACCAGGAAGCGGCACTGCCGGAAATCGCCCTGTACGTCGGCGGCAAGCTGTTCCAGTCGATTTTCATCGCCTGCACCGTGATCAACACCATCGCCTCGGGCCTGGCCTCGCAGACCAGCGTGTCGCGCCTGCTGTACGTGATGGGCCGCGACAACGTGATCCCGGCCAGCCTGTTCGCCCGCCTGCATTCCCGCTACAAGACGCCAGTGTTGAACATCGCGGTGGTGGGGCTGATTTCGCTGTCAGCGATCTTCTTCGACCTGGTCACCGCCACCTCGATCATCAACTTTGGCGCACTGGTCGCGTTCAGCTTCGTCAACCTGTCAGTGATCAACCACTGCTACCTGCGCGAAGGCAAGCGCCAAGGCCTGGCCAACCAGCTGACGTATCTGGTGGCGCCCACCATTGGCTTCTGCATCATCGTTTCGCTGTGGCTGGACCTGAACGCGCATTCGCTGCTGTTCGGTGGCGTCTGGGCACTGCTCGGCCTGCTGTACCTGGCCTGGCTGACCAAAGCCTTCAGGGACACCCCGCCCAACTACATCGCTGAATGACCCACGCTGCCGACAACGCCCGCGCCTGAACGCGGGCGTTGTACTTGATCGAAAAGGAAAGCCCTCATGCCGCTGCGCCGCCTCTCCATCCAGTGGAAGATCACCCTGCTCGCCGGCCTGTGCCTGCTGGCCATCGTCGCCTTGCTGGTGACTACGTCGCTGGCCCAGGCGCGGCGCAGCGCGGCACTGGTCAACCAGGCCAACACCGAAATGCTCGACAGCAGCGCACGCCTGCGCCTGCAGGCCCATGCCGAAGCCCAGGCCCTGCGCATCCAGCGCTATTTCATGGACGCCTACCAGTACGGCAATGGCTTTGCCCGCCTGGTACAGGTGCTCAAGGCCCGTGGCGGCAGCGACCTGCGCGCCGAGCTGACGCGCCAGGCCCGCACCAGCCTGGCCGGCAACCCGGACGTGATCGGCCTGTACCTGGTTTTCCAGCCCGACGCCCTGGACCAGGACAGCCAGTACCTCGGCCAGGATGCCGTGGGCAGCAACGAAAGCGGGCGTTTCTCACTGTACTGGTCACAACCCCGCCCCGGCACTCTGGAGCTTGAAGCCATGCCGGAATCGATGCTCGGTGACGCCAGCATCGGCAGCAACGGCGTGGCAAAGAACCGCTGGCTGACCTGCCCGCAGGACACCGCCAGAACCTGCATGCTTGAGCCATACCTCGACGAGGTGAATGGCCGCCAGGTGCTGATGACCAGCATCGCCCTGCCGCTGCTGGAGCATGGCAAGGTGGTCGGCGTGGTTGGCCTGGACATCGGCCTGGCCAACCTGCAGCAGTTGAGCCTGGACGGCCGCCGGGAGCTGTTCGATGGCCAGGGCCAGGTCAGCATCGCCAGCGCAGCCGGCCTGCTGGCCGGCAACAGCCGCGACGACAGCAAACTCGGCGAGCCCATGGACAAGACGGTAGCCGATGGCCTGCTGCGTGTTGCCCACCCATTCACGCCGATCCCTGATGCCGCCCCTTGGCAGGTACTGCTGGAACTGCCGGAAAGCGTGCTGCAGGCGCCTGCCGTCGCCCTCAACCAGCGCCTGGACGCGCACAACCACAGCGCCAACCTCACCAGCCTGCTGGTTGGCCTGGGCGCTGCGGTAGTCGGTTTGCTGCTGGTGTGGCTGACCGCGCGTGGCGTGACCCGACCAATCCTGGCCGTGGCCGCACGCCTGGAAGACATCGCCAGCGGCGAAGGCGACCTCACCCGTCGCCTGGACTACGCCCGCCAGGATGAACTGGGCCAGCTCACCGGCTGGTTCAACCGCTTTCTCGACAAGCTGCAACCGGTCATTGCCCAGGTCAAAGGCTCACTGCAGGAAGCACGTGGTACCGCCGACCAGTCGGCCGCCATCGCCAGCCAGACCAGCGACGGCATGCAGCAACAGCACCGTGAAATCGAACAGGTGGCCACCGCTGCCAACGAGATGAGCGCCACCGCCCTGGATGTCGCCCATAACGCCTCGCAGGCGGCCCAGGCTGCACGCGCAGCCGACCAGGCCAGCCGCGAAGGCCTGCAACTGATCGACAGCACCCGCCAGGGCATCGACCGCCTGGCTGCCGGCATGAACACCGCCATGGACGAGGCGCGCGCGCTGGAGGGCCGCAGCGGGCAGATCGGTTCGGTGCTGGAAGTGATCCGTACCATTGCCGAGCAAACCAACCTGCTGGCGCTCAACGCCGCCATCGAAGCCGCCCGCGCGGGCGAAGCCGGGCGTGGTTTTGCCGTGGTAGCCGATGAAGTGCGTGGCCTGGCCCAGCGCACGCAGACATCGGTGGAGGAAATTCGCCAGGTCATCGAGGGCTTGCAGCAAGGCACCCAGGATGTGGTGGGCGCCATGCACGAAGGTCAGCGCCAGGCGCAAGACAGCGCCACGCGCATGGAGCAGGCGCTGCCGGCGCTACAACGGATTGGCGAGGCAGTGGCGGTGATCAGCGACATGAACCTGCAAATTGCCTCGGCAGCCGAAGAGCAGAGCGCGGTGGCCGAAGAGGTGAACCGCAATGTGGCCGGCATTCGCGATGTGACCGAATCGCTGGCAGGCCAGGCCGATGAGTCGGCGCGGATCAGCCAGGCCCTGAACCGGCTGGCCAACCAGCAGCAGGCGTTGATGGAGCAATTCCGCGTCTAACCTGTCAGGGCCAATGCGCCTTCTTCGCGGGTGAACCCGCTCCCACAGGGTTTTGCGCCGATCTCCAAGGCGACGCCAACCTGTGGGAGCGGGTTCACCCGCGAAGAGGCCCTGACAAGCAATACAGCATCACCGTTTCTTCTAGAGCACATTTTATGCAAACCGCAACCAGATCCACCTTCTTCGACATCACCAGCGAACAGGGCCTGTTACGCACCTCGATTGCCGTCACCCTGTTCATCGCCATCATCGGCATCGCCTTCGGCCTGGCCTCCGGCTCGTTCTCCATCGTCTTCGACGGCGTCTATTCGCTGGTCGATGCCAGCATGAGCGGGCTGTCGCTGGTGGTGGTCAGGCTGATTACCGCGCACACCACCAGCGTGCAGATGTCGCGCAAGCTGCGCGAGCGCTTCACCATGGGCTTCTGGCACCTGGAGCCGATGGTGCTGGCGCTCAACGGCATCCTGCTCAGCGGCGTGGCCATCTATGCACTGATCAACGCCGTCAGCAGCTTGCTGCAAGGCGGGCGCCACCTGGAGTTCGGCATCGCCATGGTCTACGCGCTGCTGACCGTGATCGCCTGCGTGACCATCGCCATTGTCGAGGCCCGCGCCAACCGCAAGCTGGGCTCGGATTTCGTGCGCATGGACGTGAAAGGCTGGGTGATGTCAGCCAGCATTACCGCCGCGCTGCTGATCGCCTTCTGCTTTGGTTACGCGGTACAGGGCACTTCACTGGAATGGGTATCGCCCTACATCGACCCGGCAGTGCTGGCGCTGGTTTGCCTGGTGATCGTACCGTTGCCGATGTCTGTGGTGCGCCAGGCCCTTTCGGAAATTTTCCTGGTGACCCCTGGCGACCTCAAGCTGCATGTGGACGAAGTCGCCAAAGCCTTCGTCGCACGCCATGGGTTGCAGTCGTACCGGGCTTATGTGGCCAAGGTCGGGCGCTCGCGGGAGATCGAGTTGTACTTCATCGTGCCCAAGGCCATGGCCGCAAAAACCATCGATGAATGGGATGCGTGGCGCAACGAGATCGGTGATGCCGTGGGAGGTGAAGGGCCGGACCGCTGGCTTACGGTTGTGTTTACCGGGGATCCGGAGTGGGCTGAGTAAGCTGGGGGCGCTTTGCGCCCCTTTCGCGACACAAGGCCGCTCCCACAACGTCCGCACGGCTCTCAAGGCCTGTGCTTTACCTGTGGGAGATTGCCCAGCCCTTTGGGCTGCGCTGTCGCACAGGGAACAATGTTCGAGAGCGCGTCACAATCCCTTGTGGGAGCGGGCACGCCCGCTCCCACAGAGCCCTGCTAAATCAATGATTTATGTGTTGTTCCATGAGAGCTGGCTTGCCGGCGATGAGGCCAGTACAAGCAGCCGAAAACGAAAAAGCCCGCGACCGTTGCCGGTAGCGGGCTTTGACGTACTGCATATGGTGGGTCGTGTAGGATTCGAACCTACGACCAATTGGTTAAAAGCCAACTGCTCTACCAACTGAGCTAACGACCCGTTGGATGGCGCGTATAATACTGATTTCTAACAGGAAATCAACACCCCATCAAAGTTTTTTCAAAAGTATCGCGTCGGGTCTGCGACACCGGCTGCCTTGAAGCCGTCGGCACGCAGGCGGCAGCTGTCGCATTTGCCGCAGGCACGCCCGTCATCGTCGGCCTGGTAGCAGGAAACGGTCAGGCTGTAGTCCACGCCGCGGGCCATGCCGGCCTGTACGATCTGCGCCTTGCTCATGTTCTGCAGCGGCGCCTGGATGCGGAAGCCCCGCCCTTCGACACCGGCCTTGGTCGCCAGGTTGGCCATGCGCTCGAAGGCTTCGACGAACTCGGGGCGGCAATCGGGGTAGCCGGAGTAATCCACGGCATTGACGCCAATGAAGATGTCACGGGCATCCAGTACTTCTGCCCAGCCCAGGGCCAGGGACAGGAACACGGTGTTGCGCGCCGGCACGTAGGTGACCGGGATGCCTTCACCCGGGGTTTCAGGCACGTCGATACTGCTGTCGGTCAATGCCGAGCCGCCGATACCGTTCAGGTTCAGGCCAATCACCTTGTGCTCGACCACACCCAGGTCGCGGGCAACGCGGGCAGCGGCGTTCAGTTCGGCGCGGTGGCGCTGGCCGTAGTCGAAACTCATGGTGTAGCAGCTGTAGCCTTCGGCCTTGGCCATGGCGACCACGGTGGCCGAGTCCAGGCCGCCGGACAACAGGATGACTGCGCGTTTGTCGGTCATGTGTGCTTGCTCCTCAATCAACGTCCGGGTTCGTCGTTCCACAGCAGCTTGTGCAGCTGCAGCTGGAAGCGTACGGGCAGGTTGTCGGCGACGATCCAGTCCGCCAGGTCGCTGGCGTTCACCTGGTGGTGGCTGGGCGAGAACAACACCTCGCCGGCACGCTCGGCCAGGTTGTACTGGATCAGCTTGGAGACCGCCCAGTCGTAGTCCTCACGGGAACAGATGACAAACTTGACCTGGTCGTTGCGGGTCAGCTGCTCGATGTTCTCGTAGCGGTTACGGTGCGACTCTTCGGAGCCTGGGGTCTTCAGGTCGACCACGCGGCTGACGCGGGTGTCGGTGCCGGCAATATCCAGCGCGCCGCTGGTCTCCAGCGACACCTTGTAACCGGCGTCACACAGGCGCTGCAACAGCGGCAAGGCATTGGGCTGGGCCAATGGCTCGCCACCGGTGACGCAGACGTAGCGCGGCTTGAAGCCGGCGACCTGCTCAAGGATCGAATCGAGGGTGCGAAGGGTACCGCCACTGAAGGCATAGGCACTGTCGCAGTACTGGCAGCGCAGGGGGCAACCGGTGAGGCGCACGAATACCGTGGGCAACCCGGCCGTTCGCGTTTCACCCTGCAAAGAGTAAAAGACTTCGGTGATGCGTAATGTGTCTTGCATGCTCGCCACGGGCGTGACAGCTAAACAGGCTGCCCGCCTCCGTCAGGCACTGTCGCGGACTCGACATAGCGTTATCCGCAGCAGCGTGTTTACGAAAAAAGGGCAGTGATTCTAACGAAAAAACCCGCGACAGGCGCGGGTTTCTTTCAAACGGTGCTGCTTAGAGCTTCTGCAGGTCACGCTGGGCCAGTTGCGCGGCCGAGGTGCCAGGATACTGGGAGATGACCTGCTGCAGGATACCCTTGACCTTGTCGGTATGGCCCATGCGGCGCTCGACATCGGCCAGCTTGTACAGCGAATCCGGCACCTTGCTGTGCTTCGGATACTTCTGGCTGACCTGGGCAAAAGCCTGGCTGGCGGCTGGCAGGTCGCCCTTGGCCAGGTTCACTTCACCCAGCCAATACTGGGCATTGCCCGCGTACTGGCTGTTGGGGTACTTGCGCAGGAAGGCGTTGAACGCCTGGCTGGCCTTGTCGAAGTCTTTCTGCTTGATCAGGTCGAAAGCGGCATCGTAATAGAGCTTTTCTTTCGCCGGATCACCGGGCTCGCTACTGGCGGCCGGTTGTTGCGCAGCAGCACCTGCTGCTGCATCGGGGGCGGCACTGGATGCACCACCACCGGAGGAATTGTCAGGGGTCGCGGCAGGCGCGGCGCCACTGTTGATGCGACGGTCCAGGTCCTGGTAACGCTCCAGGTTTTCCTGCTTCATGCGCGACACATCGTTCTGCAGCTCTTCGATGATGCCTTGCTGGCGGGAAAGCTGATCCTGCATCTGTTGCAGCTGCATGAACAGCTGGCCCTGTGCAGAGGCAGGGGCCGAAGCCCCCGACCCGGCATAGGCGCCGCTCGTGCCATAACCCGCAGGCGGATAACTGCCTGCGTTGTCATCAATTACAGGGACCTCAGCCCAGGCCGCGAGCGGCAGGCTGAGTGCGAGGACGGTTACTACACGGCGGCACATACGCATAAGAACTTACTTACGCAGTTCTACGCGACGGTTCTGAGCCCAGGACTGCTCGTCGTTGCCAGTGGCAACCGGACGCTCTTCACCGTAGGAGACCAGTTCCAGCTGAGCAGGGGAAACGCCCTGCAGAACCAGGTAGCGCTGAACGGCCTTGGCACGACGCTCACCCAGAGCCATGTTGTACTCGCGGGTGCCGCGCTCGTCGGTGTTGCCTTCCAGGACAACGCGGTTGCCGTTGGCTTTCAGGTCCTTGGCGTGAACGTCCAGAGCGCGCATGGCTTCTGGCTTCAGGTCCGAGCTGTCGTATTCGAAGTAGAAGGTGGTGATTGCGCGCAGGGCAGCTTCTTCGCTCAGGGAGCCGTCAACAGCGCCAGCGTTGGCACCGTAGCCAGCGTTCGGATCTACAGCAGCGCCTTCGCCTGCGTTGTCACCGCCCTTCGAGGAGCAACCTACAGCTACGGCCATGGCCAGAGCCAGCGCAGCAAATTTACCAAACTTCAGCATTTCCATCGTGAAACTCCTAATGAAACCCCAGTGTGTTAAGCAAAAATTATTACGCCGCAATCAGTTCAGGTAAGGGGACCAGGACGGTTCTCTGACTTCGCCTTGAGCGGTAGGAAGTGGGAGCCTCACGCGGCCATTAAGCGACACGAGCATCAAGACTCCCCGGCCCTGCTGGCGGGTGGCGTAGATTAGCATGGTGCCGTTTGGCGCAACAGTGGGAGACTCATCAAGACTCGTTTCCGAGAGAATCTTTACACTTCCGCGCTGCAAATCCTGGGCCGCAACTTTGAAGTTGGTGAAGCCCTGCTGGCGATGGATCATCACCAGGGTCTTTTCGTCCGCCGACAGTTTCGGGTTGGCGTTGTAGTTACCCACGAACGTTACACGCTCGGCGCCACCGCCACCGACCGACTGCTTGTAGATCTGCGGCTTGCCGCCACGGTCGGAGGTGAAGTACAGGGTGTTGCCATCCTTGCCCCAGAACGGCTCGGTGTTGATGCCCGGGCCAGCGGTGACACGGCTGATCTGGCGCGAAGCCACGTTCATCACGTAGATGTCCGGGTTGCCGTCCTTCGACAGCACGAACGCCAGGCGCGAGCCGTCCGGCGACCAGGCTGGCGCGCCGTTCAGGCCTTCGAAGTTGGTGACCTGCTCGCGGCGACCGGTATCGATGTGCTGGACGAAGATGCGCGGGCGCTTCTGCTCGAACGAGACATAGGCGATGCGCTTGCCATCCGGTGCAAAGCGTGGCGACAGGATCGGTTCACGCGATTGCAGCAGGGTGACCGCACGTGCACCGTCGTAGTCCGAACGCTGCAGGGTATAGCGGGTGTTGTTGGTGGAGAAACGCTCGGCCGTCACGTACAGCATGCGGGTGGAGAACGCACCCTTGATGCCGGTGAGCTTCTCGAACGACTGGTCGGAAATGTAGTGCGCCATGTCGCGCAGCTGGTCGACGCTGCCCGCCACGCTACCGGTCAGCACTTGCTGCTCGGTGGCGACGTTGAACAGCGCGTACTGCACCTGCAGGCGACCGCCCGACGGCACGATGCTGCCGACCATCACGTACTGCGCGCCCAGCGCTTTCCAGTCACGGAAGATCACTTCGCTGGCCTGCGACGGCTGGCTGATCATGTTCTGCCGCGGAATCGGCGAGTAGTAGCCGGAGTTGCGCAGGTCGTTGCCGATGATGTCGGCCATGTCTTCCGGCAGCACGCTGCCGCCCTGCAGACCAAACGGCACTACCGCGATGGGCGTGGCCCGGTCGCTGCCGCTGGTGACCAGGATGTTCTTTTCCTCTGCCACGGCCATGCCTGCCACGCAGCACAGCATGACCAGCAGTCCTCTCAGACGTTTAATCACAACGCTAGATCCTCAGGTGTAAATGTCATCTTGAACGAACGATATTGGTTGAAATCGCTCGGCTTCATACCCTGCATCTCGGTCAAACGACCAATGTTCTTCACCGCAGCCACCGCCGAACTGTCGTACGGGCCGTCACCACTGGACCGGGCCACGCTGACGTTGGTGATGGTACCGTCCGGCAACATGTTGATCTGCAGGACCACCGTCATGCCCTTGCGCGCGGAAGGCGGACGCGCCCAACCCTCGGCCGCGCGCAAGCGGATCAGGTCGTCGAAGTCGCCAGCCACCTGGTCACCCTGCTCGTCGGCCAGCGCCTGCTGCCGTTCGGTGGTGTCGGACAACAGCTCGGCCAGGGCCTGGGCTTTCTTGTCTTCCGCCGCCTTGCGGGCCGCTTCCTGTGCCTTTTTCTTCTGGGCGTCTGCAGCGGCCTTTTTCTTGGCCTCTTCAGCTGCCTTCTTCTTCGCTTCCTCGGCCGCCGCTTTCTTCTTGGCGTCCTCGGCAGCTTTCTTCTTGGCCTCTTCGGCTGCCTTTTTCTTGGCGTCCTCGGCGGCTTGTTTCTTCGCCTCTTCAGCGGCCTCTTTCTTGGCCTCTTCTTCGGCTTTTTTCTTGGCTTCTTCTTCGGCCTTCTTCTTGGCGATGTCGGCCTGCTGCTTCTCGGCAGCCTTCTTCGCCTCTTCGGCCTTCTTGGCTTCGGCGGCTTTCTTGGCCTCGGCAGCCTTGGCGGCTTCGGCCGCTGCCTCGGCTTTCTTGGCTTCGGCGGCCTCGCGGGCCTCTTCGGCCTTTTGAGCGGCGTCGGCTTTCTTTTGTTCCGCGGCCTTCACGGCCTCCTGCTCGACCTTCTTCTGTTCCAGCTGCTCGACCTCGGTCTGGCGCGAAGCGGTTTTCTTCGCTTCCCCGGCAATCTTCTGATTGGTCTGGGTGGTCGCCTGGCTCTTGGACTTGAGCTGGTACAGGGTAGCCTGGACGATCGGCTTGGATGGCGGCAGCTCAGGCGTCATGGCAAAACTGACGAACAGCAGGGCGAACACCAGCACATGCAGGCCGATGGCCCAGACACTGGGCCAGAAGTAGCTTTCCGAGGCGGATGGCTCTCGCTGTTGCATCAGGGCGCCTCGGTAATCAGGCCAACGTTACCGACACCGGCCTTCTGCAACCCGCCCATGGCACCCATGACCGCGCCATAGTCGACAGCCTTGTCGCCACGAATGAACACCTGGGTCTGCTTGCCCTGGTCACGGCCGGCGGCAATGATCTTGGTCACCGCGTCGGTCATGGCAGGCAAGGTCATGGCCTTGTCCATCTGCTTGTCGGTATCGACTTCGCTGCCGAGGTTCCAGTAGTAGGTCTTGTCAGCCTTGATGGAGATGGTGAGGATCTGGACGTTGTTGTCCTGCGGCAAGGCTTCACTGGAAACCTTGGGCAGGTCTACCTTCACGCCCTGGTTGAGCATGGGCGCCGTCACCATGAAAATGACCAGCAGTACCAGCATCACGTCGATGTAGGGCACCACGTTCATCTCGGCGACGGGCTTGCGTTTGTGGCGAACTCGGGCCATGGGCTTCTACCTGATTACTCTTCGCTGGTGTGCACTTTGCGGTGCAGGATCGCCTGGAACTCGTCGGCGAAGGTGTAGTAACGGCCGATCAGCACTTCGCTGCGGGCCGAGAAGCGGTTGTAGGCGATGACCGCCGGGATTGCCGCGAACAGGCCGATGGCGGTGGCGATCAGCGCTTCGGCGATACCCGGGGCAACCGTGGCCAGGGTGGCCTGCTGGGCGCTGGCCAGGCCGCGGAAGGAGTTCATGATGCCCCATACGGTACCGAACAGGCCGATGTACGGGCTGGTCGAACCGACGGTGGCCAGGAACGGCAGGCTCTGCTCGAGTTTTTCTTCCTCGCGCGAGATGGCTACGCGCATGGCACGGGCAACACCCTCCATGACCGCGTCCGGATCAACGCCCGACTGCTGGCGCAGACGCGAAAATTCCTTGAAGCCGGCACGGAAGACCTGCTCGACCCCGGAGTCCGGGTCCGGGTTGCTGCCTGCCTGGCGGTACAGCTTGGACAGGTCGATACCCGACCAGAAGCGCTCCTCGAAGGCATCCAGCGCACGACGACCGGCGCGCAGCATGGTGCTGCGCTGAAAGATCATGATCCATGAGGTGACCGAGGCGGCCACCAGGATCAGCATTACCAGCTGTACCAACACGCTGGCATTGCTGACCAGACTCCACATGGAGGTATGGTCGACGACGTTAGCTTCCACGCTTATTCTCCTGCATTCGATTGAGTACCCGAGCCGTCCGCCGCAAAGGCGTCACGCAGCTCCGGGGGTATGGCTCGGGGTTTGAAAGTGTCGGCGCGCACGGCGGCCACCAGGAACTGCCCTTCGCAGAGCAGCGTTTCATCCTTTTCCCGCCAGACCTGCTGCACGAAGCGCAGGCTGGCGCGATTGAGTTCAAGTACTTGCGCGGTAACCCGAAGCTCGTCGTCCAGCCGCGCCGGCGCGTGATAGCGCGCTTCGCTGGAGTGGACCACGAACAGCAGGTTGTCTTCGGCCAGTTGCGCCTGGGAAAAGCCCAGGTGCCGCAGCCGCTCGGTACGCGCGCGCTCCATGAATTTCAGGTAATTGACGTAATACACCACACCACCGGCATCGGTATCCTCGTAATAGACACGACAACGGTGTGCGAACGGTTCCAGGCCATTTTGCGCGCGCATACTCTAGTGCTTACTCCTCAGCTTGCCAATCCGCTGTGGCAACTGTTTTTTCTTCATTTATGTCCTATTGCCAGCGCACCCTCGGCATGCCAGCGGTAGGACCACGAAAAGCTGTTTTCGATCTGTCACTCATCGCCCGTTTCGGAAAAATCCCCACCCTCCCCCAGGCGCCCGGGTACGTTCAGGCCAAAGTGCAGGTAGGCATGCCGGGTGACCACGCGGCCGCGCGGCGTGCGCATGATGTAGCCTTGCTGGATGAGGTACGGCTCGAGCACGTCCTCGATGGTGTGGCGCTCTTCGCTGATGGCTGCCGCCAGGTTGTCCACGCCGACCGGGCCACCGTCGAACTTCTCGATCATGGTCAGCAGCAGGCGGCGGTCGGAGTGGTCGAAACCGCGCTCGTCGACATCCAGCAGATTGAGCGCCATGTCGGCCACGGCCTTGGTGATCTGGCCCTTGCCGCGCACCTCGGCGTAGTCGCGCACGCGGCGCAGCAGGCGGTTGGCGATACGTGGCGTGCCGCGGGCCCGACGGGCGATCTCGTAGGCCCCCTGGTCTTCGATGGCCAGGCCGAGGATGCCGGCCGAACGGCTGACGATGGTGGCCAAGTCCTTGTCGCTGTAGAACTCCAGGCGCTGGACGATACCGAAACGGTCCCGCAGCGGGTTGGTGAGCATGCCCGCACGGGTGGTGGCACCGACCAGGGTGAACGGCGGCAGGTCGAGCTTGATAGAACGGGCCGCCGGCCCTTCGCCGATCATGATGTCGAGCTGGAAGTCCTCCATCGCCGGGTACAGCACTTCTTCGACGACCGGTGACAGCCGGTGGATCTCGTCGATGAACAGCACGTCGTGCGGTTCGAGGTTGGTCAGCATGGCCGCGAGGTCGCCCGGGCGCTCGAGGATCGGCCCCGAGGTACTCTTGACCGACACGCCCATTTCATGGGCGATGATGTTGGCCAGGGTGGTCTTGCCAAGGCCGGGCGGGCCGAAGATCAGCGTATGGTCGAGCGATTCGCTGCGGCCACGGGCGGCCTGGATGAACAGCGCCATCTGCTCGCGCACCACCGGCTGGCCGATGTACTCGTCCAGCCGCAGCGGGCGGATCGCACGGTCCTGGACTTCTTCACGGTCGCGGCCACTGGCGGCGATCAGGCGGTCGGCTTCGATCACTTGGTAATCATCCCTTTCAGGCTGCGACGGATCAGTTCTTCACTGCTCAGGCCGGCCTTGTCCTTGATCGCGGCGATCGCCTTGCTGGCTTCCTGCGGCTTGTAGCCGAGCGAAACCAGGGCGCTGACTGCGTCAGCTTCGGCTGTGGATGCGCTGGCCACCGGCAGCGGCCCGTCGGAGACCAGGGTGAACATGGCCGGGGAAGTTTCCCAAGCCTTGAAGCGGTCCTTGAGCTCTACCAGCAGGCGTTCGGCGGTCTTCTTGCCGACACCGGGCACGCGCACCAGGGCCGAGGTGTCCTGGGCCTGCACGCAGCGCACCAGCTCGTCCACTTCCAGCCCGGACATCAGCGCCAGGGCCAGCTTCGGCCCTACGCCGTTCAGGCGGATGAGCTCGCGGAACAGCTCGCGCTCGCGCTTTTCGGCAAAACCGTAGAGCAGGTGAGCGTCCTCGCGCACCACCAGGTGGGTATGCACGGTTACGGGTTCGCCCACCTTGGGCAGACGGTACAGCGTGGTCATGGGAACTTCCAGTTCGTAACCCACGCCGTTGACGTCGATAATCAGGTGCGGCGGCTGTTTTTCCGCCAGGGTGCCGCGCAAACGTCCAATCACGTTCCGATCCTTCCTCTCGGGGAGCCGGTCAAAGACCGCTCAACCCTATCAGCAAATGCAGCGGGTGAACGCATCACCCGAACAAAATGTGTATCAGCGCATGAAGCGCCTACAGACGCAAGCGCCCTCCGCGTCGCCGCGCCGTGGCCAGGCCATGCGGCACCAGGCTGGAGCGGGTATGGGCGTGGCACAAGGCGATGGCCAAGGCATCGGAGGCGTCGATCTGCGGCTTCTGCGTCAGTTTCAGCAGGTGCATGACCATCATCATCACCTGCTCCTTGTTGGCCCCGCCGGTACCGGCTACCGCCTGCTTGACCTGAGTGGCGCTGTATTCGGCGATTTCCAGGCCGGCTTCGGCGGCGGCGACGATGGCCGCGCCACGGGCCTGGCCAAGCTTGAGCGCCGAGTCGGCGTTACGGGCCATGAACACCCGCTCGATGCCCATGGTGACCGGGCCGTGCTGGGCGATGATTTCACCCACGCCACGAAAGACGATCTGCAGCCGCTCGTGCAGCTCGCCGCTGCCGGTGCGAATGCAGCCCGACGCCACGTACTCGCAACCACGGGCGGTCTGGCGTACCACGCCATAGCCGGTGATGCGCGAACCGGGGTCGATACCAAGAATCAGAGTCATAGTGCCTGTCAAAAAAATTGATGCATCTGTGCAAACTGTACCGGCCCTTTCGCGGGTAAACCCGCTCCCACAGGTACTGCACCGATTCTGAATGTGGTGCAGTACCTGTGGGAGCGGGTTTACCCGCGAAAGGGCCGGTACAGGCGCTGACAAACTTGAAGAACTGGCCTGGATAGCCAGGACACCTTAGCCGAGGTTTTCCATGATCTCGTCGGAAATCTGGGCATTGGAGTAGACGTTCTGCACGTCATCCAGGTCTTCGAGCATGTCGATCAGTTTGAGCACCTTTTCGGCACCGTCCTGGTCGAGTTCGGCGCTGGTGGTCGGCTGCATGACGATTTCCGCGTCAGCGGCCTTGAAGCCCGCCTCTTCCAGGGCATTGCGCACGGCGTAGAAGCTGTTGAACGAGGTGAACACGTCGAACGAGCCGTCATCGTTGGCCACCACGTCGTCGGCATCGGCTTCCATCGCCGCTTCCATCAGCGCGTCTTCCTCCACGCCCGGGGCAAAGCTGATCTGCCCCTTGCGCTCGAACAGGTAGGCCACCGAACCGTCGGTACCCAGGTTGCCACCACACTTGGTGAAGGCATGACGCACGGCGGCGGCGGTACGGTTGCGGTTGTCGGTCATGGCCTCGACCATGATCGCCACGCCACCCGGGCCGTAGCCTTCGTAGCTGAGTTCTTCGACGTTGTCGCTTTCGTTGGTACCGGCACCACGGGCCACGGCGCGATCGATGATGTCGCGGCTCATGTTGGCGCCCAGGGCCTTGTCCAGCGCCAGGCGCAGGCGTGGGTTGGAGGCCGGGTCAGCACCGCCCTGCTTGGCGGCGACCGTCAGCTCGCGGATCCACTTGGTGAAGATCTTGCCTCTCTTGGCATCCTGGCGCTCTTTGCGGTGCTTGATGTTTGCCCACTTGGAATGACCAGCCATAACGACTCCGAATCCTTTGAATCACAAACAGCCCCGCCCCTGTGCGGGGCGGGACGGGAAATTGCCTGCGCCGAAACGCAAAGGCGCATCCATGTGGATGCGCCCGGGGACTGCTTACTCGACCTTGGTCTGTTCGCGCAGCCGGATGTGCAGCTCGCGCAGGGCCTTGGCGTCGACCATGCCTGGGGCCTGGGTCATGACACACGCGGCGCTCTGGGTTTTCGGGAAGGCGATCACTTCACGGATCGACTGGGCGCCGGTCATCAGCATGACCAGGCGGTCCAGGCCGAAGGCCAGGCCACCGTGAGGCGGTGCACCGAACTTCAGGGCGTCGAGCAGGAAGCCGAACTTCTCTTCCTGTTCTGCCGCTTCGATGCCCAGCAGGCGGAACACGGCCTGTTGCATCTCCTTGCGGTGGATACGGATCGAACCGCCACCCAGTTCGGTACCGTTCAGGACCATGTCGTAGGCACGCGACAGAGCGCTGGCCGGGTTGGCCTCGAGCTCTTCCGGAGTGCATTTCGGCGCGGTGAACGGGTGGTGCAGCGCGGTGAAGCTGCCGTCTTCGTTCTCTTCGAACATCGGGAAGTCGACCACCCACATCGGTGCCCACTCGCAGGTCAGCAGCTCGAAGTCGTGGCCCAGACGGATACGCAGCGCGCCCAGGGCTTCGCTGACCACCTTGAACTTGTCGGCACCGAAGAACACGATGTCGCCGTCAACGGCGCCAACGCGATCGAGGATGGTGTTGAGGTTGGCCTCGGGGATGTTCTTGACGATCGGCGACTGCAGGCCTTCGACGCCCTTGGCGCGCTCGTTGACCTTGATGTAGGCCAGGCCCTTGGCACCGTAGATGCCGACGAACTTGGTGTACTCGTCGATCTTGCTGCGCGGCATGCTGGCGCCGCCTGGCAGGCGCAGGGCGGTAACGCGGCATTTCGGATCGTTGGCCGGGCCGGCGAACACCTTGAAGTCGACGTCCTTGAGCTGGTCGGCAACGTCGACCAGTTCCAGCGGAATGCGCAGGTCCGGCTTGTCGGAGCCGTAGCGGCGCATGGCCTCTTCGAAGGTCATGTGCGGGAATTCGCCGAATTCCAGGTCCAGCACTTCCTTGAACAGCTTGCGGATCATGCTTTCGGTCAGGCCCATGATCTCGCTTTCATCGAGGAAGCTGGTCTCGATGTCGATCTGGGTGAATTCCGGCTGGCGGTCGGCACGCAGGTCTTCGTCACGGAAGCACTTGGCGATCTGGTAGTAGCGGTCGAAGCCGGCGACCATCAGCAGCTGCTTGAACAGCTGTGGCGACTGCGGCAGGGCGAAGAAGCTACCGGCGTGGGTACGGCTAGGCACCAGGTAGTCACGCGCGCCTTCCGGGGTGGCACGGGTCAGGATCGGCGTCTCGACGTCGAGGAAGCCGTTTTCGTCAAGGAAGCGACGAATGCTGCTGGTGATGCGCGAACGCAGGCGCAGCTTGTCGGCCATTTCCGGGCGACGCAGGTCGATGAAGCGGTAGCGCAGGCGGGTTTCCTCGCCGACGTCGGAGTATTCGTTCAGCGGGAACGGTGGGGTTTCCGCTTCGTTGAGCACGTTCAGCTGGTAGCCGAGGATCTCGATGGCACCGGAAGCCATGTTGGCATTCACCGCACCTTCAGGGCGCTTGCGGACCTTGCCGGTGATCTGCACGACGTATTCGCTGCGCACGCGGTCGGCAGCGGCGAAGGTTTCGGCGCGATCCGGGTCGAACACGACCTGGGCCATGCCTTCGCGGTCACGGATGTCGAGGAAGATCACCCCGCCGTGGTCGCGGCGACGATGGACCCAGCCGCAAAGGGTGACTTCCTGGCCGTCCAGGCTCTCGTTCAGTTGGCCGCAATAATGGCTGCGCATCATGATGGTGGTTTCGCTTCTCGTGATTCGTGTATTCGGTGGAGGCCTTGGCCGCCCGGAGGGCTAATACTGCAAGACCCGGTCACAGCATTCAACTCAGTCGGCCTTGTCGCCGCCTGCCAGATTCTTTTTCGCCCCGGTCTTGAAGTCGGTTTCGTACCAACCGTTACCGCTCAGGCGGAAGCCTGGCACCGACAGCAGCTTCTTCAGCGCCGGCGCCTGGCAGGCCGGGCAATCGGTCAGCGGCGCGGCGCTGATCTTCTGCAGCACTTCCATGCGGTGCTCGCAGGATGCACATTGATAGTCATAAAGGGGCATGGGTGTCTCTCGTCAACCATAACGCTGGCTGCCGGGGCAGCAAAAAGCGGGATTATATATGGTTAGCAAGCACTGCGCAGCCCGCCAGGCGATCAGCGCGCACTTGGCGGGTCCTGAAGCCAGGCGACGCAGATCACCCGGATCAGCCCGCTGAAGTTGCGCACCCCACCCTGGCGCAGGTGCACTTCGCGGTCCACATAGGACAGCACCGCGCTGACCGAGCAGCGGTTGGCCGCGGCGATGCGCTCCAGGATGCCCCAATAGACGGCCTCCAGCCGCAGGCAGGTGGAAAAGCCGTTGAGCCGCACCGAACGCGACACCGGCTGGGTCTGCAACATGTCGAAATCCGCCCTGAACGGATCGATGCACTGTTTTCCCGGCCAGCGCCCCTGGCCAGCCACACGTTTGCTCGCTTGCATCATGCGCCACACTTCCTCGTCACAGGTACCAGGTGGCCTATGAAGCGCTGACGGGCGTGGTTAAAGCAGCGGCAAAATCTTCCTGCACAAGCTGCATTACCCGCCGCGCAGCCTGCGGTTTGAGTAGCCTGCGGCTTTACTGTTAAATAGGCATGGTGCCACCCGTGCAGATTGTCATTGCCGGGTGCATAGGCTGGCCTGTCCCGTGTTCGCGCTCTACACCTCATGCGCACCGTGCCGCCAGCTCTTCCTGTGATCGGCCTTATCAACTGTGAGCCAACCCCATGTTCAAGATCGTCCATCTGGTGACGGGCGTGGCAGCATTGCTGCTATCGCTCCTACCCAGCCTGAAAACCGATGCGACCCCCTTCCTTCAACAACCCGACGCGGTCTACCTGGCCCTGCTCGGCCTGCTCAACCTGGTGCTGGCCCCGGTCGTGCCACTGTACTACCGCGGCGCACGGCAACAGCTGCAGCACCTGGCCTGCGCCCTGCTGGTGGTGGCCGTGGTGCTGCAGACCCTGACACTGCTGGCCCGCCCGGAAATGGGCAACCTGGCCGCTCTGGTCTGCGCGGCGCTGGCTGTGGCCGTGCACCTGGCCGTGGGCTTTGCCCGCAGCCCGCGCAAGGCACGCGCCAGCCAGCACGCGGCGCAGGATGCCGGCAATCGTGATACCGGTACCGTGAAGTGGTTCAACACATCCAAAGGCTTTGGCTTCATCTCCCGCGACTCGGGCGATGATATCTTCGTGCACTTTCGCGCCATTCGCGGTGAAGGCCACCGCATCCTGGTGGAAGGCCAGCGCGTGGAATTTTCCGTGATGCACCGCGACAAGGGCCTGCAGGCCGAGGATGTGGTTGCGGTAACCCGCCGCTGATTCCATTTGCAGAAACCATCCCTTGTGGGAGACAGCCCAGCCCTTCGGGCTGCGCTGTCGCGCAGCGAACTGAATTCGCAAGCGGTCCGCTCCCACAGGGGCCCTGCCAATTCAATGAGTCATGTGCAGCTCCATGAGAGCTGGCTTGCCGGCGACAGGGCCCTGAAAGGTATCAATAATGAGGCGGCGGCGCCTCGTCCCCTTCGCTGCCGTACTGGCCAACCATCTCTTCGTAACGCTTGATCAGCTCGGCCATCTGCAACTGCAGCCGTTCGATCACCCGCCCCTGCTCGACCACCACGTCATTCAGCGCCTGGATGGTGTCATCCTGGAACGCCTGGCGGGTTTCCAGTTCGACCACTCGTAATTCAAGCGACATTCAGGCCTCCTGGTAGCCGGCAAGTTGCAGCCCGCGCAGGCGCTGGCGAATGGCTTGCACCTGGTCGTCGGTGTAGGCCACCGCCGGGCACTTGCCCCACACCGGTGCCGGCCAGGCGGCGTCGTCGCGCTGGCGCACGATCACGTGCATGTGCAACTGGCTCACCACATTGCCCAGGGTAGCCACGTTCATCTTGTCGGCGTTGTAGCTGGCCTTCAGTGCCTCGGCCAGACTGGTGGTTTCCTGCCACAACTGCTGCTGCTCCGCAGCATCGAGCTCGAACAGTTCGCTGATACCGGCGCGCTTGGGCACCAGGATGAACCACGGATAGTTGGCATCCTTGCTCAGCAACAACTGGCACAGCGCAAACTCCCCCAGCACCAGGGAATCCTGCTGCAAACGCGAATCGAGGACGAACACGGCAAATCTCCTTGAGGCAGAACCAACCGCTTCACGCGGAAAACAGGCCTGCAAGGATACCTTGCACGTTCCCGGTAACACAGCGCTACTTTTCGCACCAAAATGAGGCCGCCGGTACACCTCCCACCACACTTGCCACCCACAGGTGACGCTGCATGAACAAGTTGCGGTAACACATTGACTTTCATGGCAGCTTTTCAATTTTTAATGATTCTCGACAGCAATACGCCACCAGACGGCTCCCGCCCCGTGTTTACGGCACTTTCCGACCCCCGGTAGCAGGTTTTGTGAAAATTTCATGAAGCGTTGCGAATTTTGAGCACGCTTGTTGCATTCCTTTCACGCCAAGTCGGCACGACATCTGCAACAGCGGGTGTACGCGACAAATAACAACAGCGACATTGGTTACCAGGGAGTTTCCCCAACCGGAATCGGTAGTTACAGATTCATTACGGTGACAGGAACAGCGCTGGGGTTGTACGGCCCTTGAACCGGGGCGTGATTTGCGACATGGAAATACCTAGAAGCGACATGGTGAAAAAGTTCCGAAAAGGATGTTTATACCCATATCGCCAACAACAGTCTGCGTGCTATACATTTTCGCCGACATAACAAGAAAGAGCTGCCCCATATAACTAAAAGACTTGGACGCAGCGGTACTCTTCCTAAAAACCAAAGGAGCAAATCACGATGCGCGTGATGAAGTGGAGCATGATCGCCCTGGCCGTTGCGGCAGGGACCTCGCAGTTGGCATTGGCCTCTTCCCAGGACGAGTCCAAAGGTTTCATCGAAGACAGCAAGCTGAACGTCAAGACCCGCATGCTGTACTTCAGCCGTGACTTCCGTAACAACGAAGGCGGCCAGAGCCGTCGCGAAGAAACCGGCCTGGGCTTCCTCGGCACCTTCGAGTCCGGCTTCACCCAGGGCACCGTGGGTGTGGGTGTCGATGCCATCGGCATGCTCGGCCTGAAACTGGACAGCGGCAAGGGCCGCGCCGGTACCGGCCTGTTCCCGACCGGCTCCGACGGCCGTTCGCAGGATGATTACTCCAAGGGCGGTGGTGCGGTTAAGTTCCGTATCTCCGACACCGTGCTGAAAGTGGGTGACCAGTTCACCGCACTGCCGGTCTTCGCTACCGACGACAGCCGCCTGCTGCCAGAAATCGCTCAGGGCACCCTGATCACCAGCAACGAGATCGAGGGCCTGACCCTGCACGCTGGTCACTTCACCAGCCTGACCGCCCAGGAGCAGACCAACCGCGACAGCTTCGGCCTGAAGGAAGCCAACGTGGTCGGTGGTACCTACGCCTTCACCGACAACCTCAGCACCAGCCTGTACTACTCGAAGGTCGAAGACTACTGGCGCAAGTACTACGCCAACGTCAACTGGGCGCTGCCGATCTCCGACAAGCAAGGCCTGGTGTTCGACTTCAACATTTATGACACCAAGAGCGAAGGCTCGGCCGAGTACCGCGCGTTCGACGGCGACAAGCTGGACAACCGCGCGTTCAGCCTGTCGGGCGCCTACAACATCGGCGCGCACACCTTCACCCTGGCCTACCAGAAAGTCACCGGCGACGGCGACTATGGCTATGGCATCGACGGTGGCGGCACCATCTTCCTGGCCAACTCCATTGCCCGTTCCGACTTCAACGCCGAAGACGAGAAATCCTGGCAGGCTCGCTACGACCTGAACTTCGCCGAATACGGCATCCCGGGCCTGACCTTCATGACCCGTTATGTACGCGGTACCGACGCCAACGTCGCCGGCACCAGCAACGGCAAGGAATGGGAACGCGACGTCGATATCAAGTACGTACTGCAGAGCGGCCCGGCGAAAGACCTGAGCTTCCGCGTACGTCAGGCCACCTACCGCTCTTCCGATGGCGTTTACTACGATTCCCCATCGATCGACGAACTGCGCCTGATCGTGGAGTACCCGCTGAGCATCCTGTAAGCCTGGCTTGCAGTGCCCCGCACCTGAAAAAGCCCGGCGATCACGCCGGGCTTTTTCTTGGCTGACAAGTGTCACGCCCTGGGGCATCCTGTACGCCTTCGTTTCGCCCCCGTACAATGCGGGGTCATTTCAATGTCTTAGGCAATCGACACGGCTCACCATGCGCACCAGTCAATATTTGCTCGCCACCCAGAAAGAAACCCCTGCCGACGCAGTGGTCATCAGCCATCAGCTCATGCTGCGTGCCGGCATGATCCGCAAACTGGCCTCCGGCCTGTACACCTGGCTGCCGATGGGCTTGCGGGTGATGCGCAAGGTCGAGGCCGTGGTGCGTGAGGAAATGAACGCCGCCGGCGCCCTGGAAGTGCTGATGCCCAGCATCCAGCCCGCCGAACTGTGGCAGGAATCCGGCCGCTGGGAACAGTACGGCCCCGAGCTGCTGCGCCTGAAAGACCGCCACCAGCGCGACTTCTGCGTCGGCCCGACCCACGAAGAAGTCATCACCGACCTGGCCCGCAACGAGCTGTCCAGCTATAAACAGCTGCCGCTCAACATGTACCAGATCCAGACCAAGTTCCGTGACGAGATCCGCCCGCGCTTCGGCCTGATGCGCGGCCGCGAGTTCATCATGAAGGACGCCTACTCGTTCCATGCCGACCAGGCTTCCCTGCAGGAAACCTACGACCGCATGCACCAGGCGTACAGCAACGTGTTCACCCGCCTGGGCCTGGACTTCCGTCCAGTACAGGCTGACACCGGCTCTATCGGTGGCAGCTACTCGCACGAGTTCCACGTACTGGCCGAGTCCGGCGAAGACGACGTGATCTTCAGCGACAGCTCCGACTACGCCGCCAACATCGAGAAGGCCGAGGCCATCCCGCGCGAAACCGTGCGCCCAGCCCCTACCGAGGAGCTGCGCCTGGTCGACACGCCGAACGCCAAGACCATCGCCCAGCTGGTGGAAAACTTCGGCCTGCCGATCGAGAAAACCGTCAAGACCCTGATCGTGCGCGGCGCCGAGGAAGGCAAGCTGGTTGCCCTGGTGGTACGTGGCGACCACGAGCTGAACGAAATCAAGGCGGCCAAGCTGGAACAGGTTGCCGACCCGCTGGTCATGGCTACCGACGCCGAGCTGCGCGAGGCCATTGGTGCCGGCGCCGGCTCGCTCGGCCCGCTGAACCTGCCACTGGAATGCGTGATCGACCGTTCGGTTGCCCTGATGAGCGACTTCGGCATTGGCGCCAACATCGACGACAAGCACTACTTCGGCGTGAACTGGGAGCGCGACCTGCCGGTTCCACAGGTCGCCGACCTGCGTAACGTGGTCGAAGGTGACCCGAGCCCGGACGGCCAGGGCACCCTGGTGATCAAGCGCGGCATCGAAGTGGGCCACATCTTCCAGCTCGGCACCAAGTACAGCGAGGCGCTGAAGTGCCAGGTACTGGGCGAGAACGGCAAGCCGGTAACCCTGTCCATGGGCTGCTACGGCATCGGCGTGTCCCGCGTGGTCGCCGCTGCCATCGAGCAGAGCTACGACGACAAGGGCATCATCTGGAACGACGCCCTGGCCCCGTTCCAGATCGCCCTGGTACCGCTGCGCTACGAGACCGACGTGGTTCGCGAGGCGACCGACAAGCTGTACGCCGAGCTGACTGCTGCCGGCTACGAAGTGCTGCTGGACGACCGTGACAAGAAGACCAGCCCAGGCATCAAGTTTGCCGACATGGAGCTGATCGGTATCCCGCACCGCATCGTCGTCAGCGATCGCGGCCTGGCCGAAGGCAACCTGGAGTACAAGCACCGCACCGAGCAGGACGCCCAGCCGTTGCCGCTCAATGAAGTGCTGACCTTCCTGCAGGCCCGCGTTCGCCGCTGATAACCAATGCACGAGTGATCATGTTCAAGCGAAGTACCTTTCCCCTGGGGGGCGCCGCACTGTGCGGCGCCCTGCTCGTCAGCGGCTGCGCCAACCAGATGTCCCAGCGCAGCGACCATGAGGAGCGCATCGAGCGCAAACTGCTCGAGCACACCCTGCAGATCGATGTCGGCGAGCCGAAGGTGATGGAGCTTCCGCAGCGACGTGTGCGGGTGCATGAGCAGAAGCGCTTCGAAGTCACCGAGTTCGAAGTCACCCGCAGCTATGACCGCTACACGCCTTACCAGCCCTGGCGGGAGATCTACGAGATCCCGCTGGGTGCGGTGGCGGTAGTAGCGGGCGTCGGTGCCAACGTGGTCAACGTCTTTGCCCTGGGCAACCTGCCGGAAAGCATCACCCACGACTGGCTCAGCTACGGCGTGGACGGGCTCAACCCGTTCATGAACGTGCCGTCCAACGGTCGTGCCCAGCAGAACCTGGCCGGGATCAGCGAAGTGCAGAAAGGCAAGCGCGAGGAATCTACCAGCGTGCCCTGGAGCGAGCGCCTGGTCGAGGTCAAGGCCGGCAAGATGACCCACGAGCTGACCACCGACAGGAACGGCGTGCTGCGCCTGAACCTGCTCGACAGCCCGTTCTCCGAGCAGAACCTCAACCACATCGGCACCCTGCACCTGCAGGTGCTGGACGAGGACAACGCGGTACGTGGCGATGCCAGCCTGCTGGTCAGCGCCACCCTGCGCAACAAGCTGCTCGAAGCCCATGAACTGATCTTCGATGACCTGGAAGACGACGATGTCGGCCAATGGGTACACCGGGTCAAGCGCTTGTCCGAACTGGGCCTGGAAGAGGAAGCCAGTGAAATGGAACAGAGCCTGATCGAACTGACCCGCAACGACCCGGAGCTGCAGCAGGAGTTTCTGCAGTCGCTGACCAAGGCCACTGGCCGGTTGGTGGCTGATCCGGGCGTGCAGTAACTGCTGCGGGGCAACGCATCCCCCCGTGGGAGCGGCCTTGTGTCGCGAAAGGGCTGCACAGCAGCCCCGACAATTGATGCATCATTGCAGAAATCCTGGGGCCGCTGCGCGGCCCTTTCGCGACACAAGGCCGCTCCCACAGGGGGCCGTGCAGCCAGGCCAGGCCATTTATTGAGGCGGGAACAGCTCCAGCTGCTCATGCGCCCCGCGCAAGTCGCGCAACCTTACGCCTACCCCCAGCAAGCGCACCGGCTTGCCACCCCGGGCAAACGCCTGCCCCAGCAACTGTCGATAACTCTCCAGGTCCCTGCCCGCCCCCGCCTGCTCCATGGTGGTCTGGCTGAAGTCATGGAACTTGACCTTGACGAAGGGTTTTTCCGGCCGGTAACTGCTGTCCATGCGGGCAATACGCTCGTTCAGGCTTTCCAGCAACTCGGGGAGCCGTGCCAGGCAACTGGCCAGGTCCGGAAGGTCGGTGTCGTAGGTGTTTTCCACACTGACCGACTGCCGGCGGCTGTCATTGTGCACTGCACGCTCATCGATACCCCGCGCCAGCCCCCACAAACGCTCGCCAAAGCTGCCGAACTCGCGCACCAGCGCCAGACGCGACCATTCGCGCAGCTCCAGGCAGGTTTCGATACCCAACCGCGCCAGCTTGTCTGCCATTACCTTGCCCACCCCGTGCAACCTGGCCACCGGCAGGGCGGCGACGAACGCCTCCACTTCGCCGGGGGTAATCACGAACAGGCCATTGGGCTTGCGCCAGTCACTGGCGATCTTGGCCAGGAACTTGTTCGGCGCCACACCGGCCGAGACGGTTATATGCAGGGTGCGGGCGACGCGCCGGCGGATATCCTCGGCAATACGCGTGGCGCTGCCCGAGTACCACTGGCTGTCGCTCACATCCAGGTAGGCCTCGTCCAGCGACAGCGGCTCGATCAGCTCGGTGTAGTCGCGGAAGATCGTGTGGATTTCCCGCGAGGCCTCACGGTAGGCCTCGAAGCGCGGCTTGACGATCAGCAAGTCCGGGCACAGCTTCAGCGCATGCCGCGACGACATGGCCGAGCGCACGCCATAGGCACGCGCTTCATAGTTGCAGGTAGCGATCACCCCTCGATGGTCGGGCGAGCCCCCCACTGCCATGGGCCGCCCGGCCAGGCGTGGGTCGTCACGCATTTCGATCGCGGCATAGAAGCAATCGCAGTCGACATGGATGATCTTGCGCAAGGACATGGATGACCGTCAGCACTGTAAATTCATACAGATAGTATCGCATGCGCCCTCGGGGTATGCAGCCTGTAGGCGGCATTGCTCGATAATCGGCCTGAAAGCCCCGTCGTGCCTGAGCTGCGCGTCATATTCAAACGCTAAGAGTTTGAACAGGAAAGGTTTTTTTCAGAAAAAAGCTTGACACCCACGGGTAAATCCGTAGAATTCGATCTCACAGGCGCGGGATGGAGCAGCCTGGTAGCTCGTCGGGCTCATAACCCGAAGGTCGTCGGTTCAAATCCGGCTCCCGCAACCAGATTCGAGAAAAGGCCACTGTTCACACAGTGGCCTTTTTCTTTTGCGTCAAATAATGCATTCGTAGAAATATTAAAAAAATCAACGACTAGCGCTTGACATCCATTCTGAAAACTGTAGAATTCGCCCCACTGACGCGGGATGGAGCAGCCTGGTAGCTCGTCGGGCTCATAACCCGAAGGTCGTCGGTTCAAATCCGGCTCCCGCAACCATATTCGTCAGAACAAACCCCGCCTGTGTAACAGCAGTGCGGGGTTTGTTGCTTTTCCCTTCCTGCTTTTCGTCGCCCCCAAAATCCCTCGCCCTCCAGCCAACCCGCAGGCTTGAGAGGTCGTGCCCTGGATGAACTATCTTTAACCCTGCCAGGCCGCTGCAAGTGCCTGAGGCCGGAGTAACATTGGATACGTTTTCCTAAGGGACTTTCACTTGGCCACACCTTCCCCTCACCTCGCGCTGCATGCCCGGGGCAATCCATGACTTCGCACAACCCCGAACCCCCGGTGCCGCTTGCCTCGGCGCTACCCGGTGCCGTGCAACGCCTGCCCTTGCTCGAACGCTTGAGCCGCTACCGCCAGCCCATTGGGCTGGTGGTGACCCTGGTGTTGTTCACCATGGGCTTGATCGCCTGTCGCCACCTGCTGAGCGAGCTGGACATCTACGCCCTGCATGATGCCATGCTCAGCGTACCGGCCCAGTCGCTACTCGGTGCCTTGCTGGCAACCGTGCTCGGTTTCGTGATCCTGCTGGGTTACGAGTGGTCGGCCAGCCGCTATGCCGGTGTGAAACTGCCGACGCGCAGCTTGGTGCTGGGCGGTTTCAGCGCCTTTGCCATCGGCAACGCCATCGGCCTGTCGATGCTTTCGGGCGGCTCGGTGCGCTACCGCCTGTATGCACGCCAAGGGGTCGGTGCAGGTGAAGTTGCACGGATGACCGTTTTTGCCAGCCTGTCACTGGGCTGCGCGCTGCCGCCTCTGGCCGCCTTGGCGACCTTGAGCGACCTGTCGGCAGCCTCGGCCGCACTGGGTTTGGCGCCTGGCTTGCTGGCGGGTATCGCCACAGCAGTGCTGCTGGCGTGCAGCGTGCTGGTGTTCGGCTTGTACCGCCGGCGCCTGGCTGAACAACCACTGGCCAATAACCTGCTGGTACAACTGGGCCGCCGCACACTGCGCCTGCCGGGTGCACGCCTGGCAGCCCTGCAATTGCTGATCACCGCACTGGATGTCGCCGCTGCCGCCACGGTGCTGTACCTGCTGCTGCCCGAAGCACCGCCATTCGGTGCCTTTGTCCTGGTGTACCTGCTGGCCTTGGCTGCAGGTGTGCTCAGCCATGTACCGGGCGGCGTCGGGGTGTTCGAAGCGATCCTGCTGGCGGCTTTTGCCGACCAGCTCGGCGCGGCGCCGTTGGCAGCGGCCCTGTTGCTGTATCGGCTGATCTACGTGGTGCTACCACTGCTGCTGGCCTGCGTGTTGCTGCTGGCCAACGAAGCCCGGCGCCTGCTGTTCGCGCAACAGG
This sequence comes from Pseudomonas sp. LS.1a, assembly GCF_022533585.1. Lineage (NCBI taxonomy): Bacteria > Pseudomonadati > Pseudomonadota > Gammaproteobacteria > Pseudomonadales > Pseudomonadaceae > Pseudomonas > Pseudomonas sp. LS.1a. Next base: position 4,403,093 of record NZ_CP092827.1, read on the forward strand.
CTATCAAGGCCGCTTCCGGGCTGGCCGCGCCGATCCTGTCGATTCTGGTATTTCTGTCCGGGGTGGTGCTGCTGTTCTCCGGGGCCACGCCCGAGATAGACACACGCCTGGAGCACATGGGCTTTCTGGTGCCGCACCGTCTGATCGATGCCTCGCACTTCGGTGCCAGCCTGATCGGCGTGCTGTGCCTGCTGCTGGCCCAGGGCCTGCGCCGGCGCCTGTCCGCCGCCTGGCTGCTGACCACTGTACTGTTGCTGGTCGGCGCCTTGCTGTCGCTGCTCAAGGGCTTCGATTGGGAAGAAGCCTGCCTGCTGACCCTCACAGCTACCCTGCTCGCGCTGTTCCGGCGTTCCTTCTACCGCCCCAGCCGCTTGCTCGAGTTGCCGTTCTCGCCGGTGTTTCTGGTGGCCAGCGCCTGTGTGGTCGGCGCATCGATATGGCTGTTGCTGTTCGCCTACCAGGATGTGCCCTACAGCCATCAGCTGTGGTGGCAGTTCACCCTCGATGCCGACGCCCCGCGTGGCCTGCGCGCCGCCATGGGCAGCGCCTTGCTGCTGGCGGCCGTGGCCCTGACCTGGCTATTGCGCACGGCACCGCCGGTGATCCACCTGCCCGACGAAGAGGAGCTGCGGCGTGCCAACCGCATTCTGCTGGCCTCCGACCAGCCCGATGGCGGCCTGGCCCTGACCGGCGACAAGGCGCTGCTGTTCCACCCTCGCGACAACGCCTTCCTCATGTACGCCCGTCGCGGCCGCAGCCTGGTGGCCCTGTACGACCCGATCGGCCCGGCCCAGGAGCGCGCCGAGATGATCTGGCAGTTCCGTGACCTGTGCGATCTGCACCATGCCCGCCCGGTGTTCTACCAGGTGCGCGCCGAGAACCTGCCGTTCTACATGGACATCGGCCTGACCGCGCTGAAGCTGGGCGAAGAAGCCCGGGTCGACCTGCGCCGCTTCGACCTCGAAGCCAAGGGCAAGGAGATGAAGGACCTGCGCTACACCTGGAACCGTGGTGGCCGTGACGGTTTGAGCCTGGAAATCCACGAACCCGGCCATGCCCCGCTGGCAGAGCTGAAGGAAATTTCCGATGCCTGGCTCGGCGGCAAGAACGTGCGCGAGAAAGGCTTCTCGCTGGGGCGCTTCAGCCCTGAATACCTGCAGCACTTCCGTATTGCCCTGATCCGCTTCCAGGGCCGCCCGGTGGCTTTCGCCAACCTGCTGGAAACCCATGGCAACGAACTGGCCAGCCTCGACCTGATGCGTGCGCACCCCGAGGCCCCGAAGCTGACCATGGAATTCATGATGATCGGCCTGATCCTGCACTACAAAAGCCATGACTACGCCCGCTTCAGCCTGGGCATGGTGCCGCTGTCCGGCCTGCAGCCGCGACGGGGCGCGCCCTTGACCCAACGCCTGGGCTCGATGGTGTTCCGCCGTGGCGAGCAGCTGTACAACTTCCAGGGGCTTCGTCGCTTCAAGGACAAATTCCAACCGGACTGGGAACCCCGCTACATGGCCGTGCCGGCCGGGCTCGACCCGCTGGTGGCACTGGCCGACACCGCCGCCCTGATCGCAGGCGGCCTGACTGGATTGGTGAAACGTTGATGACCCGACGCTTTTGGCTGTACCTGCTGGTTCCCCTGCTGTTGGCCACCCTGGGAGGTGCGCTGGCATTCTGGTTGTGGACGCGCCCGGCTCCCGAGGCACGCCTGGAACAACTGAGCATCAATGACACCCGCATCACCCGCGTGACCCCAGGCGTGCACCCTAAGGCCCGGGTAGCCATCGGTGTACCCCAGGACCAGGCGCTGACCGACAGGCAGCTGCTGGACCTTGCCCAGGCCGGCGAAGCGCAGCTGGTGCAGGTGATCCTGCCGCCCAACGATTGCGGCAAGCAGCAACAGGCCCTGGACCAAGCCCTGGGCCAGCTGTCGGAGAAACCGACCCTGGTCGCTGGTATCGGCCCTGGCGCCGCCCAGGCCTGGCGCTGGCTGGCCAGCCAGAACAACGACAAGGCGCGGGCGATTTCCGTGGACTTCAGCCTGGAACAACCCGGCTGCCAGGCCCCACTGCCGAAGTCGGCCGCCCACGGCCACTGGAACGTCGCCTGGAACGACAACCCGGATGACGCCAGCGCCGCCTTCGTGCGCGACCAGGCCAATGCCGAGACCAGCATCAGCGACTACGACATCCACCTGCCACAAGTGCTCAAGGCCCAGCTGACCCAGGCCCTGGTCGGCCACGACGGCAACGCCCTGGCTATCCCGGTGGTCGAAGTGCCAGCCGGGCAGACCACCGACACGGTTACCCTGTTCCTTTCCGGTGATGGTGGCTGGCGTGACCTGGACCGCGATGTGGCCGGGGAAATGGCCAAGCTGGGCTACCCGGTGGTGGGCATCGACACGCTGCGCTACTACTGGCAGCACAAGACCCCGGAGCAAAGCGCCGCCGACCTGTCCGAACTGATGCAGCACTACCGTCAGAAGTGGGGCACCAAGCGCTTCGTGCTGACCGGCTATTCGTTCGGTGCCGACGTGCTGCCGGCGATCTACAACCGCCTGCCGGCCGAGGACCAGCAACGGATCGACGCGGTGATGCTACTGGCCTTTGCCCGCAGCGGCAGCTTCGAGATCGAAGTCGAGGGCTGGCTGGGCAAGGAAGGCCAGGAAGCGCCAACCGGGCCGGAAATGGCCAGACTGCCGGCGTCCAAGGTGGTGTGCGTGTATGGTGTGGAAGAGGCCGATGAGAGCGGTTGCACCGACAAGACTGCGGTGGGTGAACGCCTCAAGCTGCCGGGTGGGCACCACTTCGACGAAAACTACCCGGCACTGGCCAAGCGCTTGATTGGCGAGATCGAGACGCGCCAGGGCAAGTCCAGCGTGGCTGAGCAGAACTGATAGGACCTTGCGGCCCATTCGCGGGTAAACCCGCTCTCATCGAACTGCACATAACTCATTGAATTAGCGGGGCCCCTGTGGGAGCGGTTTGCTTGCAATTTCAGTTATCTACGCGCCAGCGCAGCCCAAAAGGCTGAGCCATCTCCCACAGGTCCAGCGCAAGCCTTGAAAGCTATGCGGCCCATGTGGGAGCGGGCATGCCCGCGAACACCGGCGAAGCCGGTGCCCTACACCGAGTTGCCGGCTTCGCGGGCACGCCCGCTCCCACTTGGGGCGAGTTGAGCCTCAGATCTCGACCTGGGTCCCCAGCTCGATCACCCGGTTCAGTGGCAGGTTGAAGAAGCGCAAGTTGCCGTTGGCATTCTTCAGCAGGAACGCAAACAGGTTGCCCCGCCAGCGCGACATCCCCTCCAGCCGTGAGGCGATCACGGTCTCGCGGCTGAGGAAGTAGGTGGTGCGCATCGGGCTGAAGTCCAGGTCTTCCAGGTGGCACAGCTTCAACGCCGCCGGTACGTCCGGTTCGTCCATGAAGCCGAAGTGCAGCAACACGCGGAAGAACCCGTCGCCATAGGCCTCCACTTCAAAACGCTCATGCTCCGGCACCCGCGGTCGGTCCTCACTGACCACCGTCAACAGCACCACCTGGCTGTGCAGCACCTGGTTATGCAGCATGTTGTGCAACAGCGCATGGGGCACCGCATCGGAGCGCGCCGTAAGGAACACCGCCGTGCCTTCGACCCGGTGCGGCGGCTGAATGCGTATGCTGCTGATGAACAGCTGCAGCGGCAGCGCGCCTTCGTCGATACGCTCCATCAGGATCTGCTTGCCGCGCTTCCAGGTGCTCATCAACAGGTACAGCACGCCACCAGCCAGCACCGGGAACGCACCACCCTGGATGATCTTCGGTACGTTGGCGGCGAAGAACAGCCCATCCACCAACAGAAAACCCATCAGGATCGGCACCGCCAGCACCGGTGGCCACTTCCATAGCAGCAGCATCACCGCCGAAACCAGGATGGTGGTCATCAGCATGGTACCGGTCACAGCCACGCCGTAAGCCGCCGCCAGGGCACCGGATGACTCGAAACCGAGCACCAGCAGTACCACGCCGACCATCAGCGTCCAGTTAATCGCGCCGATGTAGATCTGCCCCTGTTCATCGCTGGAGGTGTGCTGGATCTGCATGCGTGGGATGTAGCCCAGCTGGATGGCCTGGCGGGTCAGGGAGAACGCCCCCGAGATCACCGCCTGCGAAGCGATCACCGTGGCCATGGTAGCCAGGCCGACCATCGGCAACAGTGCCCAACCCGGCGCCAGCAGGTAGAACGGGTTACGTGCCGCATCCGGGTCCTGCAGCAGCAACGCGCCCTGACCAAAGTAATTGAGCACCAGCGCCGGCAGCACCAGGGCGAACCAGGCCCGGGCGATCGGCTTGCGGCCAAAGTGGCCCATGTCGGCGTACAGCGCCTCGGCACCGGTCAGCGCCAGCACCACCGCGCCGAGGACAGCCACGCCGATGCCGGGGTGGACCACGAAGAAGTTCACTGCCCAGACCGGGTTGAACGCCTTGAGCACTTCCGGGCTCTGCGAGATGCCATGCACCCCCAGCGCGCCCAGCGCCACGAACCAGGTGACCATGATCGGGCCGAACAGCTTGCCGATCTTCTCGGTGCCGTGCTTCTGCACCAGGAACAGCGCCACCAGTATCACCAGCGAAATCGGTACCACCCAGTGATCGATACCATCGAACGCCAGCCCCATGCCTTCCACCGCCGACAGCACAGACACCGCCGGCGTGATCATACTGTCGCCATAGAACAGCGAAGCGCCGATCAACCCGCACACCACCATCAACGTGCGCAACCTCGGGTAGGCCGCCGTGGCCCGCCGCGCCAGCGCGGTCAACGCCATGGTACCGCCCTCGCCCTGGTTGTCGGCGCGCAGGATGAACATCACGTACTTGAACGACACCACCCACAGCAGCGACCACAGGATCAGCGACAGGATCCCCAGCACGCCGTCATGGTTGACCGGTACCCCGTACCCGCCGCTGAAGACTTCCTTGAGGGTATACAACGGGCTGGTACCGATATCGCCATAAACTACCCCGACCGCCGCCACGAGCAGGCTCATCGACCGCATCGCCCCCTGCTTCCCCTCGTGCCCGCCCTCGGCGTGACTGCTTGCCTGAACCATCGACCACTCCCGCAGACGGCCTTGCAAGGCCAGTAGAATTCCCCATGCGCCAGGTGATACGGATACCCCCGACGCAATGGCGCGAAGCATAGCGCAGCGTTCGTCGTATTTCTGCTGGTCAAGCGATCCTGCGCTCGCTAGAATTGCGCACTTTTTGATCAGAGGCGCCAAAAGCGCCCGTCAAGATCGCCCGCGATTCCGGTCGGGCGACCTGCATTCAATACCGAGGTTAGTCATGTCCACCACGCCCGCCACCCCCAAGGTAGGTTTCGTAAGCCTGGGTTGCCCAAAAGCCCTGGTCGATTCCGAGCGCATCCTGACCCAGCTGCGCATGGAAGGCTATGAAGTCGTGCCCACCTACGAGGACGCCGACGTGGTGGTGGTCAACACCTGCGGCTTCATCGACAGCGCCAAGGCCGAGTCGCTGGAAGTGATCGGCGAAGCGATCAAGGAAAACGGCAAGGTCATCGTCACCGGCTGCATGGGTGTCGAGGAAGGCAGCATCCGTGACGTGCACCCGAGCGTGCTGTCGGTTACCGGCCCGCAGCAGTACGAGCAGGTGGTCAGCGCCGTGCACGAAGTCGTGCCGCCACGCCAGGATCACAACCCGCTGATCGACCTGGTTCCACCTCAGGGCGTCAAGCTGACCCCTCGCCACTATGCGTACCTGAAGATTTCCGAAGGCTGCAACCACAGCTGCAGCTTCTGCATCATCCCGTCGATGCGCGGCAAGCTGGTCAGCCGCCCGGTCGGCGAAGTGCTGAGCGAGGCAGAGCGCCTGGTCAAGGCCGGGGTCAAGGAGATCCTGGTGATTTCCCAGGACACCAGCGCCTACGGCGTCGACGTCAAGTACAAGACCGACTTCTGGAACGGCCGCCCGGTCAAGACCCGCATGCTCGAACTGTGCGAAGCCCTGAGCAGCCTGGGCGCCTGGGTCCGCCTGCACTACGTGTACCCGTACCCGAACGTCGACGACGTGATCCCGCTGATGGCCGCCGGCAAGATCCTGCCGTACCTGGACATCCCGTTCCAGCACGCCAGCCCGAAGGTGCTCAAGGCCATGAAGCGCCCGGCCTTCGAAGACCGCACCCTGGCGCGTATCAAGAACTGGCGCGAGCAGTGCCCGGAGCTGGTGATTCGCTCCACCTTCATCGTCGGCTTCCCGGGCGAGACCGAGGAAGACTTCCAGTACCTGCTGGACTGGCTGACCGAAGCCCAGCTGGACCGCGTTGGCTGCTTCCAGTACTCGCCGGTGGAGGGCGCCCCGGCCAACGACCTGGGCCTGGAAGAAGTACCGGACGACGTCAAGCAGGAGCGCTGGGACCGCTTCATGGCCCACCAGCAGGCCATCAGCGCCGCCCGCCTGCAACTGCGCATCGGCAAGGAAATCGACGTGCTGATCGATGAAGTGGAAGAGCAAGGCTCGGTTGGCCGCAGCTTCTTCGATGCCCCGGAGATCGACGGCAGCGTGTTCATCGATGGCGACCACGGCTTCAAGCCGGGTGACAAGGTACGTTGCCGCGTAGTGGATGCCGACGAATACGACATGTGGGCTGAACCCATCTGACGCAGCCGGAGCCTGAAAAGCCCCTGCCCCGGTATTCCCCGCAAGGAACTGCCGGTGCAGGGGCTTTTTCGTCAGAACGCATGAAATAGCATCAGGCCACCCTCTGCATCCGGGCTGGCATCCGAGAAGCCCTTGACTGCGTAGAGTTGCACTTTCCACTGCTGGTTGAGCTTGTGGGTCAGGAACAGGGTAAGTTCCTTGATCTGTGCGCCCGTCGAGACGACTTTCTGCCGCCAGTCGTAGGAGGCACCCGCCGAAGTGCCTGCGGCCACCGGCATGGCGAAGCCGAGACTGGCAAATACCGGGTCGTCGAAATCGCTGTCGGGCGGGTCGCCGAACTTCTTCCAGCCCAGGGTCGCAAAGCCGGTCACCGGGCCAAAGGCCTTGGCGATGTCGACCTGGCCGGTGTAGTCGTATTCACCGGTGCCCAGACACTGGTCTTCATCGGCAGTGGGGAATTTGACCTTGCCGATCAGGTCCAGCATCAGGCCGCCGTCACTGCCATCGAGCAGGGCATAACCGGCGCTGGCAACCGTATCTCCCAGCCCGCTTTCCACATCCCGGCAGCCACCGGGCAAGGGGTCGCCATTCGGGCCCACTTCAGGGTCGGTGATGCGCAGCCAGGGCACGGTGACCTTGTAGGTCATGGGGCCGGTTTCATACTTGCCGACCACGGGGACGTACCAGATTTCCGAGGTGGTACCCGTGCCATAGTCGCCACTTGAATAGTCCATGCCGATGGCGGCGCTGAAGGTATCGCCCAGGACCGAGGCGCTGGTGCATGACAGCAAGCAGGCGAAAAGAGGGAGCGTGGGTCTCATCTGCACCTCGGTATTCCGGCGGGAAGTGTGATCGCACTTACCCAGCCTAGTTGCCTAATGCCCGGACCGCTCTGGATGCTCCACTTTTTCGATTTTCTCTACCGTCTCGGGCCTTTCGACCTTTTCGACCTTTTCGACCTTTTCGACCTTTTCGACTTTCTCGACCTTCTCTACTCTTTCGACCTTCTCGACTTTTTCTACCTTCTCGACTTTCTCAGGCTTTTCGATTTTCTCGACTTTTTCGGGCTTCTCCACCTTCTCGACTTTTTCTACCTTTTCAACCTTCTCTACTTTTTCCACCCGTTCAAGCTCGACCTTCTCTACCCGACCAGAGCTCCCACTATTGCTGCTCTCGGGCTGCTCCACGGTGTCGACATGTTCCGACTTCCCGGACTTGTCCAGGCTTTCAGTACTGTCACGACCGCTGGAATCGTCAACGCCGCCGTGCCCGCTGTGATCATCACTGCTTTCAATGCGAACGCTGGTCGCATCGCGCCCGCCATGCCCGCTATTGCTGGCGCCTTCAGATTCACCAGTGCCGTGCTCGCTGCCCCGCCCCGAATGCCCTCTGTCCGGGTTGTCGGCACGGTCGTCATGGAACTCCACGCGGGTTGCCCGCAGCTCGTGCTTGCCACTGAACACCCCGCTCACCCGCACACGTTGATCGAGCGCCAATGCCGCGGGCTGCTTGCCAACGATCACGGTGCCCTGCCCCAGCGTCACCTTGATGCCGGCGACCACCAACTGCTGTGCGTGGCTGCGCTGTACCAGCCCCTCGATCACCGCCGTCTGCACACGGCCAGCAAAAGGCAGGCTCGGGTCTGGGCGGGTTTGCGCCACTTCCAACTGACGCCCGGTCCACTGCCCACGCACCAGCACTTCCCGCGCGGGTGCCACGCGGGTTCCCAGCTTCAGCCCCTGGAGGCTACCAGTACGATCAACCGCACCGATGGCACTGGCTTCCCTGAGCCCCGGCGCCCGTTCGATACGACTGGCTACCACTTCGCCCCTGGCATCGCGCAGGCCACTGACCCTGACCGGCTCGCCCGGGCGCAGCCCTTCAGCCACCCGCGCGCCTGCAGCAAGCCGCACAGGTTGGCCCATGACCCGCAGAGGGGCCGAAGCATTCGGCAGTGCCGTCAGCGGCCCTTCGTAAACGTTGAGGATCGAGATGCGCCCTGCTTGCAGGCCGCGTTTGCTGGCAAATGCCTCCACCGCAACAACCTGGCCGATTGCCAGGTGAGCGCTACTGGCAGGCGCACCGTTTTCACTCACCGGTACGTCTTTGCCAAAGTGCACTTCCAGGCCATTGACGCAGATCGAAGCGAACCCGGTGATGGTGCCGACGATGCCCGTGCCACCGGTGCCGCCCGGGCGCAGGATCGGCGCGCCGGTACCGCCGACACCGCCGTGATCGATAAAGGTGCCGTCCACACCGTCGGCCACCGCACCGGTCCCGCCTGTGCCGCCGGGACGCTGCTGCAGCGGCGCACCGGTGCCACCCACACCACCGTTTTCACTGCGTACCCCAGTACCACCGACACCGCCCGTTCTGGCCCCGGTACCACCAATACCACCCGGAAACTGCAAGCCCGCTGCCCCCGCCATACCCACTTCGTCACGGCTGACACACACCGGTGCTGCGGCCACCTCGGCAGGCGCCATCAGGTTCAGCCCGAAACCCAGGGCCAGTGTGACGACACTGAGGCAGCGCGCGAGGAAAGTCATGGGTCTGGTGTCTTCGACAGATCGGGGTCGGTGGTTTCAGTGTAGAAATAAAGCCCGACAGTGATGCGCTGACGCTGCTCGGCGCTGGGTACATCGGCATCTTCCAGGTCTGATGCAAGCCGGCTGAAGGCAAGCAGCGTCTGCATGCCTTCCTTGTCCACCGCTTCGCGCAGATGGTCGACGCTGGCCGGGCTCAAAGCGTCGTAGTGCACACTGCGTTCAAAGAACGGCTGCCCTTCACCTGTCAGGTTGTGCACTGCTGCGCAGGCATGGTCATGCAGGTTGTGGCCGAAGTACGCAGCCTTTTCATCAAAGCCCTTCTGCGGCACGAATGCCTGGGCTTCCAGGTGGACACAGTCCTGCTCGTCGAGCCGGACGATGCCCAGGCGCAACCACTCATCCAGCACCACCCGCCCGCGAATGTCGGTACTGATCTTCGCCACCAGGGCATCGAAAGAGCAATCGCCGCCGACACTCGCCAGGCGCGGTAACGGCAGCGCCTGGCCAGGCTCCGAGCAGAACGGTTTGCCAGTGGTCCACATATTGACCAACTGTGCGCCTAACGTGATGTTTTCCGGCAGCGCAGCGAGCGACGTGCCACCCTCGCTGCGCAAACGCCGTACATCCTTGCGATGCACGCCTGTAAGCAGGCTGACACGGCTGTCGGTCGGCACCGTGCCATCCAGGCGAAACTCGCGATGGGCCACATCGACGAACACTTCCTTGAGCAAGTCGGCGAACATCGTATAGGTGACCCCTTTGCGCAGCATCAGGCGCACCAGAGGGCGCATGACACGCCGCAGTGCGCTTAACATCGAAGGGGGGATGGTAGGCGATTGCATTGAGCGCGTTCCTTGACAGATGAACCCAGTATACGACGCGGGAAAACATCCCACACCAACTGTGACCCTATCCCGGACGAGATGAGGGATGGTCTTCAGCGCTCATTGCATTCGCGTTGAGTGGGGCTGCCGTGCATCCGAACCTGGCCTCATGCAGGCCCGCCCCGAGGGCGCTGCATGAAACCGTTCAGAGCCAGTCAGCTCCGGCTGTTGTCATCACCCGGTTCGCCTGCGGCATGCTCACCGCGGTCATCACCCGGTTCGCCACCCAGATGGTCGCCACGATCATCACCAGGTTCACCACCAACGTGATTGCCGCGGTCATCGCCAGGCTCACCGCCAACATGATTGCCATGATCGTCCCCGGGCTCACCGCCAACGTGATTGCCATGATCGTCACCGGGTTCACCGCCAACGTGATTGCCGTGATCGTCCCCAGGCTCACCGCCAACGTGATTGCCATGATCATCACCCGCTTCAGCGTGGTTACCGCTGCGCCCAGAGTTTGAGGGACCGTCATGGCCGCGACCACTGTTGCCGGCATGGCCATCGCCGTGGCCGCCGTGGCCGCCGCCTTCACCACCATGGCCGCCACCACCATGACCACCACCGCCGCCACCGTGACCACCGCCACCGCCGCCGCCGCCGCCACCATGGCCGCCACCGCCGCCACCGTGACCACCACCGCCGCCACCATGGCCGCCACCGCCACCACCGTGACCACCACCGCCGCCACCATGGCCGCCACCGCCACCACCGTGACCACCGCCGCCACCACCATGGCCGCCACCGCCGCCGCCATCCTTGGCGTAGGCACTGGAACCATTGGATATCGAGTCAGGGATCAGAACGATGGAAGTCGACAGCACGCCAGCAACGGCAGCCGCCAATAGCGCCTTTTTGAACAGCATATGGATGTGCATGTTTCGTCTCCAGGTCGTCGCCATGAGAAACGCCAAATCAAGCCGGAAATTCTGTGTTCAGTTTTTTGCTTCTTGCTGCGTGGGATTTTTTCCCACGTAAAAGTAATAGACCTCTACACCCCGAGGTTCAAGCACCGCACGGAAAAGCCGACCGGTGGTTGGCCTGCTATGTTTGCCTTATCGTCACGGAGGAACACCGGCATGCATTCGGTACTGACGTTGCAAACCCCGCGCTTGAGTGACTACGGCGAACTGGTACAGGTGTGGGAGGACTCGGTACGCGCCACCCACGACTTCCTGCCCGATGGCTACATCGTCTTGCTGCGCGAACAGGTACTGCGTCGCTACCTCGACGCGGTGATGCTGATCTGCTGCAAGGACCGCCAACGCATCTGCGGCTTCGCCGGGGTCGCCAACGGGCGCGTGGACATGCTGTTCGTCGCACCTGCCTACCGGGGCAAAGGGGTTGGCAAGCGCCTGCTGCACTATGCGATCGACGAGCTGAATGCCGAGCGCCTGGACGTCAACGAACAGAACCCGCAAGCCTTGGGCTTCTACCTGCATGAAGGCTTCGAGGTGATCGGCCGTTCGGAAACCGACGGCCTGGGGCAGCCCTATCCCTTGCTGCACATGCGCCTGCGCAAAACGGCGTAAATGACACAGATTCCCAGCCCCTCTGCCGCGCGGGCAGGTACAATGCAGGTCTTTCCCTGCCTTTGCGAATTGCCGTCATGTCCGAACCCGTCCGCCTGTCCAAACGCCTTATCGAGCAGCTTGGCTGCTCCCGTCGGGAGGCCGAGCTGTATATCGAAGGCGGCTGGGTCACGGTCGATGGCGTGGTGGTCGAGCAACCGCAGTTCAAGGTCGGGCAGCAGCGCGTCGAACTGCTGCCGGGTGCTCGTGCCGAAACGCTGGAACCGGTAACCCTGCTGCTGAACCAGCCAGCCAACGTGGACAGCGAAATCGCCCGCGCCAGCATGAACATGGGCAGCCTCAGCGAGGCCCATCGCGAGGGTGTACGCGCCCTGCACGGGCATTTTGCCCGGCAGGCCTGCGTGGCACCGCTGGAGCGCGGCGCCAGCGGCCTGCAGGTCTTCACCCAGGACTGGCGGGTAACCCGCAAGATCGACGCCGACCTGCGCCGCCTGGAACAGGAATTCATCGTTGAAGTGCGCGGCGAGACCACGCCCCAGGCGCTGGAACGCCTGGCACGCGGTGCCACCCGCAATGACCGCGAGCTGCCCAGGACCAAGGCCAGCTGGCAGAACGAGACCCACCTGCGCATGGTCCTGAAAAACCCGCAGCCAGGGCAGATTGCCGAGCTGTGCGCCTATCTGCGCCTGGAGCTGGTAGGCATGCGCCGCATTCGCCTGGGTGGCGTGTCGATGGGCAAGCTGCCCTTGGGCCAGTGGCGCTACCTGGCCACTACCGAACGTTTCTAAGCAATACGCCGCGCGACAGGTGCGGCACCTGAACAGGATTCTGCAACAATGAACCACAACGACGTCCTGCGCAGCCTGCGCTACATGCTCAAGGTGAATGACGCCAAGATGGCCGAAATCATCGGGCTATCCGGCCTCGACGTGCATCCCCTGGTGCTGGCCACCTACCTGAAGAAGGAAGACGAGGAAGGGTTCGTGCGTTGCCCGGAACGGGTCATGGCGCACTTTCTCGACGGCCTGGTGATCCACCGCCGCGGCAAGGATGACAGCCGCCCGCCGCAGCCGATCGAGCTGCCGGTGACCAACAACCTCATCCTCAAGAAACTGCGGGTGGCCTTCGAGCTCAAGGAAGACGACCTGCATGCGATCCTCAAGTCGGTCAACTTCCCGGTCAGCAAGCCCGAACTCAGCGCGCTGTTCCGCAAGGCCGGCCACGACAACTACCGCCCGTGCGGCGACCAGTTGCTGCGCAACTTCCTCAAGGGCCTGACCCTGCGCGTGCGCGGCTGAGTGGCCATGCAGCATACGGTTACCCCGGTCGGCATCATCCGCTCCTGTTTCAAGGAGAAGTTCGCCATCCCGCGCCAGCCACAACTGGCGCCCGCTGCACGCGGTGTGCTCGAACTGCTGCCACCGTTCGACCAGGGTGATGCGGTCGAGGGTCTGGAGCAGGTCAGCCATGTCTGGCTGCTGTTCCTGTTCCACCAGGCGCTGGAAGACAAACCCCGCCTGAAGGTGCGGCCACCGCGCCTGGGCGGCAACAAGAGCATGGGCGTGTTCGCCACCCGCGCCACTCACCGGCCCAATGGTATCGGCCAGTCGGTGGTGCGTCTGGAAGGCGTGGAGCCAGGGCGCCTGCTGCTGTCCGGGATCGACCTGCTCGATGGCACGCCAGTGCTGGACATCAAACCGTATGTGCCGTACGCCGACAGCATCGCTGGCGCCAGCAACCAGATGGCCAGCGAAGCACCTGCCGCGATCGCCGTGCAGTGGGGCGACAACGCCCTGCCCCAGGCCCGTGAACATGCACTGCGCCTGGGTGAACCGTTGGTGGAACTGATCGAGCAATGCCTGGCACAGGACCCCCGACCGGCCTACCAGGTGCCACCGGCAGAGCGGGTGTATGGGGTGAAGTTCTGGGATGTGCAGGTAAGGTGGCATTACCCGCAGCCGGAGGTGATCCGGGTGTTGGAGGTGGTGCTGGCCTGAAGGGCGTGTGCAGACCTTGTGGGAGCGGCCTTGTGTCGCGAAAGGGCTGCGCAGCAGCCCCGGCAATCTTGCAGGATGGCTGATATCCTGGGGCCGCTGCGCGCCCCCTTCGCGATACAAGGCCGCTCCCACAAGGAACCGCGCACCGCACAGACATGAAAAAGGCGACCCTGAGGTCGCCTTTTTCTTTTCACCAACCCGCGATCAGCGAGCCGGGCCTTCAGCCACGCCCAGGTCGTCGGTCGGACGGGTGTCGACCAGCGGCGCACCACCGGAGGCCAGCTCCGATGCCAGCTTGTCGTTGTCCATTTCCTTCACCCACTTGGCCACGACCACAGTGGCAACGGCGTTGCCTACCAGGTTGGTCAGGGCACGGGCTTCAGACATGAAGCGGTCGATGCCGAGGATCAGCGCCAGGCCGGCAACCGGCAAGTGGCCTACGGCCGACAGGGTGGCAGCCAGGACGATGAAGCCCGAGCCGGTAACGCCGGCAGCACCTTTGGAAGCCACCAGCAGCACCAGCAGCAGGGTGATCTGGTGAGTGATGTCCATGGTGGTGTCGGTGGCCTGGGCGATGAACACTGCAGCCATGGTCAGGTAGATCGAGGTGCCGTCGAGGTTGAACGAGTAACCGGTCGGGATGACCAGGCCAACCACCGACTTCTTCGCACCCAGACGCTCCATCTTGGCCAGCATGCGTGGCAGGGCCGATTCCGAGGAGGAAGTGCCCAGCACGATCAGCAGTTCTTCACGGATGTAGCGGATCAGCTTGAGGACACTGAAACCGTGGGCGCGGCAGATACCGCCCAGCACCACCAGCACGAACAGCAGGCAGGTGATGTAGAAGCAGGCCATCAGGTAGCCCAGTTGCACCAGCGAGCCAACGCCGTACTGGCCGATGGTGAAGGCCATTGCACCAAAGGCACCGACTGGGGCGAGCTTCATGATCATGTTGATGATGTTGAACATGACGTGGGCGAAGCGGTCGATCATGTCCAGCACCGGCTTGCCGTAGCTGCCCAGGCGGTGCAGGGCGAAGCCGAACAGCACGGAGAACATCAGCACTTGCAGGATGTCGCCGTTGGCGAAGGCGCCGACCACGGTGTTGGGAATGACGTTGAGCAGGAAGCCGACGGTGGTCTGCTGCGCGCCGGCGGCGGCGTAGGCAGCCACGCTGCTGGCGTTCAGGGTGCTGACGTCAATGTGCATGCCAGCGCCCGGCTTGACCACGTTGACGACGACGAGGCCGATGATCAGGGCGATGGTGGAGACGATTTCAAAGTACAGCAGCGCGTAGCCACCGGTCTTGCCGACCGACTTCATGCTCTGCATGCCGGCGATGCCGCTGACCACGGTGCAGAAGATGATCGGGGCGATGACCATCTTGATCAGTTTGACGAAGCCGTCTCCCAAGGGTTTGAGAGCGACGCCCGTCTCCGGGTAGTAGTGGCCGAGCAGGATACCGATGGTGATGGCGACCAACACCTGGACATACAGGGATTTGTAAAGCGGCTGACGTGTCGTCATGGCTGATTTTCCTCAAGTGTGCCGGTTCACCCTTCCCAGGGCGATGTGGCACCTGAATCGCTAACCCTCCTGCACATGGAGGGATTTGTCGTTGTGTTCGAGCTGCCTGGGCAGGCCTCTGCGAGGATCAATAGCAAGGGTGGTGCCAAAATGCCCACGAAGGGTGCAAGGGCCGTATTTGCCTGGGATAAACGCCCAACGACGGGGCGATTCTGCGGAGAAAGGCTGGCGGATTTCCGCCCGGTGGCGGGATTTGTACAGGGGTGTTGGCGGGAATCCGCCCATTGTGTTTTGCCTGCGCCGGCCCTTTCGCGGGCTCGCCCGCTCCCACAGGTGCCGCGCAGGGCTCAGGACCTGTGCGGTACCTGTGGGAGCGGGTTCACCCGCGAAAGGGCCGGCACAGGCTACAAATCAATCCAGGTTGAAGGTGATTCTGAACGCCGCACCGCCCAAGGGCGAATCTCCCAGGCTCAGCTCGGCGTCATAGCTGTCGACGATATCCTTGACCACCGCCAAGCCGATCCCCTGCCCCGGGTGCTGGCTGTCCAGCCGTTCACCCCGTTCGAGAATGCGCTCACGCTGGTCGGCCGGCACCCCAGGCCCGTCGTCCTCGACGCACAAGGTCAACTGCCCAGGCGCCTGCTCCAGGCTCACACGCACCTGGCCCAGGCTCAGGCGGTAGGCGTTCTCCAGCAAGTTGCCCAGCAGCTCCAGCAACGCGCCCTGCTCCATCGGCACCTGCGCCGCCTCGGGCAGTTGCAGGGTCACGTTCACCCGCTTGTCCCGGTACACCTTGGCCAAGGTACTGCACAGGCTGTCGAGCAACGGTCGCAGCAACACGCTGTGGCGCACCAGGCCACTCTTGCGCAGGCTGGCGCGTTGCAACTGGTAGTCGATCTGCTGGCTCATGCGCTCGATCTGGCTCTGCAGCACGCGCGCCTGCTCGCGCTCGCCGCTACGCTGCTGCAGGCTTTCGCCCACCCCCTGCAACACCGCCAGCGGCGTCTTCAGGCTGTGCGCCAGGTCATCGAGCGAATCGCGGTAGCGTTGGCGCTGCTCGCGCTCGCTGTGCAACAGGCGGTTCAGCGAGCCGGTCAGGCGCAGCAGCTCACGCGGGTGTTCGCGGCTCAGGCCATCCCGCGCCCCCGACTCCACGTCGTCCAGCTCGAGGCTGAGCCGGCGCAACGAACGCAGGCCCCAGGTCAGGCCGGCCCACAACAGCACCAGCAACGCCAGCAGGGCCGCGCCAAAGCCGAGGTAGAGCTTTTCGCGCAGGCCGTCGAGGGTGTGCTGGTATTCGCGCACCGGTTGCAGGGCGACAATGCTGTAGGCGGCGCTCTGGCCACCCAGCAGCTTGATCTCGACGTCATAGACGAAGAACTCTTCGCCATCGGCCTGGTGAATGCGGGCGAATTCGTTGCCGCGGCCGTCGTAGCGCGGGCGGTAGTTGATGTTCTGCGCGGCGGTGGCCCGCGACTGCCAGACCAGCTTGCCATCGCGGTCGAAGATATAGCCGAGCAGGCCGGTGTACGGCAGGTTGTAACGCTCGTCCGGCAGCAGGGTCGGCATCTGCAACTGGCCGTGCTCGATGCGCGCAGCGGAAATCAGCGTGGTCACATCCGAGGCCAGGCGTTGTTCGATCGACTCCTGCAGGGCCAGGCTGAAGGCTTTCTGCAGGGCCGGCAGCAGCGCCAGCATGAACAGCAGCGCCAGCACCGCGGCCGCCAGCATCAGGCGCACCCGCAGCGAACGGATCATCGGCAGCGCTCGGTGAACAGGTAGCCCAGACCGCGCACGGTGTCGATGGGTTTGAAGCCGCGCTCGCCCTCAAGCTTGCGCCGCAGGCGGCCGACCAGTACTTCGATGACATTCGGGTCACGTTCATCATCACCCGGGTACAGCTGTTCCATCAGACGGTCCTTGGCCACCACCTGCTGGTGATGGCGCATGAGGTATTCGAGGATGCGGTATTCGTAGGCAGTCAGGGCCAGGGGTTGCTCGTCCAGCGTCGCCTGCTTGCGGTTGAGGTCGAGCACCAGCGGGCCGGCGGCGATGGTTGACTGAGTGAAGCCGCTGGAGCGGCGCAGCAGGGCATTCAGGCGTGCTTCGAGTTCTTCGAACTGGAACGGCTTGACCAGGTAGTCGTCGGCACCGGCGGCCAGGCCCTCGACCTTGTCCTGCCAGTTGCCGCGGGCGGTGAGGATGAGAATGGGGAAGGTCTTGTCCTGGCTGCGCAGGCGTGTGATCAGGTCCAGCCCGCCGATGCCGGGCAGGCCCAGGTCGATGACGGCCAGGTCGAAGTGGTATTGCCCGGCCTGGTACAGCGCCTCCTCGGCATCGGCGACGGCCTCGACCACATGGCCGCTTTCGCCCAGGCGGGTGTAGAGGTGATGGCGAAGCAGGGCTTCGTCCTCGACCACCAGCAGTTTCATGTGCAGCTCCTTGATATGTATTGCCTGTACCGGCCCTTTCGCGGCTAAAGCCGCTCCCACAGGTATTGCACAGGTTTTATGGACTGTGCGATCCCTGTGGGAGCGGCTTTAGCCGCGAAAGGGCCGGTACAGGATAACCCGGCTCGCCGGTCAGAACTTGTAGCTTGCAGCCAGGTAGGTCTGCGCGCTGCTGGTCAGGCGCAGGGTGCCGTCCTTCGGCCCGCCGTGCGCACCCACTTCGGTGGCGGCATTGGTGCGCAGGTAACGGTAGCCCAGTTCCACCGAGGCCTTGTCGGTGATGTCCTGGATCACACCGGCCTGCAGGCCATACGCGTAACCGTAGTCGGTATCCCGGCTGGCACCTGGCGAGTCCTGGGTCAGCTTGGTCACGCCCAGGCTGCCACCGCCAAACAGCTTGGTGGTATCACCCACCGGCAGGAACAGGTCGTAGCTGCCCAGCAGGTTCTCCTGGCGCAACTTCAGGCCACTGTGGTCGCCCGAGACGTTGTCGTAAGTCATGTAGTAGCGGCCCTGGTCATTGATCTTGCCCACCCGCACACCCCAGGTGTCGTCCTTGCCGATGATGCCGTCGGCGTTGAGGTGGTCGGTGTTGCGCTGCAGCAGGCCGGACTTGCGAACCTTGTCGCTGGTCTGGCCGTAGGTCAGGCTGGCGAAGTTGTCGTCCGCGGCCTGGGCGGTGGTGATGCCAGCGGCGCAGACGGCCATGGCGGCAAGCAGGGTGTTGAAGGTTTTCATGGCTGGATACTCCAGTTGGGTGCGCTGTTTCGGTCTGGAAGCTAGAGTAAGCAGGGCACCCTGAACCGTGACTGAACCCTGGCTGAACCCCGGCTGAACGAACCATTTGCAGAACAAGGAGTAGTGACCATGCGTGCCCTGCTGGCCTTGACCCTGATGTGCTGCGCCGCCCTCGCCCAAGCGGCGGTACAAACCCGCGAGATCCCCTACCAGGACGCCGACGGCAACCGCCTGGTCGGCTACTACGCCTATGACGACGCCCTAGAAGGCAAGCGCCCCGGCATTGTCGTGGTGCATGAGTGGTGGGGGCTGAACGACTACGTCAAGCGCCGCGCCCGCGAGCTCGCGGCGCTGGGCTACAACGCACTGGCCATCGACATGTATGGCGACGGCAAGCACACCGAGCACCCGGCCGACGCCCAGACGTTCATGGCAGAGGCGATGAAGGACCCCAAGGCCGCGGAGCGGCGCTTCGATGCCGGCCTCGAACTACTGAAACTGCAGCCGAACACCAACAAGCACCAGTTGGGCGCGGTCGGTTATTGCTTCGGCGGCAAGGTGGTGCTGGATGCCGCACGCCGCGGCGAAAAACTGGACGGCGTGGTGAGCTTCCATGGCGCACTGGCCACCCAGACTCCGGCCAAGCCTGGGGTGGTACGCGCGCAGATCCTGGTCGAGCACGGCGCGGCAGACAGCATGGTTACCTCGCAGCAGGTGGAGGCGTTCAAGGCCGAGATGGATGCAGCCAAGGTCGACTATGAGTTTGTCAGTATCGAAGGGGCCAAGCATGGGTTTACCAACCCGGATGCAGACCGGCTGAGCCATGGCGAGCATGGCGGGCCGGATATCGGCTACAACAAGGCGGCGGATGAAAGCTCCTGGGCGGATATGCAGGCGTTCTTCAGGAAGGTGTTCAAGTAAGGATTGCCGGGGGCGCCCTGCGCCC
Source organism: Pseudomonas sp. LS.1a (assembly GCF_022533585.1). Lineage (NCBI taxonomy): Bacteria > Pseudomonadati > Pseudomonadota > Gammaproteobacteria > Pseudomonadales > Pseudomonadaceae > Pseudomonas > Pseudomonas sp. LS.1a. The sequence continues at coordinate 4,422,378 of NZ_CP092827.1, forward strand.
CTTTCGCGACGCAAGGCCGCTGCCCCAAGGATGCATTGCCACGCTAGCTCCCTTAGTGCCCGTACAGCTGGCACAATACCCCCCATGAACACACTCCCCGCCTGCTGCGCCCCGCTCCAGCACCACTGGCCCCTGCCCCGCCCGCTACCCGGCGCGGTGCTGGTCAGTTGCGCCTTCGACCCCACACGACTGGCACCCGACGACTTCCAGCGCGCCGGCGTCGTGCCAGGCGCCAGCCTGCAGCGCTCGGTGGCCAAGCGCCAGGCCGAGTACCTGGCCGGCCGGGTGTGCGCCCGCGCCGCGCTGCTACGCCTGGACGGCCGTGACTACGTGCCCGGCACCCACGAAGACCGCTCGCCCATCTGGCCAGCCGGTATCCACGGCTCGATCACCCACGGCAAAGGCTGGGCCGCTGCCGTGGTCGCCGCCGAGGGCAGTTGCCAGGGCCTGGGCCTGGATCAGGAAGCACTGCTGGATGACCAGCGCGCCGAGCGGTTGATGGGCGAAATCCTCACCCCACCCGAAGTCGAACGCCTGGACCGCCGCCAGCTCGGCCTTGCCGTCACCCTGACTTTCTCGCTCAAGGAAAGCCTGTTCAAGACCCTTTACCCGCTGACCCGCCAGCGCTTCTACTTCGAGCACGCCGAAGTGCTGGACTGGTCCGCCGAAGGCCTGGCCCGCCTGCGCCTGCTCACCGACCTGTCGCCGCAGTGGCGGCATGGCAGCGAACTGCAGGGCCAGTTCTGCCTGCAGGACGGCCACCTGCTCAGCCTGGTCAGCGTCTGACCGTCACAACGGTGCCTGCTGCCGTGGCCAGTTCAGGCTGAAGCAGGCCCCGCCCAGCGCGGCGCTGCGCCCCACCGTGGCCCGGCCCGCGTGCCAGTAAATGATCCGCCGCACGATCGACAGGCCCAGGCCATGCCCGCCCGAGGCGCGGGTGCGGCTGTCGTCGAGGCGGGTGAACGGTGTGAAGATGCGGTCCCAGAAGCCCTCGGGGATCCCCGGGCCGTCATCCTCCACATCGATACGGCAGCGTTGCTGCCCCAACTGGTAGCTAAGGCGCACCTCGGCCTCGGCATGGCGCATGGCGTTGCCCACCAGGTTCTGCAGGGCCCGGTGCAGGTAGCGCGGCTCGGCCTCGACCCAGGCACCTTCGGCATCGGCGCCCTGGCATTCACCTCGCACCACCCGTACCTCGGCACGCAGCGGCGCGAGCTCTTCGATCACCCGGTCAAGCAAGGCATCCAGGTCGATCCGCTGGAACTTCAAGGCCGGCGCCCCCTGCTCCAGACGGGCATAGGTGAGCATCTCGTCGACCAGCTTGTCGAGATCCTGGATATCGCCGTCCATGCCCGCCAGGTGTTTGGCCCGTGCCTGCTCGGTGGTGGCGTTCTCGATCATCTCCAGGCCAAAACGCAGGCGGGCCACCGGCGTGCGCAGCTCGTGGGAAACCGCCCGCACCAGCTCACGCTGCATGGTCAGCGAGCGCTGCAGGTGCTCGGCCATGCCGTTGAAGGCTGCAGCCAGGCGCCCTACCGAGTCGGCGTCGCCGGCCGGCACGCGGGTGTCCAGGCTACCCTGAGCGATACGCGTGGCGGCAATCTCCAGGCCCGACACGCGCCGCTCCAGCTGGCGCACCAGCAGGTAGACCACCAGGCCGATCAGGCACAGGCCGAGAAAGGCGATCAGGATCAGCAACTGCGGCGGATACGGGTTGAGCTGGTACAGCGGGCCGATTTCCAGCACCCAGGGCGAGCCAGCCAGCCCGGCGAACACGCGGATCGAGTCACCATCCTTGCCCAGGGCCATGACCGTGTCGCCCTCCTCGACCCGGCGCCGCTGGTCATCGTCCAGGCTCACCCGCTCGATGCGCTGCAGGGCCACGCCAAAGCCGAAACCCTTTTCTTTCTTGATCTGTGCCAGGCGCTGCTGCTGCTCGGTTACCGGGTAGCGCACCAGTTCGTCGGCCAGCAGGTAGAGGGTGGCCCGCGCCAGTTGCTCGCTTATCTGCTTGATCTGCGCTACCAGCATCAGGTCTTCCTGGCCGACCTTGCGCAGTACCTGGGCCGCATGCGGGCCGGTCTTCTCGACCACCACCAGGCCGCGGTACAGGCGCGCCCGCTGGCCACCATCGAGGGTGCGCGCGGTCATTGGCTGCAGCGCCAACGGCACGCCAAGCAGGCGCTCCCAGATCAGCAGTGAACGCTTGCGCTCGGTGTCGTTCTGCAGCGCCAGGTTGTCGGCCATCAGGCTGAAAGTACCCTGGGCCAGGCCCTCGCGGTGCTGGGCGGCACGCACTTCGTTGACCAGGTGCAGGCTGAGCACCCCGAGCAGGGCCACCAGCACCAGCACGGCCAGCATGCCGCCATAGATGCGCAGGAAGATCGAGTTGTTCATGAGGCCTCGCCAACGAACAGGTAGCCTTTGCTGCGCAGGGTCTTGATCAGCCTTGGCTGGAGCGGGTCGTCGCCGATCTTGGGGCGGATCCTGGAAATGCGTATGTCGATGGAACGGTCCTGGCCGTCGTAGCCGACGCCACGTAGCGCGGTGAAGATCTGCTCGCGCGTCAGCACCCGGCCGGCGTTGCTGGCCAGCAGCCAGAGCAGGTCGAATTCGGCGCCGGTCAGCTCGATCAGTTGTTCACCCAGACGCGCCTCGCGCAGGCGATTGTCGATGCGCAGCGCGCCGAAGGCCAGGTCCTGGCGCTTGCTGTCCGGTGCTTCGCTGCGGCGCAGCAGGGCCTGGATGCGCGCCAGCAGCAGGCGTGGGCGTACGGGTTTGCAGACGTAGTCGTCGGCCCCCAGGTCCAGGCCCTGGACCTGGTCGAGTTCATCGCTGCGTGCGGTCAGCATGAGGATCGGGCCGGGGTACTGGCTGCGCACCCGGCGGCAGATGCTCAGGCCGTCCTCGCCGGGCAGCATCAGGTCGAGAATGACCAGGTCGGGCTGGCTGTCGACGATGCGCCGCGCAGCGCGGGCGCCATCGCCCTCGACGCTGACTTCGAAGCCGTTGGCCTGCAGGTACTCGGCGGTGAGCTCGGCCAGGCGCTGGTCGTCTTCGACGATGAGGATACGGGGTGCGGGGTGGTCCATGGCTTGTGCCTTTGCTTGTTGTTTTTCTGTGGCCTGTACCGGCCTGTTCGCGGGCACGCCCGTTCCCACAGGGACCGCGCCCCTTTCAAGGCTTGTACAGTACCTGTGGGAGCGGGCGAGCCCGCGAAGGGGCCGGTGCAGGAAACATGACCCTTTAACCAAAAGGCAACATCTGCTTCGGATACTACGTCCCGCCCCCAGGCACTGCCAACCTGCCAGCAGCCCCTCGACTGAACCGTTTTTTGTGACAAGGTTCGCGCCCGAAAAATTCTGCCCAGAACCGGCAAGGCGCAGAAAAATACTGCAAACCACTTGGCACAAGGCCTACAGCGAATACCCACCATTCACTCACAAAGTACGCACAAGTTATCCACAGGCGCTCGCCTTGCAAAGCCCCCAATACCGCATTATCTTGTATCCCGATCGCAGCGAACCACTAGATATAGGGTTTCGTGCAAAATCACACACAAAAGTCAACCCGCAAAATCAAGCGATTTTTCGGGTGAACTTCAAGTGATTTCAGCAGCCAAACCGCTCCTGCGGAGGCGACCGAGGCAAGCCCTTCCAGGGCCTTGTTCGGGTATGGGTGTGGCAGGCCAGGCCTGGCATCCATCAGCAACAGTTTTTGGGCACGGCCCAGAACCTTTGACTTCGGCCAGGGAGCGGCAAGCCATTGCCCCTTATTCCTGAGTCTGTCCCGAAGTCGGTACGCCCGCGCGGGCGGATGCGCATGCATTGCCCATCCCCGCCAGGCCATCGAGCAAGTGGACGGAACGGTGGGCGCCCAAAAGGCGCCTGAACAATATAGAAACTGTGGAGACACCCACCCATGCAAACCGACACAACTCGCGAGAACCCGCAGGCCAAGGTGCCGCAGGCCGCCGATTCCAACCAGGATCTGGCCGCCACCGCCCCCGGCCAACTGCGCGTGATCAAGCGTAACGGCACTGTCGTCCCCTACACCGACGACAAGATCACCGTTGCCATCACCAAGGCGTTCCTCGCAGTTGAAGGCGGCACCGCCGCCGCTTCGTCGCGCATCCACGACACCGTCGCGCGCCTGACCGAGCAGGTCACCGCCACGTTCAAGCGTCGCATGCCATCGGGTGGCACCATCCACATCGAAGAAATCCAGGACCAGGTCGAACTGGCCCTGATGCGCGCCGGCGAGCAGAAAGTCGCCCGTGACTACGTGATCTACCGCGAGCAGCGCGCCAAGGAGCGCGCCACCCGCGTGAACGCCGAGTCCGTGGTCGAGCCGCACCCGTCCATCCGCATCACCCTGGCCGACGGCAGCCTGGCGCCGCTCGACATGGCCCGCCTGAACACCATCATCAGCGAAGCCTGCGAAGGCCTGGCCGAAGTCGATGGCGACCTGATCCAGCGCGACACCCTGAAGAACCTGTACGACGGCGTGGCCATCAAGGACGTCAACACCGCCCTGGTAATGACCGCCCGTACCCTGGTAGAGCGCGAGCCGAACTACTCGTTCGTGACCGCCCGCCTGCTGATGGACACCCTGCGCGCCGAAGGCCTGGGCTTCCTGAACGTGGCCGAGAGCGCCACCCACCACGAAATGGCCGACCTGTACGCCAAGGCCCTGCCAGCCTACATCGACAAAGGCGTCGAGTTCGAGCTGCTGGACCCGGCCCTGAAAGGCTACGACCTGGACCGCCTGGGCAAGGCCATCGACCACGAGCGTGACCAGCAATTCACCTACCTGGGCCTGCAGACCCTGTACGACCGCTACTTCATCCACAAGGATGGCGTGCGCTTCGAGCTGCCACAGGTATTCTTCATGCGTGTGGCCATGGGCCTGGCGCTGGAAGAGAAAGACAAGGAAGCCCGTGCGATCGAGTTCTACAACCTGTTGTCGTCGTTCGACTACATGGCCTCGACCCCGACCCTGTTCAACGCCGGCACCCTGCGCCCGCAGCTGTCCAGCTGCTACCTGACCACCGTGCCGGACGACCTGTCGGGCATCTACCACGCGATCCACGACAACGCCATGCTGTCGAAATTCGCCGGTGGCCTGGGCAACGACTGGACCCCTGTGCGTGCACTGGGCTCCTACATCAAGGGCACCAACGGCAAGTCGCAGGGCGTGGTTCCGTTCCTGAAAGTAGTCAACGACACCGCCGTTGCCGTGAACCAGGGTGGCAAGCGCAAGGGCGCCGTGTGTGCCTACCTGGAAACCTGGCACCTGGACATCGAAGAGTTCATCGAGCTGCGCAAGAACACCGGTGATGACCGTCGTCGTACCCACGACATGAACACCGCCAACTGGATCCCTGACCTGTTCATGAAGCGTGTCTTCGATGACGGCAAGTGGACCCTGTTCTCGCCTTCGGAAGTGCCAGACCTGCACGACCTGACCGGCAAGGCCTTCGAAGAGCGCTACGAGTACTACGAAGCCCTGACCGAGTACAACAAGATCAAGGTGTTCAAGACCATCCAGGCCAAAGACCTGTGGCGCAAGATGCTGTCGATGCTGTTCGAGACCGGCCACCCGTGGCTGACCTTCAAGGACCCGTGCAACCTGCGTTCGCCGCAGCAGCACGTGGGCGTGGTCCACAGCTCGAACCTGTGCACCGAGATCACCCTGAACACCAACAAGGACGAGATCGCGGTCTGCAACCTGGGCTCGATCAACCTGCCGAACCACATCGTCGACGGCAAGCTGGACACCGCCAAGCTGCAACGCACCGTGAACACCGCCGTGCGCATGCTCGACAACGTGATCGACATCAACTACTACTCGGTGCCGCAAGCGCGTAACTCGAACTTCAAGCACCGCCCGGTCGGCCTGGGCATCATGGGCTTCCAGGATGCGCTGTACCTGCAGCACATTCCGTACGGTTCCGATGCCGCCGTCGAGTTCGCCGACAAGTCGATGGAAGCGGTCAGCTACTACGCCATCCAGGCGTCCTGCGACCTGGCCGACGAGCGCGGTGCGTACGAGACCTTCCAGGGTTCGCTGTGGTCCAAGGGCATCCTGCCGCTGGATTCGCAACAGATCCTGATCGAAGCCCGTGGTGCCAAGTACATCGACGTCAACCTGGAAGAGTCCCTGGACTGGGCCCCGGTGCGCGAGCGCGTCAAGAAAGGTATTCGTAACTCGAACATCATGGCCATCGCGCCGACCGCGACCATCGCCAACATCACCGGCGTGTCGCAGTCCATCGAGCCGACCTACCAGAACCTGTACGTGAAATCGAACCTGTCGGGCGAGTTCACCGTGATCAACCCGTACCTGGTCCGCGACCTGAAGGCCCGTGGCCTGTGGGACTCGGTAATGATCAACGACCTGAAGTACTACGACGGTTCGGTGCAGCAGATCGAGCGTATCCCGCAAGAGCTGAAAGACCTGTACGCCACCGCGTTCGAAGTCGAGACCAAGTGGATCGTCGATGCCGCCTCGCGTCGCCAGAAGTGGATCGACCAGGCCCAGTCGCTGAACCTGTACATCGCCGGCGCCTCGGGCAAGAAGCTGGACGTGACCTACCGCATGGCCTGGTACCGTGGTCTGAAGACCACCTACTACCTCCGTGCCCTGGCCGCGACCAGCACCGAGAAGTCGACCATCAACACCGGCAAGCTCAATGCCGTTTCCAGCGGTGGCGACAGCGCCCCGGTCCAGGCAGCCGGCCCTGCGCCAGTGCCGAAGGCCTGCGCGATCGACGAGCCTGACTGCGAAGCCTGCCAGTAAGGCCAGGCCGAGGCTTCCTACGGGAAGCCTCAACGCGTTTTGCGCACCACTGCGGACCCTGTGGGAGCGGGTTCACCCGCGATGAGGCCGGCACTCCCGCCGCCTCTCCACAGCCAGACACAACAAGCCGTGGCTGCAAAGCCGCGGCCAGCCCTTTTCGGGCACTTCAGATTTGCGTGCACCGCACCGCAACCAAGATCCACCGGCCATACTTGATAGATGGCCCTCAAGCAGGAGAATCTCACCATGCTGAGCTGGGACGAATTCGATAAAGAAGACGGCGAAGTAGCCGCCAAAGGCAACACCCCTGCGCAGGCCGCTGCCGCCGCCACCCTCGACAAGCTCGACAGCGCCGGTGGTGCCGCCGCCCTGGAAGCCCGTGTCGCCACCGCCGACGACTCCGACGCGGTCAAGCGCGCCAAGGCTGCCCTGAACGACCTCGACATCGCCGAAGGCCTGGCCGAGCTGGAAGGCTCCAGCGCCCGCGTGCGCGTTGACGAAAAGCGCATGATCAACTGCCGCGCCGACCTCAACCAGCTGGTACCGTTCAAGTACGACTGGGCCTGGCAGAAGTACCTGGACGGCTGCGCCAACCACTGGATGCCGCAAGAGGTCAACATGACCGCCGACATCGCCCTGTGGAAGAGCATGGACGGCCTGACCGAAGACGAGCGTCGCATCGTCATGCGCAACCTCGGTTTCTTCTCCACCGCCGACTCGCTGGTCGCCAACAACCTGGCCCTGGCCGTGTACCGCCTGATCACCAACCCGGAGTGCCGCCAGTACATCCTGCGCCAGGCCTTCGAAGAGGCGATCCACACCCACGCCTACCAGTACTGCATCGAGTCGCTGGGCATGGATGAAGGCGAGATCTTCAACATGTACCACGAGATCCCGTCGGTCGCGAAGAAAGCCGCCTGGGGCCTGAAGTACACCCGCGCCATCTCCGATCCGGAATTCAACACCGGCACCGTCGAAACCGACAAAGAGCTGCTGCGCAACCTGATCGCCTACTACTGCGTACTGGAAGGCATCTTCTTCTACTGCGGCTTCACCCAGATCCTGTCCATGGGCCGCCGCAACAAGATGACCGGCGTGGCCGAGCAGTTCCAGTACATCCTGCGTGACGAGTCGATGCACCTGAACTTCGGTATCGACGTGATCAACCAGATCAAGATCGAGAACCCGCACCTGTGGGACGCGGCGATGAAGGAAGAAGCGACCCAGATGATCCTGCAAGGGACCCAGCTGGAGATCGAATACGCCCGTGACACCATGCCACGCGGCGTGCTGGGCATGAACGCAGCGATGATGGAGGACTACCTCAAGTTCATCGCCAACCGTCGCCTGACCCAGATTGGTCTGAAGGAAGAGTACCCAGGGACTACCAACCCGTTCCCTTGGATGAGCGAGATCATGGACTTGAAGAAAGAGAAGAACTTCTTCGAGACTCGTGTGATCGAGTATCAGACGGGTGGTGCACTGAGCTGGGACTGATCGTCCGGGCTGAGCATCGAGAAGGCTGCCAATTGGCAGCCTTTTTTTGCTTGGAAAATGGCCGAACAGGAAGCTTCCTACAGGGTTTGGCATTGTTACTTTTAGGGCATCGCGATAACGTCTTATGGCGCTTAAGAACGCTCACGCAGCGGAATCCCGTTCCCGTTAGCAACGGCTCTCCAATATCAGGATAGCCAAACATGAACAGCCTCAATACACCCACCCTCTTCACCCGTCACAACCGCCCACTCCACACCCTCTGGTTCGAATCCCAAGCCTGGTTCTGCGCCCACGAACTCGGCCGGCTGAGTGGGCACTTCTTCGACGAACACTGCATGCGCAAGCTCGACCCGGATCAGTACCGCACTGTGCAGCTGCTGCGCTATGGCAAGTACCAGGAGACCACCATGGTCAGCGAGTCCGGAGCCTATACCTTGCTGGCGCATCACCATGTGCCGGAGAACCGCCATTTGCGTTGGTGGCTGACGCATGAAGTGGTGGCGGTGCTGCGCGATGGGCAAGCTGACGGGGTAGAGGATGCGCCGCGACTGGGGCAGATGTGCTGGCCTGGAGGGCGGAGCGCGACGTTGTTGTATTGGCAGAGTGAGCCTTGGGTGAGGATGCGGGATATGCCTGTGGTGCTGGCTGGGGAAGTTGATCAGCAGGGGCCGGTGGAGAAGCGGAAGTTGAGTTGGCGGGCGTGTGCGCAGCGAGCGCTGCGGATGCATGGGGTTTAGCAGGCGGTTTTGCCTGTGCTGGCCTCTTCGCGGGTGAACCCGCTCCCACAGATGGCTCAGTTTGCCAGATGTTCTTGGTAAGCAGGCCAAGAACAGAGGTAAGTGCCGGAGTTGGCAATAGGCACTCTGGGCTGATGCAAAACCTGTGGGAGCGGGTTTACCCGCGAACACCGGCGCAGCCGGTGCCATGCACCGCGTCGTATTCTTCGCGGGCACGCCCGCTCCCACAGGTACAGCGCTAGCTTATGGGCTGCGCTGTACCCTGAGATTGCAGCCTTGGAACCGCCAGATCCTGAAGTCTATTCGAGCCGCTCGGCAGCCTTCTTGTATGCCTGGTCCCGTTCGCGACGATCAACAGCGACGACAAAAACCACGATCTCTTGGTCAATGACCTGATAGACCAGTCGATACCCGCTGCTGCGCAGCTTTATCTTGTAGCAGTCAGGCAGCGAGTGAAGGCGATTTGCCTCGATTCGAGGGTTCAGCAGAACTTCCGCCAGTTTCTTCTTGAACTGCTGACGCACCGTATCGCCCAGCTTCTTCCACTCTTTCAATGCACGTGAATCGAAGTCGAGGCTATAGGTCATCCAACTGGACCCTCACGCGCTGCGGGGAAGCAAGCCGCTCTTTCACAGTCGCAATGAGATCTTCATCGTCCTCAGTCATCAGGACAGGGCGGAAGGGCAGCTTGCCTCGCTCTGCAACATACTGCAGAGCCTGGCGCATGAGTTCGGAGGGGGTAACGCCGAGGCGCTCAAGCTCTTTGTATGCGCGGGCTTTGAGTTCGTCGTCGACACGTATGTTGATGGATGCCATGGGGCGGCCCTAAGGTAAAGACGTTTGTCATTACAATGCACGCGTCTTTTCGATTTCGCAATGGCAGTTTGTCTGGGGCTCAGCAGTGCGACATGAACTGCTGGGGTTGCGGCGCAGCCCTTTCGCGGCACAAGGCCGCTCCCACGGGGGATCGCGTAGCTCGGGAGATTTCAGAATGGCAGTGGTCGAGCAGGTTCGACCGCCTTGGGCGGCCAAATACGAATTGAGAGGCCTCGCCCACGCCGACAAAGGGGGTGCGGCACCACAAGGTGCCGGGACTGGACATGCCAGTCTACGTGGTCGTGGGCGAGGCCAGTTCTGAAGATAGCTCAGGGTAGAGCTACCGTCCGCGACTTCAATCCAGCTGCTGGGCCCGCAAATCCTGCGCCAGCATGTCGATGAAGGCCCTGACCTTGGACGAGCCGTACTTGCTCTCCCGGTGCAGTACATGAATCGGCCATGGCGCCTCTTCGTACTCGGCCAGGATCACCTGCAGCTGCCCGCTGGCCAGTTCATCCGCCACCTGGTACGACAGCAGGCGAGCAATCCCCAGTCCGCCACTAGCAGCCGCTATCGCCCCATCATTGCTGGTCACCGTCAGGCGGGGCTTCACGCGCACCAGGGTCGGCTCCTCGGTCACGCCGAAGCGCCAGCCGGCACGTGGCGACAGGTTGGTGGTGCCGATCACCGCATGCCCCGCCAGGTCGGACGGGTGCATCGGCACGCCATGGCGCGCCAGGTAGTCGGGGGACGCACACAACATGCGCCGCACCCTGCCCACCCGCAGCGCTTTCAGGCCGGAGTCTGGCAAGGGGCCGATGCGTACGGCCACGTCCATACCCTCCTCGACCATGTTCACTATGCGGTCGAGGAAGTAGGCGGAAACGTCAACCTCGGGGTACTGCTGCAGGTAGCGGACGATGCACGGCATGACGTACTTCTTGCCGAACAGGATCGGCGCGGTGACGGCCAGGTCACCTTTGGGTGTGGCATTGATGCCGGCAGCCGCTTCGTTGGCCTCGTGGATGCTGGCGAGGATAAGCCGGGTGTCTTCCAGGTAACGGCCACCCGCTTCGGTCAGGCGCACGCTGCGGGTGGTGCGCAGCACCAACTTGACCCCGAGCTGCTCTTCCAGGGCGCTGACGGCACGGGTGACTGCGGCTGGGGAAATGTCCAGGCGGCGTGCAGCGGCGGCGAAGCTTTCCAGTTCGCCTACGGCGACGAACACCTTCATCAGGTGGATCTGGTCCATGCGGGCTCCTGGGATTGTGAGGTGCCGGGATTATCTTTCATCTGGGCATTTTGTGTTGCCAATACCGGCCCTTTCGCGGGCTTGCCCGCTCCCACAGGTTATTCACCGCTCCTGAGGGCAGTGGAGTACCTGTGGGAGCGGGCAAGCCCGCGAAAGGGCCGGGACAGGCTACCTTACAGATCCAGCACCAACGCCTGCGTCCCCTCCTCTGACCGGGCCGGCACGGCACAGCAGATCAATACCGAACCCGCCTCCGGCAGTTCGGCCGGCGGGTTCGGGTAATGCACCTGGCCACTGACCAAGCGGGTCTTGCAGGTACCGCACGACCCGCCCCGGCAACTGAACTCCGGCGCCAGCCCACGCGCCTCGGCCAACTCCAGCAGCGTCCCGCTGCCGGGCGCCCAGCGCGCCTCCTTCGCCGAAGCTGCAAAGTACACCGGCACCGGCTCGCTGGCAGCAGGTGGCTGTTGCAATGTGGGTTGGTCATCGTCGGTGTGCCGCCGGAGCGTCGACGGGCCAAAGGCTTCGGCATGGATCCGCGCATCCGGCACATGCACCCCGCGCAGCCCTTCGTACAGGTCCTGGGTAAAACTGCCCGGGCCGCACAGGTAGAAATCGTAGTCGTCCAGCGCCAGCGTCGCCTTGACCTGCTCGATACCCAGCCGACCGGCAAACGCGTAATCACGCCCCGCCAACGCATGCGCTTCCGGCTGGCTCAGGGCGCGGTGCACCTGCAGCAGGCCGCCGGCCCGTTGTTGCAAGCTCGCCAGCTCCTCACGGAACGGCAGGTCGGCCAGGCTGCGCGCACCATGGAACAGATGAATGCGCCGTGTCCTCCCCTTGTTCAACTGCTCGCGCAGCATGGCCAGTAACGGCGTGATACCCACACCCGCGCCGATCAGCACCAGCGGCCGTGTGCTCTGCTGGTCCAGCGTGAAGCTGCCCATCGGCGGGCGCACGTTCAGCACATCGCCTGCCACAACGTGCTCATGCAGGTGCCGCGAGGCCTGGCCCTGGGCTTTGACGCTGATGCGCAGGTAGCCATCGGAAGGCGCGCTGGACAGGCTGTAGGTGCGGATCAGTGCCGCCTCGCCGTCGAGCTGGATCTGCACCGGAACATGTTGCCCTGGCGCAAAGGCCGTCGCACTGCCAGCAGGTGGCTCAAGGTAGAACGAGCGGATGTCGCGGCTCTCCTGCTCCACCCGCTGCACACGCCAGGCCTGCCATTGGCGCTGTCGCTGGCGTTGCTGCAGGCGCGCGTCGGCCTCGGCCCAGGTGCCGGTCATCAGGCTGGTCGGCGCGTACTCCTTGAAGGCCCACCGCAGGGAAACGGCAGCCGGGCGCCACACCACCTGCTCGACCTCCAGCGTCCACAAGCGCTCGGCGCCTTCGAACGCCTGGATGGCGGGGCTGTCCAACAGCAACTCGGCATGCCCGTATAGCTGCAACACGTTGCCGTTGCTGAAATCGATGAACAGCAACCCTGCTTGCGGGTTCACCAGCAGGTTGCCCAGGGTATTGAAGTGCAGGTTGCCAGCATAGTCGGGAATGGTCAGGCGGTTGCCTTCAACCTTGACGAACCCGGGCCGCCCGCCACGGTGGGAGACATCCACCGAGCGCTGGCCGTCGCCTTGCTCGACATAGCTGGCGACAAAGAAAGTGTCGGCTGTCTGGATCATGCGGGCAGCCGTGGCATCGAGTGTCGCTGCATCGACACGCCCTTGCGCGGGTTCCGCGACGCGGGTGTAGTCACGCAGCTGAATGTACTGCGGGCAGTTGCCGAACGACTGCTCCACAGTCACCTGCAGTTGCCCGTCGCCGGCCTCGTGGACCTGCCCGTTGAGGCGGTTGCGTCGACGGGTGTGCAGTTCGATACCCAACAGGCCGACCGCCTGTCCGGCAGACAGCCCCGGGGTAGCGGGATCGTCTGCTGCCAGCTGAGTGTTGATCGTCAGCTGGCGTGGGTTCGGCGAGCTGACGAAACCTTCCGGCCCTTCCAACAATGTTGCCCAGGGCCTCCCCCGGTCGTCCACGCTGGCGGCGACCATGAACGGCAACTGGTGATAGAAAATACGATGCTGGTCGGGCATGTAGTCACGAATGACCTTCTGCCCGAACGCCTCCATGCGCTCCGCGACACCGGCTTTTTCCTGCAGGGTTTTCTCCCCCGCATGCCAGGGCGAGGGGTGGTGCTCCGGGTTCTTTTGCATGGCGGCGTTCCTCGCGGTGGCGGGATGTCAGGCGCTGGTCTGCAGCCCGATCACGGTGCGTGGCATGGGCACGAAGCCAGGCAGCGCCTCAATCCGCGCCAGCCAGCTGCGTACGTTGGCATAGGGCTCCAGCGAAACATTGCCCTCCGGTGCGTGGGCGATGTACGAGTAGTTGGCGATATCGGCGATGGTGGGTGTGCTACCGACCAGGAACGGCGTTTTGGCCAGCTCGGCGTCGATCACCTTGAGCAGGGTGTGGGCGCGGGCAATGACCTCGTCGGTGTTGAACGCGGCGCCGAATACGGTCACCAGGCGCGCGGCGGCAGGGCCGAAGGCCAGCGGGCCGGCAGCGACCGACAGCCAGCGCTGCACGCGGGCGGCGGCGGCGGGCTCCTCGGGGAGCCAGGTGCCGTTGTCGTACTTCTTGGCCAGGTACACCAGGATGGCGTTGGAATCGGCGATCACCGTACCGTTGTCATCGATGACCGGGACCTGGCCGAACGGGTTGAGGGCCAGGAAGTCCGGCTGCTTGTGCGCACCTTTGGCGAGGTCGACGAACACCAGCTCGGTGGGCAGGTTCAGCAGCGAGAGCATCAGCTCGATGCGGTGGGCATGGCCGGACTTGGGGAAGTTGTAAAGCTTGATCGGGTTCGACATGGGCTTGGCTCCTGGTCAGCGCCGGGGTGGGCTGATGGAGCACATGCTGCACCGGTTCGGCTGGCAGCAGAATCCGTGTGGCGGGGAAACCATAATTTCGCGGGGCGGAATAATCGTGAGGCCGGCTCCCACAGAAGAACGCACCGGCCGGGGGCTTGTGCGGTCCATGTGGGAGCGGGTTTACCCGCGAAGAATGCAACGCGGCGTATGGCACCGGCTGTGCCGGTGTTCGCGGGTGAACCCGCTCCCACAGGGCTCGCGCCAGTTTTTAGATATTGAGCAAGACAGTTGCTCCCACTGGATCGGTTAACGCGGTCGGTTGTCGGCGCTGGGGCCGGTAGCATCAATGCAGATGCAAGATCAGTGCAGTTTGTTGAAATACCGGAACAACCCACGCGCAGCCTCGACCACCTGCGGCACGCAAGCCTGGATATCCTCTTCGCTCATCTGATCCAGCAGCTCGAAGTTGTCCTCCAACCCATGCAGCGAAATGGCCTTGAGCAGTTGATCCTGCTCTGGCGGCAGCTCGGCCCAGCCGGCGACCTGGGTGCCGCGCATATAGCCGAAGCACCATTCCTCCATCACGATCACCGTGCCTACCTCGTCTTCGTTTTCCTCGAACAGCGGCTCGAAGTGATCGACGTCGTCACCCAACTCCTCCGCCACCTGGCTGGCATAGCGCAGCATCAACGCCGTATAAGCCTCTTCATGCGCCGGCTTCTTGAACTTCGGCACCTTGCCGCCGGCCACCGCGGGCAGCCACTGTTCCGGGGTGACGGTGGATGGCGAGCTGGCCAATGCAGTGAAAAAGCCATTGAGCTCGGCCAGGTTGAGTACCGAGTAGTCATTGCCGTAGGTGATCAGCAGGTCTTCAAGGCGGTCGAGTTCTTTTTCGCTGAGTGCGGGGAGCATGGGTGAAAGTCCTGGGAAGCAAAAGTGTGTGCACCCTAGCACAGAACAGCCCAAGGGCTGCCCGCGCTTACAGGTACGCGAGCAGATTGCTTAACGTGGCAACCAGCAATGCAGCTGCTGCTGCCTGCCCGTACCGATCAACAGCCACAACAGGATGCGGCACTTGCGCGGACACAATTGCCCCGCCATGTGTACCCCTTTGCTCTGCAAATCGATCTCGGCACCGGCAAAACCGTAGGATGCCGAGGCTGTGGGACCACTGCCTGTGCGGGTGGCAACAATCACTGGGAAGGTGGGCGCGAGATAGCCCAGCACTTCGGACCAGCTACCGGAAACGTGACCAGCACCAAAGCCAGCGATGACCAGTCCCTCGTAGCCCAGTACCGCCATGGCATTGAGCAACGCCGTATCCGCATCCAGGCACGCTTCCAGCAGTGCAACCCGATGCTCGGTGCGATGCGGTAACGGCAGCACCTCTCGCGGGCCAGGCGGTTGACGATATGCCACAACACCCTCCACAACATCGCCCAGCGGTCCGCAGCCGGGCGATTCGAATGCAGCCATCGCCAGGCTGGCCGTCTTGCGAACCCTCGCGGCACAGTGGACCTGATCATTCATCAGCACCAGAACGCCGCGCCCACGGCTGCTCGGGGCCAGTGCAACCTGCGCCGCAGCCAGCAAATTGGCCGGGCCGTCGTTGCCCGGCTGGCTGGCCGCGCGCATGGCACCGGTCATCACCAATGGCGCATCGAACGGCCATAGCAGATCGAGGAAATACGCCGTTTCCTCAAGACTGTCGGTACCCTGGGTCAGTACCACCGCGTGCGCTCCGCGCTCCACCTCACCCCGAGCCCAGGCCAGCACCTCGAGCAGCGCAGCAAAGCCCAGCGAGGCACTGGGGAGCAGGCCCAGAGTGGCAGTTTCAAGATGGGCCATTTCGCGCAGTTGTGGCAACTTGGCCAGTTGCCCATTGCAGTCAAGCTTGGGCATCACCCCGCATCCGCTGGCACTTGCCTCCATGCTCACCGTGCCACCCAGGCCAGCGATCGACAGCTTGGGCAGGTTTGCATGCGCTTTCATACGCCACCTCCCGCAAGCACCCCGACCAGCGGCACGATCCCCAGTGTGCTGATGGCCATCGACACCACATTACCGATGTAGCCATGCATGTAAGCCGGCAAGCGCTGAGTGATGGCCACTGCCAAAGGTGGAGCTACCAGCGCGCCCAGCACTGCACTGGCTACGACCACTTGCCAGCCTCCACCGTGGGTAAGCACAGCGGCAGGGACGATCGAGACGATGGGAATGTAAGTGGGGTACCACCCTCGCGCCTGCCACTGGCGACGCCAGAACACGACCCCAACCAGTGACGCCAGCGCCTGCCCGGCAACCATCGGTATCAGCAGCAGCGAACCGTAGGCCGGTGCAGCGGGGGCCAGCATGTAAGCCAGGAACACCCCCAGCAGTAGCCCGAGGCTGGCCAGTTCATTACCGAAGAATGGCGCTTCGCTGAAATCGGCCAGCACACGCCGCAGGGTCCAGACCACGCCGTAATCGGGTTGGGCCGCAACGGGTTCGGGCGCGGCGGGCTTGTGGCTGGGCCGCACCCATGATGGAAAGCGCCAGCACAGCGTGAACGCCACGACGCTCGCCAGCGCCATGCCACTTACGTTGCCGACTACCACCGGCAACTGCAACGGGTAGCACAGGTAGTTGACCATCAACAGGCTGGCTGGCGTTACCAGCAGTGCCCCCAGCAGTGCGCCGCTGATCGTCACCTGCCAACCCGCGCCAAATAGCAGCACCATGGCCGCTGGCAACGATACGAAAGCGACGAAAGTCGGTTGCCAGGTGCCACTGGCCAAGGTCCATCCCCACAACGCGTGACTGAGCAGCAAGCCCAGCAGCGAACTGGTGAATACCCATGGCCATAATCCGCTGCCGTAGCAGATGGCAAAGCCCTGCCAGCGATACCCATGCACATGGGCCCAGTGCGCCAGGCAAGCCCCCAGTAGCAAGCCCAGCGCGGGCAACTCATGCTTGTAGAAGGCTACTTCGCTGATATCACCGACTATCCAGCGCAGGCGGCTTAACGGCTGATCGAGCGTCGCTGCCAGTTGCGTGTAGTCCGGCCATTGGCCCTGGACGAGGCTGGCAGCCAGCAGCACCAGCAGGCAGGCGAGGATCAACACCGACGAACGCTGCCGGTTGGGGAAGAGTAGGGTTTTCATGTGCGACTCCTCAGCGCGGCATCGGTGCATGCAGGCGATAGCCAAGGGTTGCATCATAGAGATCGGTACGCCGGTCTCGCGGCAGGTCGTTGAGGCTGTTCCAGATCGGTGCCGAGCGTGCGCTGCTGAGGTCGACATCGGCGTAGAGAATGCCCTCCTCCTCTGCACTGGCCACCTCGCCAATTGGCCAGCCATTGGTACCGGCAATCAGCGAACAGCCCAGGAAGCGCCCTCCCCGCTCGCTGCCTATGCGGTTGGCGGCAGCGATGTAGACGTTGTTGACGTGTGCCGCCGTCATGGTCAGGTAGGAAGCCATGCAGCGCCCGGCTTCATCGAACAGCGGCGGTGGTGTCCATACCCAGTTGTTCAGGCTGCAGATGATGTCGGCGCCTTGTGCGGTCATCAGCCGCGGCACCTCCGGGAACCAGATATCCCAGCAGATCAGCAGACCGATACGGCCGATCGGCGTCTCGAACACGGGGAAGCCTAGGTTGCCAGGGGTGAACCAGAGCTTTTCCTGGTTCCACAGGTGAGCCTTGCGGTAATGCCCGAGCAAGCCTTGCGGACCGAACAGTACGGCACTGTCGTAGAGTTTCAGCCCCTCGCGTTCGGCAAAACCCGCAGCCAGGTACACCTGATACTCCCTGGCGAAATCCGCCCAGAGGTTCAGGCTGCGACCTTCCTCCAGCGTTTCGGCATGGGCATAGGCCTCTGCACGGGTGTGGAAGGTGTAGCCGGTGTTGGCCAACTCGGGCAGCACGATCAGGTTGGCACCTTCACGCACTGCCCGCCGGGCCAATGCCAGGCCTCTGCTCAGGTTACCGTCGCAATGCTCGAGCCCGACCTGGGGGTCGTACTGGATGACGGCGATGCGTACGGGGCTGACGGGGGGGCAATGTTCGGACATGGCGACTTCCTTCTTATGGTTGTTTTGGAAGGGCGCCAGTAAAGCGGGGTTGGGCTGGGGAGTGACAGTCGGGGTATTCCTGCAAGCTTGTAGGAATAGGGGATGGGTATGACAGGAAGGGCCTTACACGCCGCAGAGGTCAATGCGATCAGTGTGGGAGCGGCCTTGTGTCGCGAAAGGGCCGCAGAGCGGCCCCAGGATTTCAGCGACATGGCAAAAATTGCCGGGGCTGCTTTGCAGCCCTCTCGCGACACAAGGCCGCTCCCACAGGCGCCATACCTGTAGGGGGCCTCAGGCCTTACACCGCCAGCGCGCGCTCACGCAGCTCGCTGTTGAGGATGCGGTCGTTCTCGCTGTAATCGACCGGGCAGTCGATCACGTGCACGCCCGGGGTCTTGATGCAGTGCTCGAGCAGCGGCAGCAGGCCTTCGGCGCTTTCCACGCGGTGGCCGTTGGCACCGTAGGCTTCGGCGTACTTGACGAAGTCCGGGTTGCCGTAGTCCAGGCCGAAATCGGTGAAGCCCATGTTCGCCTGCTTCCAGCGGATCATGCCGTAGCCGTCGTCACGCAGGATCACCACGGTGATGTGCATCCCCAAGCGTACCGCAGTCTCCAGCTCCTGGCTGTTCATCATGAAGCCGCCGTCACCGCAAACCGAGATCACCGGGCGGTCCGGGTGCACCAGGTGCGCAGCCATGGCCGATGGCAGGCCGGCGCCCATGGTCGCCAGGGCGTTGTCCAGCAGTACGGTGTTCGGCTTGTGCGCCTTGTAGTTACGGGCGAACCAGATCTTGTAGATGCCGTTGTCCAGGGCAACGATGCCTTCGGACGGCAGCACGCGACGGATGTCGGCGACCATGCGCTGCGGGTAGACCGGGAAGCGGTTGTCGTCGGCCCCTTCGGCGATCTGTGCTTCGTTGGCTTCACGGATGGCCATCAGGCGAGTGAAGTCCCAGTGTGTGGTGTCACTCAGCGCTTCGCTGATCTGCCACACGGCGTTGGCGATGTCGCCAATCACTTCCACCTGCGGGAAGTACACGGCATCGACTTCGGCAGAGCGGAAGTTGATGTGGATGACCTCGGTGCCGCCACGGACCATGAAGAACGGTGGCTTCTCGATCACGTCGTGACCGATGTTGACGATCAGGTCGGCAGCTTCGACGGCGCGGTGCACGAAGTCACCCGACGACAGCGCGGCGTTGCCCAGGAAGCGTGGGTGACGCTCGTCGACCACACCTTTACCCATCTGGGTGGTGATGAACGGGATGCCGGTCTTGTCGATCAGTTGCTTGAGGACCTTGGCGGTCATCTTGCGGTTGGCGCCGGCGCCGATCACCAGGATCGGGTTACGGGCGTTCTGCAGTTTCTCCACGGCAGCTTCGATGGCCTTGTGCTCGGCCAGCGGGCGACGGCTCAGGCTAGGCGGGATCGGCAGGCTGTCGGTCTGCTCGGCGGCGATGTCTTCCGGTAGCTCCAGGTGCACGGCACCCGGCTTTTCTTCCTCAGCCAGGCGGAAGGCTTCGCGCATACGGGCCGGGATGTTGTCGGCCGAGGCGAATTGGTGGGTGTACTTGGTGATGGGGTCCATCATGCCGCACACGTCGATGATCTGGAAGCGGCCCTGCTTGGACTTCTTGATCGGCTTCTGGCCGGTGATCATCATCATCGGCATGCCGCCCAGGTAGGCGTAGGCGCTGGCGGTGACCAGGTTGGTGGCGCCAGGGCCGAGGGTCGACAGGCTGACGCCGGTCTTGCCGGTCAGGCGGCCGTAGGTGGCGGCCATGAAGCCTGCGGACTGCTCGTGACGGGTCAGTACCAGCTTGATCTTCGACTTGCGCAGGGATTCGAGCAGGTCGAGGTTTTCCTCACCGGGAATACCGAATACATACTCGACACCTTCGTTTTCCAGGCATTGCACAACGACATCGGCGGCCTTGGCCATCTTGCTTGCTACCTCAAGTGATGGGACGGTGGAAGTCCAGAAATGCGCAGCACGGTACGCTGGCATCGCTCAGCCCAGGGTCAGGAGTGCCCCGAACCAGAGTCTTGACGTAGGGTGGGCGCGGGAAAGTCACGTAAATGTGACGGGAATATTGTCGCACCCAGGATATTACGCGCTCGGTGTGGGAGCTGTGGGAGCAGGCGACGCGGAGGATGGCACCGGCTTTGCCGGTGTTCGCGGGTGAACCCGCTCCCACAAGGGGTTGGGTGAGGCTTGGGGATTTTTAGGGCCACAAAGACAAAACCCCTACCTGCAGGCGCAGATAGGGGTTTTGCGAAATGAATCTTGACGATGACCTACTCTCACATGGGGAAACCCCACACTACCATCGGCGATGCATCGTTTCACTGCTGAGTTCGGGATGGGATCAGGTGGTTCCAATGCTCTATGGTCGTCAAGAAATTCTGTTGCCAGAATGTCCAGATGGACAGCCCAGCGAATTCGGATATGTGATCTTGTGAAGTTGCGAACTTTCGGTTCTTTCGTCTTCACCACCGCAATCTGCGCTAGCAAATTGCTTGGGTGTTATATGGTCAAGCCTCACGGGCAATTAGTATTGGTTAGCTCAACGCCTCACAGCGCTTACACACCCAACCTATCAACGTCGTAGTCTTCGACGGCCCTTTAGGGGATTCAAGATCCCAGTGAGATCTCATCTTGAGGCAAGTTTCCCGCTTAGATGCTTTCAGCGGTTATCTCTTCCGAACATAGCTACCCGGCAATGCCACTGGCGTGACAACCGGAACACCAGAGGTTCGTCCACTCCGGTCCTCTCGTACTAGGAGCAGCCCCTCTCAAATCTCAAACGTCCACGGCAGATAGGGACCGAACTGTCTCACGACGTTCTAAACCCAGCTCGCGTACCACTTTAAATGGCGAACAGCCATACCCTTGGGACCGGCTTCAGCCCCAGGATGTGATGAGCCGACATCGAGGTGCCAAACACCGCCGTCGATATGAACTCTTGGGCGGTATCAGCCTGTTATCCCCGGAGTACCTTTTATCCGTTGAGCGATGGCCCTTCCATACAGAACCACCGGATCACTAAGACCTACTTTCGTACCTGCTCGACGTGTTTGTCTCGCAGTCAAGCGCGCTTTTGCCTTTATACTCTACGACCGATTTCCGACCGGTCTGAGCGCACCTTCGTACTCCTCCGTTACTCTTTGGGAGGAGACCGCCCCAGTCAAACTACCCACCATACACTGTCCTCGATCCGGATAACGGACCTGAGTTAGAACCTCAAAGTTGCCAGGGTGGTATTTCAAGGATGGCTCCATGAGAACTGGCGTCCCCACTTCAAAGCCTCCCACCTATCCTACACAAGCAAATTCAAAGTCCAGTGCAAAGCTATAGTAAAGGTTCACGGGGTCTTTCCGTCTAGCCGCGGATACACTGCATCTTCACAGCGATTTCAATTTCACTGAGTCTCGGGTGGAGACAGCGCCGCCATCGTTACGCCATTCGTGCAGGTCGGAACTTACCCGACAAGGAATTTCGCTACCTTAGGACCGTTATAGTTACGGCCGCCGTTTACCGGGGCTTCGATCAAGAGCTTCGCTTGCGCTAACCCCATCAATTAACCTTCCGGCACCGGGCAGGCGTCACACCCTATACGTCCACTTTCGTGTTTGCAGAGTGCTGTGTTTTTAATAAACAGTCGCAGCGGCCTGGTATCTTCGACCGGCATGGGCTTACGGAGCAAGTCCTTCACCCTCGCCGGCGCACCTTCTCCCGAAGTTACGGTGCCATTTTGCCTAGTTCCTTCACCCGAGTTCTCTCAAGCGCCTTGGTATTCTCTACCTAACCACCTGTGTCGGTTTGGGGTACGGTTCCCAGTTATCTGAAGCTTAGGAGCTTTTCTTGGAAGCATGGTATCAACCACTTCGTCGCCTAGAGGCAACTCGTCATCAGCTCTCGGCCTTGAAATCCCGGATTTGCCTAAGATTTCAGCCTACCACCTTAAACCTGGACAACCAACGCCAGGCTGGCCTAACCTTCTCCGTCCCTCCATCGCAATAACTGGAAGTACAGGAATATTAACCTGTTTTCCATCGACTACGCTTTTCAGCCTCGCCTTAGGGACCGACTAACCCTGCGTCGATTAACGTTGCGCAGGAAACCTTGGTCTTTCGGCGTGCGAGTTTTTCACTCGCATTGTCGTTACTCATGTCAGCATTCGCACTTCTGATACCTCCAGCAAGCTTCTCAACTCACCTTCACAGGCTTACAGAACGCTCCTCTACCGCGTCATCAAAGATGACACCCGTAGCTTCGGTGCATGGTTTGAGCCCCGTTACATCTTCCGCGCAGGCCGACTCGACTAGTGAGCTATTACGCTTTCTTTAAAGGGTGGCTGCTTCTAAGCCAACCTCCTAGCTGTCTAAGCCTTCCCACATCGTTTCCCACTTAACCATGACTTTGGGACCTTAGCTGACGGTCTGGGTTGTTTCCCTTTTCACGACGGACGTTAGCACCCGCCGTGTGTCTCCCATGCTCGGCACTTCCAGGTATTCGGAGTTTGCATCGGTTTGGTAAGTCGGGATGACCCCCTAGCCGAAACAGTGCTCTACCCCCTGGAGTGATACATGAGGCGCTACCTAAATAGCTTTCGAGGAGAACCAGCTATCTCCGAGCTTGATTAGCCTTTCACTCCGATCCACAGGTCATCCGCTAACTTTTCAACGGTAGTCGGTTCGGTCCTCCAGTCAGTGTTACCTAACCTTCAACCTGCCCATGGATAGATCGCCCGGTTTCGGGTCTATACCCAGCGACTAAACGCCCTATTAAGACTCGCTTTCGCTACGCCTCCCCTATTCGGTTAAGCTCGCCACTGAATATAAGTCGCTGACCCATTATACAAAAGGTACGCAGTCACCTAACAAAGTAGGCTCCCACTGCTTGTACGCATACGGTTTCAGGTTCTATTTCACTCCCCTCTCCGGGGTTCTTTTCGCCTTTCCCTCACGGTACTGGTTCACTATCGGTCAGTCAGTAGTATTTAGCCTTGGAGGATGGTCCCCCCATATTCAGACAAAGTTTCTCGTGCTCCGTCCTACTCGATTTCATTGACAAGAGATTTTCGTGTACGGGGCTATCACCCACTATGGCCGCACTTTCCAGAGCGTTCCACTAATCTCAAATCAACTTAAGGGCTGGTCCCCGTTCGCTCGCCACTACTAAGGGAATCTCGGTTGATTTCTTTTCCTCAGGGTACTTAGATGTTTCAGTTCCCCTGGTTCGCCTCTTGCACCTATGTATTCAGTACAAGATACTCAGCTTATGCTGAGTGGGTTCCCCCATTCAGAGATCTCTGGATCACAGTCTGTTTGCCGACTCCCCAAAGCTTATCGCAGGCTACCACGTCTTTCATCGCCTCTGACTGCCAAGGCATCCACCGTATGCGCTTCTTCACTTGACCATATAACCCCAAGCAATCTGGTTATACTGTGAAGACGACATTCGCCGAAAATTCGCATGTTGCTCTTTCGAGCAGAACTCACAAATTTTACCTTAGCCTGATTAACCAGCAGTGAAACTGGCCATCAGTCTATATCTATCACATATCCGAATTTTTAAAGAACGATCTGACAAAAGCCAGAAATCAACATTCGAAGCGAATGCTCATTTCTGAGTTTGATCAAGTAAAGCAAGTGGTGGAGCCAAGCGGGATCGAACCGCTGACCTCCTGCGTGCAAGGCAGGCGCTCTCCCAGCTGAGCTATGGCCCCGTGTATTCTACGGCTGAACCATGTAATGGTAGGTCTGGGCAGATTTGAACTGCCGACCTCACCCTTATCAGGGGTGCGCTCTAACCAACTGAGCTACAGACCTATAACAGGGTCGCGTTACAGCATCGTCTTTTACAATGAATCAAGCAATTCGTGTGGGAGCTCATCAGCAGGCTGATGTCGTCGATTAAGGAGGTGATCCAGCCGCAGGTTCCCCTACGGCTACCTTGTTACGACTTCACCCCAGTCATGAATCACACCGTGGTAACCGTCCCCCCGAAGGTTAGACTAGCTACTTCTGGTGCAACCCACTCCCATGGTGTGACGGGCGGTGTGTACAAGGCCCGGGAACGTATTCACCGCGACATTCTGATTCGCGATTACTAGCGATTCCGACTTCACGCAGTCGAGTTGCAGACTGCGATCCGGACTACGATCGGTTTTGTGAGATTAGCTCCACCTCGCGGCTTGGCAACCCTCTGTACCGACCATTGTAGCACGTGTGTAGCCCAGGCCGTAAGGGCCATGATGACTTGACGTCATCCCCACCTTCCTCCGGTTTGTCACCGGCAGTCTCCTTAGAGTGCCCACCATAACGTGCTGGTAACTAAGGACAAGGGTTGCGCTCGTTACGGGACTTAACCCAACATCTCACGACACGAGCTGACGACAGCCATGCAGCACCTGTGTCAGAGTTCCCGAAGGCACCAATCCATCTCTGGAAAGTTCTCTGCATGTCAAGGCCTGGTAAGGTTCTTCGCGTTGCTTCGAATTAAACCACATGCTCCACCGCTTGTGCGGGCCCCCGTCAATTCATTTGAGTTTTAACCTTGCGGCCGTACTCCCCAGGCGGTCAACTTAATGCGTTAGCTGCGCCACTAAAATCTCAAGGATTCCAACGGCTAGTTGACATCGTTTACGGCGTGGACTACCAGGGTATCTAATCCTGTTTGCTCCCCACGCTTTCGCACCTCAGTGTCAGTATCAGTCCAGGTGGTCGCCTTCGCCACTGGTGTTCCTTCCTATATCTACGCATTTCACCGCTACACAGGAAATTCCACCACCCTCTACCGTACTCTAGCTCGCCAGTTTTGGATGCAGTTCCCAGGTTGAGCCCGGGGCTTTCACATCCAACTTAACGAACCACCTACGCGCGCTTTACGCCCAGTAATTCCGATTAACGCTTGCACCCTCTGTATTACCGCGGCTGCTGGCACAGAGTTAGCCGGTGCTTATTCTGTCGGTAACGTCAAAACAGCAAGGTATTAACTTACTGCCCTTCCTCCCAACTTAAAGTGCTTTACAATCCGAAGACCTTCTTCACACACGCGGCATGGCTGGATCAGGCTTTCGCCCATTGTCCAATATTCCCCACTGCTGCCTCCCGTAGGAGTCTGGACCGTGTCTCAGTTCCAGTGTGACTGATCATCCTCTCAGACCAGTTACGGATCGTCGCCTTGGTGAGCCATTACCCCACCAACTAGCTAATCCGACCTAGGCTCATCTGATAGCGCAAGGCCCGAAGGTCCCCTGCTTTCTCCCGTAGGACGTATGCGGTATTAGCGTTCCTTTCGAAACGTTGTCCCCCACTACCAGGCAGATTCCTAGGCATTACTCACCCGTCCGCCGCTGAATCAAGGAGCAAGCTCCCGTCATCCGCTCGACTTGCATGTGTTAGGCCTGCCGCCAGCGTTCAATCTGAGCCATGATCAAACTCTTCAGTTCAATACTGCTTGGGTTTTTAAGAAACCCTAAACTTGGCTCAGCAATCTCAAATGACTATGTGATTTCTCGCATGGCCACTTGTGATGCTGATAATCTTTGTGACTATCAGTCCGTACTCACAAGCACCCACACGAATTGCTTGATTCGATTTGTTAAAGAGCGTTTGGTTAAGAGCTTTTCGTCTCAACCGAGGCGCGAATTCTACGCTTTCCTCATTTGCTGTCAAGCGTTTATTTTGAAGTTTTTTGCGAGAAACTCGTTTAGCTTCAAACACTTGACTCGCTACGATCTCTCGTAGCGGGAGGCGAATAATACAGCGTTTAAAACCGCTGTCAACCTTCACCTCAACCGCCATCGATCATTTGATCGAAGCCCTTTCAGCACCTTCCGAATCGTCTAACTCGTTGAATTTCAAGGAGTTTGTCGTTCCGTTGTCGCTGGAAGTGGGGCGCATTATAAGGGGATTCGAAGGGGCGTCAACCTTTAATTTCAAGAAATTGAAATATAAGAGTGAAAGACCGTATCAAGGCCACCAGGTGCTCGCCACAACACCTTCTGCGCCTGTGAGATCGAGCGCCGCGCGGGCGGCGCTCGATCTCACAGGCACCAGAAGAACAAAGGCAGGCACCTTTCACAACCGCTGACCCTCAGCGCGTCGCTACCACGCGCTCATTCGCCTGCCCCCGCTGACGCACGGGCCGCGGCTGCCACCAGTTCTGCCCGGCGTGCGGAGAGACAAGGCTGACCCGTTCCCCCATCTGCGGCGTGCTCAAGCGCACCTGCGCCTGATTGGCCAGTGCCAGGATGCGTTCGAACGGCTCCTGCCAGCCATGGATGGACAAGTCGAAGGTACCGTTGTGAATCGGCAACAGCCAGCGCCCGCGCAAATCCAGATGGGCCTGCAGGCTCTGCTCCGGTTGCATGTGCACATCGGGCCAGGCGACGTTGTAGGCTCCGGTCTCGATCAGGGTCAGGTCGAATGGCCCGAAGCGCTCGCCAATCTGCTTGAACCCATCGAAGTAGCCGGTATCACCACTGAAGAATACCCGCACATCCTCGTCGACGATCACCCATGACGCCCACAAGGTCCGGTTGCTGTCCAGCAGCCCGCGCCCGGAAAAGTGCTGCGCCGGGGTGGCAACGAAGCGTACGCCCTCGACCTCGCTTTCCTGCCACCAGTCCAGCTGCCGCACCTTCGCCGATGCTACGCCCCAGGTCATCAGCCGGTTGCCTACGCCCAACGGCGCGAGGAACACGCCCGTGCGTGGTGCCAGTTGGCGAATGGCCTGTTCGTCCAGATGGTCGAAGTGATCGTGGGACAATACCACCGCAGCCAACGGCGGCAACTGGTCCAGCGCCAGAGGCGGCGCATGGAAACGCAGCGGACCGGCCCACTGCACCGGCGAGGCGCGCTCGGCGAACACCGGGTCGGTAATGAAGAAACGCCCGCACAACTTGAGCAATACCGTGGAGTGCCCCAGGCGCCACAGGCTACGATCAGGTGCGTCGAGCACCTGTTGGCGGGTCATGGGCTGGAGGCTCACCGGTGTGGCCGGCCGGGTTTCAGGCGGCTTGCGCAGGAACAGGTACTTGAGCCCGATGCGCAGCTTCTTCAATACGCCATCCTGTGGCAACAACGCCTGGTTGTGAAAACGTCCTTCCCGCTGGGGCGCCGGCTCGCCTGCGGGGTTGGCCAAAGGGACCATCAGCAACACTCCGAGCAACAGGAAAGCCTTCATGTTACCCCACAGTGATCGGATCAACCGTGAATTGGCTTGTAAGGTCATTTGTCGTCGATGAAACACTGTTCAACAATATTCATGCGAGTTATGCGATAAACGGCGCTCCGGCAGAAGAACGATGACCAAGATGGATAAACGCAGCGGCAAAGGCCTTTCATTCGTCAAACGCATCTACCTGCCGCGTGTCATCGGCCTGGGGATCGGCCTGTTCAGCGTCATGGCCGCCATGGCCCCGCTGTCACCGCCTACCTGGGCGTGGCTGCTGGTGCTGTTCAACGGCCTGCTGTGGCCGCATGTGGCCTACCTGTGGGCCTCTCGTTCGGCCGCACCCTACCATGCAGAACAGCGCAACCTGGTGCTCGACTCACTGATGGGTGGGTTCTGGACCGCCGCCATGCACTTCAACCCATTGCCCAGCGTGACCGTGCTGTCGATGATGACCATGAACAACGTTGCCGCCGGCGGCAAACGCATGGTCTTTCGCGGGGTGCTGGCCCAGCTGGCCGGCATGCTCGTCGCCATCCTGCTGCTCGGCCCCGGCCTGCAACTGAACGCCACACCTCTGCAGGTCTATGCCTGCCTGCCGATGCTGACGCTCTACCCGCTGGCGCTGGGCTGGGTCTGCTACCAGCTGGCGATCAAGCTCGCCGACCACAAGCGCCGCCTGAGCGCCCTGAGCCTCACCGACAGCCTGACCGGCTTGCTCAACCATGGCGCCTGGAAAGACCTGCTGCTGCTGAAGTTCCAGGCCTGCCAGCAGCAACAAGGGCACGCGGTGATTGCCCTGATCGACATCGACCACTTCAAGACCATCAACGACACCTTCGGCCACGTGGTCGGCGACTGCGTGTTGCGCCAGCTCAGCGCCGAGCTACGGCGCAACCTGCGCGAAGGCGACCAGGCCGGGCGCTACGGCGGTGACGAATTTTGCGTGATCCTGCCGGACACCAGCGAGGCCCAGGCCTGCCAGGCCATGGAGCGCCTGCGCGAGCGGGTCGCCAGCTACCGCAACCCGCAGTTGCCACACCTGCGCATCAGCCTGAGCATCGGCCTGTCGGCATTCGAGGCCGACCTGGCGTCACCCGAGCACTGGCTCGAACAGGCGGACAAGGCGCTATACACCGCCAAGCATGCTGGCCGCGACCAGGTCAATTTTTGCCCACAGCGACGCCGCGGCGCTCAGGCTGGCCTATCCTGATTGAACCTCCTTCCTGACTACCTGGCGGGAGGCTGCCTGAAGGAGCCGCTCGCGCATGGCCAGGACCGCCAACCCTCCACCCGCTAGCCCTACACCGCGTTTCCAGGTGCGTCGCCTCATTGCCGGCTTCAGCGCAGTTTTCGGCCTGGTCTGTCTGGTCATCCTCGGCGCCCTGTTCAATATCGCGGGCACTCTTGACCACCAGGAGCGCCAGCGCAGTGCCTTGCAGGCGACCAAGGCGCTGGAACAAAGGCTCCTCGCCTCGCGCCAGTTCCTGTCCAGCTACGCCGTTTGGGATGCGGCCTTCGAGCACCTGGCAGGCCAGGCTGACTGGAAATGGGCCTACGAAGAAAAGAACGTGGGCGAGTCGCTGTACAGCGCCAGCGGCTATGAAGGGGTGTTCGTAGTGGAGGACGCACGCACCACCTATGCCTTGTTCAAAGGCCAGCCTACCCAGGCAGCGGCCAATACCTATATCAATGCGGCGCTTCAGCCAATCATCGACCAGGCCCGGGCGGCGGCCGTCCCACGTGAACAGATTACCCGTTTCGTCCTGTTCAACGGTTGGCCGGCCGTGCTCAGTGCCGCGGCGGTGCGCCCGGACCGGGATGTCACCGATAGCGAGGTGAGCCAGGCGCCGGTGATGCTGTTCGTCGACCAGCTCACCGAGGAAAAGCTGGCACAGCTGAGCAGCGCTGCCGGCCTGACCGGCATGCACGTGGAAAACAATGATGTGGGTGAGCACGACCACTTGCGCATCGACCTCGGCGATACCGGCTACCACCTGTCCTGGAGCAGCCCGCTGCCTGGGCACCAGTTGTTGCGGGCAGTGTTGCCGCCACTGGCTGGTGCCTTGCTGATACTCGGCCTGATCATGCTGTACCTGTTCCGTCATGCCTTGCGCAGTTCGCGGGCGATCGACCTCACGCTCGCCCATCTGCAGCAGAGCAACCAGGCCCTGGAGGCCAGCGAGCAGCGTTTTCGCGCAGTGGCCGAGTCGGCCTCCGACTGGATCTGGGAAACCGACCGGCACCAACGCCTGACCTACCTGTCGCAACGCTTTGTCAACGTCACCGGCTACCCGGTGGACGACTGGCTCGGTCAACCGCTCAATCAGTTACTGGCCTGCGATACCACGCCGCTCTCGCCGTGGCTGGATGCCCTGGCCGCGGCCGACCCGCAACAACTGGCCAACCTGCGCTGCACCTACCGCGACCAGAATGGCCAGAACCGCTACTGCCGGATTTCGGCCCGCGCCATCTGGTACGACGGCAAGCCCGTCGGTTATCGCGGCACCGCCAGCGACATCACCGACGAGGTCGACGCCCATGCCCGCATCCAGCACCTTTCGCTGCACGACCCGCTGACCGGGCTGGCCAACCGCAACAAACTCGCCCGGCATCTCGAGCAGGCACTATTGCGCGGCAGCGATTCGCCGCCACTGACCTTGCTGCTGCTGGACCTGGACAACTTCAAGCCGATCAACGACTCCCTCGGCCATGCCGCCGGTGACGCCGTGCTGCAGGAGGTAGCAACGCGCCTGCGCGACAGTACCCGCGATGGCGACATGGTCGCGCGCCTGGGCGGCGACGAGTTCCTCCTGGTGCTCAGCGGCATGGACAACCGCAGTGAGATCGACCGCTTCTGTGCGCGCCTGATCAGCCTGCTGCAGCAACCGATCGTCTTCGATAGCCAGCCCCTGCACGTTGGCGCCAGCATCGGGGTCGCCCAGACCCGCACCCAGGGCTTCGATGCCGGCGAGCTGATCCGCTGCGCCGACATCGCCCTGTACCAGGCCAAGGCCGACGGCAAGAACACCTGGCGCTATTTCGCTGCCGAAATGAACCAGCAGATCCAGTACCGCCGCCAGCTGGAGAACGACATGCGGCGGGCCCTGCGCAACCAGGAGTTCGAGCTGTATTACCAGCCGCGCTACCGCCTCAGCGACCTGCGCATCGTCGCGGTCGAGGCCTTGCTGCGCTGGCAGCATCCGCAGGAGGGGTTGCTTGGGCCGGACACCTTCATCCCGTTGGCCGAGCAGAGCGACATCATTGTCGCACTGGGCCGCTGGGTGTTGCGTGAAGCCTGCCGCACCGCCCACGACTGGCCTGCCGACATGCTGGTTTCGGTGAACCTGTCACCTGCGCAATTCCTGCGCAGCGATGTAGTGGCTGATGTACGCGAGATCCTGCTGGAAACCGCCTTCCCAGCCCAGCGTCTGGAGCTGGAAATTACCGAAAACGTGATGCTCAACGATATTGAAGGTGCGCTGGGTACCATGCTGTCGCTCAAGGAGCTGGGCGTACGCCTGAACATGGACGACTTCGGCACCGGCTACTCGTCGCTGGGCTACCTGCGCACCTACCCGTTCGACAGCATCAAGATCGACAAACGCTTCATCGGCGGACTGAACAACACCGGTGGCAGCGACCGCGCCGTGGTCCAGGCCATCATCAACCTGGGCGAAGCAATGGGGCTTACGGTGACGGCCGAAGGGGTGGAGAGCGAGCAGCAGCTCAGGGCGCTGGCGAAGGACCGTTGCCACGAAGTGCAGGGCTATTACATGAGCCGACCGCTGGACAGTGCCGGGCTGGAGGCGTTGTTGCAGCAGGCAGCCCAGCGCTCGGCACCCTACCCGTAGCGTAGTTTGAAGGCTTGCGCAGGCCCTGTGGGAGCGGGCGCGTCGAGGCGTCGAACCGCCGCGAACACCGGCGAAGCCGGTGCCATCCACCGAGTTGCATTCTTCGCGGGCACGCCCGCTCCCACAGGGATTTTCAGCACAGCTGCCGCAAGCTGCGCTCAGCCACGATTTCCGGCAGGTCGCGCCGGCGCAGGTAGGTGCGTAGCGGTTCACCGATGTTCAAACGGTCATCCACATGCTGCTCCAGCAACAGCGCCAGCCGTTCACGGCACAGGGCCATGCGCTGCCCTTGCTCGGGCCGCCAGACAAACTCGCTGCAGGGCGTAATGCTGGCGTCGGCCACGTCCATGCCGAACGAATCTTCGGAAAAACGCACGATATGCACACCGCGCTTGCCATGAAAACCGACAAAGCCCTTGAGCTGGTCGGCAGCGTTGCAGATGTCCTGGGAAGTGATGGCCATGACGTAACCTCGCAATGAAATCGGAAGATACGCACGCCAGGCGGGGGTGGTTGCCTCTACCGGGCAACTCGTGACTGGCAGCCTAACGCAAGCCGTCGCACAGGTGCCACGCTTTTCATCGATCAGCGGCCACCGTCAACCTGCGAATGCAGCACCTCGCCCAGCCACTGCATGAAGGCCTGCACCCGGCGTGGCACGTGCCGTTGCCGGGCATACAGCAGTGACACGGGCATGGCCGGGGCCTGCCAGCCTTCCAGTACCGAAACCAGCTCGCCGCGCTGCAGGTGCTCGGCCACGCCCACCGCCGGCACCTGGATCAGCCCCAGCCCGGCCAGGCAGGCTGCCGAGTAGGCCTCGGCATTGTTGACCGTGACCACACCGGCCATGGCCTGGAAGCGCAGTTCACCGCCCTGCAGGTATTCGAAACCGGCACTGCGCCCCCCCAGGGTGCGCACGTAATGCACCAGGTGGTGCTCGGCCAGGTCCTGCAGCGTGCGCGGCACGCCATGGCGGGCCAGGTAGCCAGGGCTGGCACAGTTGCGCATGCTCAGTTGCCCGACCGGGCGCGCCACCACGTCCAGGTCATGCAGGGCACCAATGCGCATCACACAATCGAAGCCTTCACGCAGCAGGTCGACCTGGCGGTCGGTGCAACTGAGCTCCACCTCCAGGCGCGGGAAGCGCTGCAGAAACTGCGGCAGCGCCGGGATGATGACCCGGCGGGCCATCATGGTCGGCAAGTCGACCCGCAGGCGCCCGGCCAGCTCGGCATCGTCGGCGCAGAACAGGCTCTCGATCTCGTCCATGCCCGACAGCAGGTCCTTGCTGCGCTCGTACAGCAAGGCGCCATCCTGGGTTGCCTGCACCCGGCGGGTGGTGCGGTTGAACAGCTGTGTACCCAGCAAACGCTCCAGCGCCCTGACCTGCTCCGACACGGTCGAACGGGGCAGCCCCAGGCTCTCGGCAGCCAGGGTGAAACTGCTGACCTCGCTCACCCGCACAAAGGTGCGCAACAACTCCAGCTTGTTCACTTGAACCTCGTCTATCCGGTTTTACCGAACAGTATTTCCATATTTTCTGGATTTATCAGCACAACACCGACCAATAACCTGTGCTCATCAGCCCACCATGAGGTTTTCACCATGACCCGCAAGATTGCCCTGATCACTGGCGCCAGCCGCGGCCTGGGCCGCAACACTGCCGAACACCTGGCCGCACGCGGCATCGATGTCATCGGCACTTACCACAGCAAGGCCGAGGAAGCCCAGGCCGTGGCCGCGCGGCTGGAGCAGGCGGGGGTCAAGGCCGCCATGCTGCAACTGGACGTCAGCGACAGCACCAGCTTTGCCGGCTTCGCCGAACGCCTGGGGGCAACCTTGCAGCAACACTTCGGTCGCGAGCGTTTCGACTTTCTGGTGAACAATGCCGGGATCGGCTTGAACGTGCCATACACCGAAACCAGCGAAGCGCAGTTCGACCAGTTGCTGAACATCCAGCTGAAAGGACCGTTCTTCCTCACCCAGCGCCTGCTGCCGCTGCTGGTCGACAATGGCCGCATCGTCAACATTTCCACTGGCCTGGCGCGCTTTGCGCTGCCGGGGTATGCCGCCTATGCCGCGATGAAGGGGGCGATGGAGGTGCTGACCCGCTACCAGGCCAAGGAACTGGGGGCGCGTGGTATTCGCGTGAACATTCTGGCGCCGGGGGCGATCGAGACGGACTTTGGCGGCGGCGTGGTGCGGGACAACCGCCAGGTGAATGAATACATTGCCGGCAACACGGCGCTGGGGCGCGTGGGCTTGCCGGATGATATCGGGGCAGCGATTGCGCTGTTGCTGGAAGATGGCAATGGCTGGATCAACGGGCAACGGCTGGAGGTTTCGGGCGGGATGTTCCTCTGAAATCGAGAATCTGGGGCCGCTTTGCGGCCCATCGCATGAGCCTGGCTTGCCGGCGATCGGGCCACGGAGTGGCCCCCTGCCTCATTGCTCATGCACCTGCACACTGGCGGTCATCCCCGCACTCAGGGTCACCCCCTCCGGCACCTGGTCCAGGCGAATCCTCACCGGTATGCGCTGCGCCAGGCGCACCCAGTTGAAGGTTGGCTCAACCTCCGGCAGCAACTGGCTGTCCGGGTTGCTGTTGCGGTCGGTGATACCGCGGCTGATGCTCTCAACATGCCCTTGCATCGGCTCGCCCGCGCCCATCAGCCAGACTTTCACCGCATCCCCCACGCGAATGCGCGGCAGCTTGGTTTCCTCGAAATAGGCCTGGATATAGAAGGTTGAATCGTCCACCAAGGCCATCACCGACTCCCCGGTGTTCACATAGTTGCCCTCGGCCAGGCGCAGGTTGGTGATATGCCCGCTGCGCGGTGCCCGCACTTCACTGCGCGCCAGGTTGATCCTGGCAACCTGCAACTGCGCCTGGGCCTCGTGCAGCTCACCGCGGGCTATGGCCGCATTGATCTGTGCATTTTCCCGCAATTCGGCACTGATCGCCTCCGGCCCCAGGGCGGTACGCCGGGCCGCTTCACGCTCGCGCAGGTGCAGTTGCTGGGTGCGGGTCTCGGTCACGGCGCTGGCCTGGTCGAAGGCCGCCTGGAAACGCTCGCGATCGATGCTCATCAGCAGGTCGCCGGCCTTGACCTGCTGGTTGTCACGGGCCTTCAGCTCGCGCACCCAGCCAGACACATCGGGGGCGATCACCACCACATCGGCGCGCACACGGGCATCGCGGGTCCAGGGGGTGAGCATGTAGTACTGCCACAGCTGATAGCCGGCGAACACGGCAAGGGCCACCACACACAAGGTGATCAGGGTACGTACGGCCGCACGCATCGAAACACTCCTTTATAAGGTTCCCAACAGTCGCACCACCAGGAACAACACACAAACGAACAGCGCCGCGTCGAACAGCGCCTCATGCCAGATCCAGCGCCCCAACGGCGTGGCCTGCACCAGCAGACGCAGCAACCCGGTGAGCACCAGCGCCAGCAACACATAAACCAGAAAGGGACTGAACAGCACGCCGCCCACTTCCCACTCACGCAACCCCATGGGCTTCCTCCTGCCAGCGGCACCACTTGCCCCAGCTTTTCTGCAATTGCAGCACCGCCCCTTCGGCCAACCGCAGCGGATCGCTTGAGGGTAGCCGGCGCAAGGCGCCAATGAACTGTTCGCTGGCAGCATCCAGGCGCTGACCACGCCCGGGCGCCGGCCCCTTGGCCAGCACTGCCTCTACCTGCTGCAGGTACTCGCGCTCGGCCCGCCCCAACGGGGCCTGGGCAACCGCCAGGCACATGCGCAGGTGCACCAGTTCATCGCCGATATCCAGGCCGTGCAGGCCATCGTCCCAGCGCTGGCGCTCGCTCTCGGGTAGCTCGCCGGCATGCCGCGCCAGTTGCATCAGGCGGTCGGCCATGCGCCCGCCAAACCAGCTGTCGGCCCCGCGCAGGTCGCGCCGGGTCAGGCGCACCAGGTCGCTCTGGGTCGCCGCGCGCAGGCGCCGGCCCAGCCAGGCCGGGTGGCGAAACACCAACAAACGGAAGGCCATCACCGCCGCCGACACTCCCACCAGCATGGCCAAGGCACTGTTGAGCATGCTGGCCACGCCGAACTGCATGGCGTTGAGCGGCGACACCAGCACGATGAAGTGCAGGCAATAGGAGGTGGCCGTGGCCCCGGTCCGTGGGTGAGCCATGCCCAGTGCCCCAAAAAACAGCGGCACGCCCATGCCCAGGCAGAGCATGGCAAAGCTGCTCCATTGCGGCAGCAGTATCTGCCCGACCAGAAACGCCGCGGGTATCGCCAGGCAGATCCCGCGCAAAAAGCTCAGGCCGATCTGCGCACCGTTCTCGCGGCTGGCGAACAGGCTGCAGACCACGCAGGTCAGCACCAGGCCCCCCGGTGCCGAAGGCCAGGCGGTGGCCAGCCAGAAGCCGCTCATTACCAGAAAGGCCAGCGCACTGCGTGAGCCGAACAGCAAGGCCAGCGACCAGTCGCGGTGCGCGGCCAGGCCCTGGGACACATCCTTGGGCGCCCTGCCCGCTTCCACATCCTCCAGCGCCTGGCTGGCGGCCATGGCGTAATCCAGCAGCAGTGCCATGCGCGCCAGGCAGAAGTGCTCCGCCGGGCTGATCTGTTCATCGTGGGCGGCATCCCAGATGCGCTGGCGCAACAGCAACAGGCTGGGCTGGTCGGGCTTGCCCAGCAGGGCCCGCACCTCCTCCAGCCAGGGCGCCAGGCGTTCGGCTTCGCGCTCATCAAGTTGCCGCCATTGCCGGCGCACCGAGCGGGAGATGCGCAGCAGCACCATCAGTTTCTGGCTCAGGCCACGAATGGCGCGGGCACGCTGGCGCCCGCGGGTGCCTTCGAACCAGGCGTGTTCGCGCTGGCTGTCGATGGCAACGATACGCCCCAGGCTCTCCAGCAAGCCTTTGCGCGCCTCGTCTTCGCCGCCCAACATGGCACTGGCGGCCTGCAGGCCGTTCTGCCAGGCCTGGCGGGCCTGTCCACCCAGTTGCTGCTCTACCCGCATGGGCCAGAGCAAGGCACTGCTGGCGGTGGCACAGAAGATACCCAGGCAGATCTCGGTACAGCGCGCCACAGCCTGGTCGAACACCTGCAAAGGGTGGTTGATAGCCGGCAGGGCGATGATCGCCGCGGTGTAGCCAGCCAGCACGAAGGCATAGGCCCAGGCGCTGCGCAGCTGGGTGGAGGCGGCGGTACACAGGGCCAGCCACAGGGCCAAGGTAAGCAGGAACAGCCATGGGGTCTGGGCGAACAGGCCGATGAACAGTACCGACGCAAACGTACCGACCAGGGTGCCGGCCAGCCGCGCCAAGCCCTTCTGCACCACCATGCCCGACAGTGGCTGGGCGACGATGAAAGCGGTCATCAGTGCCCAGGACGGTTGCTCCAGGCCCCAGCGCATCGCCAGCCACAGCGCCAGGCCACCACCGAGCAGGGTCTTGATGGCGAACTTGAGGGCGAGGCTGCTGGGGGCGAACAGGGCCTGGAGGGTGATGGGCACGAGGCGGACCTTGCGGGGATGTTCTTGTAGAAAAGATAGACAATGATGGGAAGGATAAAGCAGAGACGATTAATTAGCTAGCTAATCATCTTTATGATCGACAGGTCCTCCTGTGCGGACCTCTTCGCGGGCCCCCCCGCTCCTGCAAGCGATCGCGCAAAATCCGAACCCTGTGGGGTCGCTACAGGCAACACAAGAATTGCAGGCAAAAAAAATGGGCGACCGAAGTCGCCCTAAATGCCTTGCGTGCTCGTGTACCCGGAAGGTCAGCGCGGCTTGCGCTTGTTCGAGTCCTTCCAGATGAAAATGCCCAGACCGGCAAAGAAGGCGACCATCAACCCGACCGTTACCACTCCGGCGATAACCACGTTGTCGAAGAACATGCTGGCCTCCCCATTCGTTTGCCGTTGTCCGATGGGTGCAAGTTAACCAATGTGGGGGCGGGAAAAATTGATCGGTGTCAATGGTGCCCGGGGCCGGGCACGCGAGGCGGGTGCAGGGTTGACCTGCGTCAAATTTCAGCGCTTCTTCGGCTTGCCCTTGGGCTTCTTTTTCTTGGCGGTGTTCAACGGCAGGGCCTGCTCGAACGCATTGCGCATTTCGTTCAGGCGCTTTTCCTTGAGGTCATGGACGCGCTTGGCGCGTTCAGCATCGAAATCGATGAGGTTGTCTTGGCTCATGGGTGGGCTCGACGATCAACTGAGACTTGCATGATGAAGCCAGGCGCAGGCTCTGACCAGCCCCGCGTCAGACTTCGATGTCTACCAGCAGCCCCTGGCGGACATGCTCGCCCATCAACGGTGCCACCGGCACGGTGTTGTCGGCGTTGACCTCGTCACCCGGCATCGCCGTGTAGCGTTCGTCGTCGCCCTTCTGCCGGCGTTGCTGCTGGCGGCGCTGCTCATCGCGCAGCAGCAACGTCTGCTCCTGCGGGTCACGCTGGTGCTTGAGGTCGATGGCACTTTCACCGGATGCAGGCTGCGTCGGCACCACCGGCTTGATGTCGGGGGTCGGTTTGACCGGGTCCTGTTGCGAAGTCACCGGGGCGGCACTGAGCGGAATGATCGGCGGCAGCATGGACGTTCTCCTATGCCCCCTGTATCGGCAGGCGCGGGTTTACCTTGATGGTACGCACGACACTTATTCGGCTTCTTCGTCAGGGTCGTCGTCGCTTGGCGGGCTGGCTTCGCTCCAGGGCCGCTTGTACACCTGCTGCCAGACCGCGTCCATGTGCTCGCGCAGCACCTGCGGCGCGCCTTTGAGCGAGGCACTGTCCTCGCGCTCACCACCGATCGGCTCTTCACCTGCCGGGGTAATCAGCGACTGGCCGGTGATGCTGTAGCTGGCCTGCCCTTCGCGCATCTCGATGACGATGTCGTGCGGGTCGATACCGCCGCCGCAGAAGGCGTGGCTGGCAACCGTCACCTCGGCGACGCCATCCTTGTTCAGGTCGCCGACATCGCTGACGTCGTTATAGAAGTCCACATCCAGGTCCAGGCCCGGGCAGGTGGTTTCCTGCTCGATCTGCCAGCGCGCCTTGAACGCGTCGCTTTCGGCGGTGCGCCCGTACAGCGTGGCCTTGAGTACCACCTTGTCCACTTCCTGCTCGCTTTCCGGGTCGCTGGCCTGGCCATCGCTGCGGCTCAATACCAGCAAGCCTTCACCATCGCGGTCACGAAAGTGCACGCTCTTGATCGGCGTCTGCACGCCCAGTACCTCAAGCTGCTCCATCGGGATGGCGGGCAAGGTCTCGAAGTTTTTCTGCTCGCAGGCGGCCAGCAGCAACAGGCTGCCCACGGCCATCGAAGTGCTGATCCAGCGGTGCTTGGCAGACATGTTGATCCGGGGCCCTCGTCGGCAGCACGGTGGGGGGCGATGAAGCGGCTAGACTGTTGCACTAGCTTTCGCACTTCGGCACCTTTCGATGCGCTCGGCACTTTGGTCTGACCGGCCGATCCGTTAACATAATCGGCTTTTTCATCGCGGGAGTTCAGGCAGTATGGCGCAGCAGTATCAACCGGGGCAACGCTGGATCAGCGACAGCGAAGCCGAGCTCGGCCTGGGTACCATCCTGGCGCAGGATGGCCGCCTGTTGACCGTGCTCTACCCGGCCACTGGCGACACCCGCCAGTATTCCCTGCGCAATGCGCCGCTGACCCGCGTGCGCTTCTCGCCAGGTGACCAGATCACCCACTTCGAAGGCTGGAAGCTGACCGTGCGCGAGGTCGAGGACATCGACGGGCTGATGGTCTACCACGGCCTGGACGGGCAAAACCAGCC
Organism: Pseudomonas sp. LS.1a; assembly: GCF_022533585.1. Classification (NCBI taxonomy): domain Bacteria; kingdom Pseudomonadati; phylum Pseudomonadota; class Gammaproteobacteria; order Pseudomonadales; family Pseudomonadaceae; genus Pseudomonas; species Pseudomonas sp. LS.1a. The sequence goes on from NZ_CP092827.1 coordinate 4,461,213, forward strand.
GCGCACCCTGCCAGAAACCCAGCTGTCGAACTTCATCCAGTTCCGCCTGGCCAGCGACCGCCTGTTCGCCGGGCAGATCGACCCGCTGTCGTGGTTCAGCCTGCGCTACAACACCCTGCAGCACAACAGCAAGCAGATGCAGTCGGCGCTGTGGGGCCTGGGCGGCTGCCGTGCCCAACCCATCGCCCACCAACTGCACATCGCCCGCGAAGTCGCCGACCGCAGCGCGCCGCGCGTTTTGCTGGCCGACGAAGTGGGCCTGGGTAAAACCATCGAGGCCGGCCTGGTGATCCACCGCCAACTGCTGTCTGGCCGCGCCAGCCGCGTACTGATCCTGGTGCCGGAAAACCTCCAGCACCAGTGGCTGGTGGAAATGCGCCGCCGCTTCAACCTGCAGGTGGCCCTGTTCGACGCCGAACGCTTCATCGAAAGCGACGCCAGCAACCCGTTCGAGGATGCCCAGCTGGCGCTGGTGGCCCTGGAGTGGCTGGTCGACGACGAAAAGGCCCAGGACGCGCTGTTCGCCGCCGGCTGGGACCTGATGGCGGTGGACGAAGCCCACCACCTGGTCTGGCACGAAGACCAGGTCAGCGCCGAATACGGCCTGGTCGAACAGCTGGCCCAGGTGATCCCGGGCGTGCTGCTGCTCACGGCCACCCCCGAACAGCTCGGCCAGGACAGCCACTTCGCCCGCCTGCGCCTGCTCGACCCCAACCGTTTCCACGACCTTGCCGCCTTCCGCGCCGAAAGCGAACACTATCGCCCGGTGGCCGAAGCCGTACAGGAACTGCTCGACGAAGGCCGCCTGTCGCCCAAGGCCCACGCCACCATCCAGGGCTTCCTGGGTGCCGAAGGCGAAGCCCTGCTGGCCGCGGTCAACGACGGCGATACCCAGGCCAGCGCGCGCCTGATCCGTGAACTGCTCGACCGCCACGGCACCGGCCGCGTGCTGTTCCGTAACACCCGCGCGGCGATCCAGGGCTTCCCTGAGCGCCAGCTGCACCCTTACCCACTGGCCATGCCCGAGCAGTACCGCGACCTGCCAGCAGGCGAACATGCCGAGTTGTACCCGGAAGTTGCCTTCCAGGCCCAGGGCGAGGTGGCCGAGGACGAGCGCTGGTGGCGTTTCGACCCGCGCGTCGACTGGCTGATCGACACCCTGAAGATGCTCAAGCGCACCAAGGTGCTGGTGATCTGCGCCCATGCCGAAACCGCGATGGACCTGGAAGATGCCCTGCGCGTGCGCTCCGGCATCCCGGCCTCGGTATTCCATGAAGGCATGAGCATCCTTGAGCGCGACCGCGCCGCCGCCTACTTCGCCGACGAAGAGTTCGGTGCGCAGGTGCTGATCTGTTCCGAGATCGGCAGCGAAGGCCGCAACTTCCAGTTTGCCCACCATCTGGTGATGTTCGACCTGCCGGCGCACCCGGACCTGCTCGAACAGCGCATCGGCCGCCTCGACCGTATCGGCCAGAAGCACACCATCCAGCTGCATATCCCGTACCTGCAGGACAGCCCGCAAGAACGCCTGTTCCAGTGGTACCACGAAGGCCTCAACGCCTTCCTCAATACCTGCCCTACCGGCAACGCCCTGCAGCACCAGTTCGGCCCGCGCCTGCTGCCGCTGCTCGAAGGTGGCGAAAGCAAGGCCTGGGAAGCCCTGGTGGCCGACGCCCGCAGCGAGCGCGAACGCCTGGAAGCCGAACTGCATACTGGCCGTGACCGCCTGCTGGAGCTCAACTCCGGCGGTGCCGGCGAAGGCCAGGCGTTGGTCGAGGACATTCTCGAACAGGACGACCAGTTCGCCCTGCCGATCTACATGGAAACCCTGTTCGACGCCTTCGGCATCGACAGCGAAGACCATTCCGAGAACGCCCTGATCCTCAAACCAAGCGAGAAGATGCTCGACGCCAGCTTCCCGCTGGGCGACGACGAAGGCGTGACCATCACCTACGACCGTGGCCAGGCGCTGTCGCGCGAGGACATGCAGTTCCTCACCTGGGAACACCCGATGGTGCAAGGCGGCATGGACCTGGTGCTGTCCGGCTCGATGGGCAACACCGCCGTGGCGCTGATCAAGAACAAGGCGCTCAAACCCGGCACCGTGCTGCTTGAACTGCTGTTCGTCAGCGAGGTGGTGGCACCGCGTAGCCTGCAGCTGGGCCGTTACCTGCCACCGGCGGCACTGCGCTGCCTGCTCGATGCCAACGGCAACGACCTGGCGTCCCGCGTGGCCTTCGAAACCCTCAACGACCAGCTGGAAAGCGTGCCGCGCGCCAGCGCCAACAAGTTCGTCCAGGCCCAGCGTGACGTGCTGGCCCAGCGCATTGGCAGTGGCGAGGCCAAGGTCATGCCGGCCCACGTCGAGCGCGTGGCCGAAGCCCAGCGCCGCCTGACAGCGGAAGCCGACGAAGAACTGGCCCGTCTGGTCGCGCTGCAAGCGGTCAACCCGAGCGTGCGCGACAGCGAGATCGAAGCGTTGCGCAAGCAGCGCGAAGAGGGCCTGGCGATGCTGGACAAGGCCGCACTGCGCCTGGAAGCCATTCGCGTGCTGGTGGCTGGCTAATACAGTTCAGAAACCGCCGCCTTTGTGGGAGCGGCCTTGTGTCGCGAAAGGGCCGCAACGCGGCCCCAGAATTGAAGCGCAATAATTGAAATTGCCGGGGCCGCGTTGCGGCCCTTTCGCGACACAAGGCCGCTCCCACAGGGGGCCAATTTTCAGAACCCACGTACATATTCCAGGCTGCGATCAGGTTCATAACCAAATCGTAGAAATCAATGTGCTATTAGTCAGGAAGGCTTAAACACCTCTTCCTATACTGCCTCTGGACAGTCTGCACAGGGTTGTAGCGCAGACGAGTGAAAACTCGATCATGAGGCATTCCATGGAATGGCTGGGGCTGCAACTGTTCGCCGACCTGCCGGCAACCGGGCGCATCGTCATCGATTGCCGACATGACCCGTTCCTGGTTCTGCTCGCCTACTTCGTCGCCTGTGCGGCCTGCTTCGCCACACTGGACATGGCCGAGCGCCAATCCCACAGCGAAGACCCCACCGCCCACCGACAATGGAACATGCTCGGTGCCTGCTGCCTGGCCGGTGGTATCTGGGCCATGCACTTCATCAGCATGCTGGCCTTCCAGGCACCAGTGGAAGTGCACTACGACGCGTCCCTGACCATCCTTTCGCTGCTCATCGCCCTGGCCGTCGCCTGGCTGGCCATGCATAGCCTCGACCGCAGGCATATGCGCGCACACCATTACCTGCCAAGTGCAGTGCTGATCGGCCTGGGGATCATTCTGATGCACTACGTCGGCATGGCCGCCCTGGAAACCGGCGCCCGCCAGTACTACCAGACCGGCCTGCTGCTGGCCTCTGCCGCCATTGCCATGCTCACCAGCCTGGCGGCGCTTTGCCTGGCCCGCTACTTCCGTCATGGCAGCGGTACCCTTCACCAAGCCATGAAATACGGCGCCAGCCTGCTGATGGCCGGCGGCATCGTCGCCACCCACTTCACCGCGATGTCCGCCATGACCCTGGTCATCCCGGCCGACACCGCCCTGCGCCTGCCCTCTGGCGACAACAGCCTGCAACTGGGGCTGGGCATCGGCTTCATCACCCTGCTGATCAGTGGTGCCAGCATCAGTAGCGCGCTGGCCGACAAGAAGCTGCAAAGCAAGGAGCACGACCTGCGCCGGGTCAGCGTGCTGCTCAGCCAGCTGGACCAGGCCCGCGCGTCGCTGCAGCAGGCCGCGCACTACGATGCCCTGACCAACCTGGTCAACCGCCGCGGTTTCAACCAGGTGTTCGCCGAACGCCTGGCCGAACACCAGGCCACAGAGAGCCGCCTGGCGGTAATGTTTCTCGACATCGACCATTTCAAACGCATCAACGACAGCCTCGGCCACGACGCCGGTGACGAACTGCTCAAAGTGATCGCCAGCCACATCAAGGCCGCCACCCGCAACCACGACCTGGTCGCGCGCTTTGGTGGCGACGAGTTCTGCGTGGTCACCAGCCTCAACAGCCGCGACGAAGCCCGCCACCTGGCCCAGCGCATCATGCAAAGGATGAAAGAGCCCATCGACCTGGGTGGCCGACGCATGGTCATGACCACCAGCATCGGCATCAGCGTCTTCCCCGACGACGGCACCACCGCCGAAGAGCTGCTAAAGCATGCCGACCTCGCCCTGTACCAGTCCAAGGGCAGCGGACGCAACAGCCTGAACTTCTTCAACGACAGCCTGAAGACCCGGGCCTCGATTGCCTTGCAACTGGAAGAAGAACTGCGCCTGGCCCTGCTCGAGGAGCATGGGCTGTGTGTGCACTACCAGCCAATCTTCGACCTGCGCAGCAGGCAAGTGGCCAAACTGGAAGCCCTGGTGCGCTGGCAACACCCGCAACACGGCCTGCTCGGGCCCGAGCGTTTTGTCGCGATCGCCGAAGCCAATGGCCTGATCATCGACCTCGACCTGTGGGTGCTGCGCCACGCCTGCGCCGACCTGGCCTACCTGCAGCGGCACGGCTATGGCAGCCTCAAGGTCACGGTCAATTGCTCGGCCGTCACCCTCAGCCACGACGAACTGCCCAATGAAGTGGAGAAGGCACTGTTCCACGCCGGGCTCGCGCCCTGGCAGCTCGAACTGGAGGTTACCGAGAACGCCCTGATGGGTGACATCCAGCGCACGGTCAACCTGCTCAAGCGCGTGCGCGCTCTGGGCGTGGCACTGTCAATCGATGACTTCGGCACCGGCTACTCGTCACTGGCCTACCTCAAGCGCCTGCCGCTCAACGTGCTGAAGATCGACCGCAGCTTCCTGCAGGATGTACCGGGTAGCCAGAAGGACCGCGAGATCGTCCAGGCGATCATCGTCATGGCGCATACCCTGCATTTACAGGTGATCAGCGAGGGCGTGGAGACTACCAAACAGCTGGCATTCCTCGAAGCTCACGGCTGCGACTACCTGCAAGGCTACCTGCTGGGCCGCCCGGAGCCGCTGGCCGAACTGCGGCCGCTGCTGGAGCGGCTGCAGCACCAGAGCGGTGTGTTCAACCCTTGCTGCGGTACAGTTCAACCAGGGTCGCCGGATCTTTTTGCAGGTACCCCTGGCTTGCGTGCAGGCGCATCAATTGCGCAGCGAGGCCACTGAGCGGCGTCGCCGAGCCTTGCTCGCGGGACAACTTGACCGCGCCATCGAGATCCTTGAGCAGCGTGCGCACGTGCCACTTGATCGGTTCGAAGCGGCTCTCGGCCATTTGCGGCGCGAGGATCTGCAACGGCCTGGAGTCGGCAAAGCCGCCAGCCAGCGCTTCGGCGATCAGCGTCGCATCGACACCGGACTGTTCAGCCAAGGCCACCACTTCGGCGATCACCAAGGCATTGCAGGCCACGATCATCTGGTTGCAGGCCTTGGTCACCTGGCCCGCGCCTACCGCCCCCATGTGCGTCACACGCTGGCCAAGTACCTGCAGCACCGGGCGGGCGCGCTGCAGGTCGGCCGCCTCGCCACCGACCATGATCGCCAGGGTGCCGGCTTCGGCCCCGGGTGTGCCACCGGACACTGGCGCATCCAGCCAGGCCATGCCGCACAGTGCCGCCAGCTCGGCAGCCATTTCACGGGTGGCGGTGGGTTCGAGACTGGAAAAATCGATCAGCAACTGGCCGCTGCGGCCGCCCTGGGCAATGCCTTGCTCACCGAACACCACCTCGCGCACCACGGCCGTGTCGGCCAGGCACAGCAGCAGCATGTCGCTGTCGCGGCACAGTTCGGCAGGGCTGCTGGCCAGTCGCGCGCCGGCGGCGACCAGCGCAGCGCACTTGTCCGGGCTGCGGTTCCACACGGTCAGCGGGTAGCCCGCTGCCAGCAGGCGCCGGCACATGGGCAGGCCCATCAGGCCGATGCCGGCAAATCCAAGCGAAGGTAGTGCAGTGCTCATCGATTACTCCTGACTGGTTCGAACATTTTCCAGGCAGACCACAAGGCCGCTCCCACAGGGTTTCGCGTCGCCTGGAAGACGGTGGGGCATTACGCATCCCGTAAACTGTTACCGCCACGCCGAATTGTTACTTCCCTCTACCCACCTTGAGCGCCATCAAGCACCAAAATGGGCCTGTTGCGCATTTTCGCGCACCAAAAACGATCATGCCTCTGCGGTGCGCTTCACCTGGATCACGATAAACGGCGAAACCACCACCGCCCAGATCTCTGGATCGCGGCTTTGCAGATCCTGGGCCTGCTCGGCAGTCACCGGCCCAACGGTGCCATCACTACGCCACTTGGCGAAGATCTCGCTGCGATTCTCGGCCATCGCCTCGGCAACGGCGATCAGGTCGAGGGTTGGGTCGACCCAAATCAGGTCACCCTTGGCCCAGAAACGCTCCAGCGCTTTCCACTCGATGATTGCCGTCTCGCCAAGCAATTTGGCATAGAGGGTGCTTGTTTGATCACTCATGGGTGGTATCCACAAAAATCGGCCAATGAAAAGGCCGGCATTTTTGCAGAAAAACCCGGTTTCAAATATGTAATTTGGTCGAATCATCCCGAAGTTGCGGGATGGAGTCGCAGATGCAGGCAGTTTGATGGCGCCTTTCTGTACTTTTGTGTCGACCAAGCGACAACCCAGGAAGCAGGCACTTTTCGACCGCTTTTCAAGCGCTCGAACAGCGCTCTACACTGCACCGGTACAGTTCCGGGACATGTTCCGGGGGACGGTGGGCTTGCGCGTTGGCATGGCCACGCCGCAAATCCCGCCCGGTCTGTAGCCCTGGCCGCCAGGACTATAAGAATTACAACAGAATGAGTGGAGCACTATGATCAAGATTTCCAAGCTGTTCGCCGCAATGGTTCTGGCCGGGGTAGCCAGCCATTCGTTTGCCGCCGATACCATCAAGATCGGGATCGCGGGCCCCAAGACCGGCCCTGTGACCCAATACGGCGACATGCAGTTCATCGGCGCCAAGCAAGCCATCAAGGATATCAACGCCGCGGGCGGCGTAGATGGCAAGATGCTCGAAGCCAAGGAATACGACGACGCCTGCGACCCTAAACAGGCCGTAGCAGTCGCCAACAAAGTGGTCAACGACGGCGTCAAGTTCGTCATCGGCCACCTGTGCTCCAGCTCCACCCAGCCTGCGTCCGACATCTACGAAGACGAAGGCGTGATCATGATCACCCCGGCTGCCACCTCCCCGGAAATCACCGCCCGTGGCTACAAGCTGATCTTCCGTACCATCGGCCTGGACAGCGCCCAGGGCCCGGCCGCCGGCAACTACATCGCCGACCACGTCAAGCCGAAGGTGGTCGCCGTCCTGCACGACAAGCAGCAGTACGGTGAAGGCATCGCCACCGCGGTCAAGCAGACCCTGGAAGGCAAAGGCACCAAGGTTGCCGTGTTCGAAGGCCTGAACGCCGGTGACAAGGACTTCTCCTCGATCATCCAGAAGCTCAAGCAGAACAACGTCGACTTCGTCTACTACGGCGGCTACCACCCAGAACTGGGTCTGATCCTGCGCCAGGCTCAGGAAAAAGGCCTGAAAGCCAAGTTCATGGGCCCGGAAGGCGTGGGCAACGACTCCATCTCGCAGATCGCCCAGAACGCCTCCGAAGGCCTGCTGGTAACCCTGCCAAAGTCGTTCGACGCCGACCCTGCGAACAAGAAGATCGTCGACGCCATCAAGGCTGACGGCAAGGACCCAAGCGGCCCGTTCGTGTTCCCGGCCTACTCGGCTGTCGAGCTGATCGCCCAGGGCATCAAGGCAGCCAAGTCCGAAGACGCCGAGAAGGTGGCCGAGGCCATCCACGCCGGCACCTTCAAGACTCCGACGGGCGAACTGTCCTACGACGCCAAAGGCGACCTGAAAGACTTCAAGTTCGTGGTCTACGAATGGCACTTCGGCAAGCCGAAGACCGAAGTCTCCCCTCAGTAACTGCGTGACTAATAGCTGACCTAGGAGCCCACTGTGCGAGCAGTGGGCTTTGTTTTACGAGGTTCATGGGCCTGATCCCCGCGATCCGGGGGCCGGCTCACCTGAAAATCTTAAAACCGTCACCCGCGGTTTCCTGGCCTACCCCCGCCAGCGAAATGCAAATCAGGTTTTTAGGAGCGCTGTAATGCCTGAGATCTACCATTTCTTCCAACAACTGGTTAATGGATTGACCATCGGCAGTACCTATGCCTTGATCGCCATCGGCTACACGATGGTGTACGGCATCATTGGCATGATCAACTTCGCCCACGGCGAGGTGTACATGATCGGTTCCTACGTGGCCTTCATCGCCCTGGCGGGCCTGGCCATGATGGGCATCCATTCGCTGCCGATCCTGATGACCGTCGCCTTCGTCGCGACGATCTTCGTCACCAGTGCCTATGGCTACAGCATCGAACGGGTTGCCTACCGCCCCCTGCGCAACAGCAACCGCCTGATCCCGCTGATTTCCGCCATCGGCATGTCGATCTTCCTGCAGAACACCGTCTTGCTGTCGCAAGACTCCAAGGACAAGTCCATCCCCAACCTGATCCCCGGCAGCTTCTCGTTCGGGCCGGGCGGTGCTGAAGAAGTACTGATCAGCTACATGCAGATCCTGGTGTTCGTGGTCACCCTGGTAGCCATGACCTGCCTCACCCTGTTCATCTCCCGTTCCCGCCTGGGCCGCGCCTGCCGCGCCTGCGCCGAGGACATCAAGATGGCCAACCTGCTGGGCATCAACACCAACAACATCATCGCCCTCACCTTCGTCATCGGTGCCGCTTTGGCGGCAGTGGCGGCCGTGCTGCTGAGCATGCAGTACGGGGTGATCAACCCCAACGCCGGTTTCCTGGTGGGCCTGAAGGCCTTCACCGCGGCGGTGCTGGGTGGCATCGGCAGCATCCCGGGCGCCATGCTCGGCGGGCTGGTGCTCGGCGTGGCCGAAGCGTTCGGTGCCGACATCTTCGGCGACCAGTACAAGGACGTAGTGGCATTCGGCTTGTTGGTTCTTGTCCTGCTATTCCGGCCGACCGGCATCCTGGGCCGCCCGGAGGTTGAAAAAGTATGAACAGAAATCTCAAACAGGCGTTCTTCAGCGCCTTGCTGGTATGGGCCGTGGCCTTCCCGGTACTGGGCCTGAAACTGAGCATCGACGGCATCAGCCTGTCCGTGCACAGCCAGGGTTCGTTCAACCTCAGCATCATTGCCCTGTGCTCGGTGCTGATGTTCCTGCGCGTGCTGTTCGACAAGCAGTGGAGTTCGGTAATGGGCCGCCGTTCGGATCGCAAGCTGATCCCGCCGGCCGTCAGCAACTACCTGACCCTGCCGAAGACCCAGCGCTACGTGATCATGGGCCTGATCGTCGCGGCACTGGTGTGGCCGTTCTTCGGCTCGCGCGGTGCGGTCGACATTGCCACGCTGATCCTGATCTACGTGTTGCTGGGCCTGGGCCTGAACATCGTGGTCGGCCTGGCGGGCCTGCTCGACCTGGGTTACGTCGGCTTCTATGCCGTCGGCGCCTACAGCTATGCCATGCTCTCGCACTACCTGGGCTGGAGCTTCTGGGTTTGCCTGCCGATCGCCGGCCTGATGGCCGCTACCTTCGGCTTCCTGCTCGGCTTCCCGGTGTTGCGCCTGCGCGGTGACTACCTGGCGATCGTGACCCTTGGCTTCGGCGAGATCATCCGCCTGTTCCTGCGCAACCTCACCGACTGGACCGGCGGCCCCAACGGCATCAGCAACATCCCCAAGCCGGAGTTCTTCGGCCTGACCTTCGAACGCCGTGCCGCCGAGGGCATGCAGACCTTCCATGAGTTCTTCGGGCTGGAATACAACTCGATCAACAAGGTCATCTTCCTCTACCTGGTGGCCCTGCTGCTGGCCCTGCTGGCGCTGTTCGTGATCAACCGCCTGCTGCGCATGCCGATTGGTCGCGCCTGGGAAGCCCTGCGCGAAGACGAAATCGCCTGCCGCGCCCTGGGCCTGAACCCGACCGTGATCAAGCTGTCGGCATTCACCCTGGGCGCCTGCTTCGCCGGTTTCGCCGGCAGCTTCTTCGCTGCGCGCCAGGGGCTGGTGACGCCGGAGTCGTTCACCTTCATCGAGTCGGCGATCATCCTCGCCATCGTCGTGCTCGGCGGCATGGGCTCACAACTGGGCGTGATCCTCGCGGCCATCGTGATGATCCTGCTGCCCGAGCTGATGCGTGAGTTCAGCGAATACCGGATGCTGATGTTCGGTGCGCTGATGGTGTTGATGATGATCTGGCGTCCGCAAGGCCTGCTGCCTATGCAACGTCCACACATGGAGCTGCGTCGATGAGCCGCGAAATTTTGCAAGTCAGCGGCCTGAGCATGCGCTTCGGCGGCTTGTTGGCGGTCAACGGCGTGGGCCTGACCGTCAAGGAAAAACAGGTGGTGGCATTGATCGGCCCGAACGGTGCCGGCAAGACCACCGTGTTCAACTGCCTGACCGGCTTCTACAAGCCCAGCGGCGGCACCATCCTGCTCGATGGCCAGCCGATCCAGGGCCTGGCCGGGCACCAGATCGCCCGCAAGGGCGTGGTGCGGACCTTCCAGAACGTGCGCCTGTTCAAGGAAATGACCGCACTGGAAAACCTGCTGATCGCCCAGCACCGCCACCTGAATACCAACTTCTTCGCCGGCCTGTTCAAGACCCCGAACTTCCGCCGCAGCGAGAAGGAGGCCATGGAACGCGCGCAGTACTGGCTGGAGAAGGTCCACCTGACCGAGTTCGCCAACCGTACCGCCGGCACCCTCGCCTACGGCCAGCAGCGCCGCCTGGAAATCGCCCGCTGCATGATGACCCAGCCGCGCATCATCATGCTCGACGAACCGGCAGCGGGCCTGAACCCGAAGGAGACCGAAGACCTCAAGGCGCTGATTGCCTACCTGCGTGAGTCGCACAACGTCACCGTGCTGCTGATCGAGCACGACATGAAGCTGGTGATGAGCATTTCCGACCATATCGTGGTGATCAACCAGGGTACCCCCCTGGCCCACGGTACGCCGGAAGAGATCCGCGACAACCCTGACGTGATCAAAGCCTACCTGGGGGAAGCGTAAATGCTGAAGTTCGAGAACGTTTCCACCTTCTACGGCAAGATCCAGGCGCTGCACAGCGTCAATGTGGAGATCAACCAGGGCGAGATCGTTACCCTGATCGGCGCCAACGGTGCCGGCAAGTCGACCTTGCTGATGACCCTGTGCGGCTCGCCGCAGGCGCACAGCGGCAGCATCAAGTACCTGGGTGAAGAACTGGTCGGCCAGCCGTCTTCGCACATCATGCGCAAGAGCATCGCGGTGGTGCCGGAAGGGCGCCGTGTGTTCTCCCGCCTGACCGTCGAGGAAAACCTGGCGATGGGTGGCTTCTTTACCGACAAGGGCGATTACCAGGAGCAGCTGGACAAGGTACTGCAACTGTTCCCGCGCCTGAAGGAGCGTTATATCCAGCGTGGCGGCACCATGTCCGGTGGCGAGCAGCAGATGCTCGCCATTGGCCGGGCGTTGATGAGCAAGCCCAAACTGCTGCTGCTCGACGAGCCCTCGCTGGGTCTGGCGCCGATCATCATCCAGCAGATCTTCGACATCATCGAACAGCTGCGTCGTGATGGCGTGACGGTGTTCCTGGTGGAGCAGAACGCCAACCAGGCGCTGAAGATCGCAGACCGGGCCTATGTGCTGGAGAACGGCCGGGTGGTGATGCAGGGTACCGGTGAGGCACTGCTGACTGACCCGAAGGTACGCGACGCGTACCTGGGGGGTTGATCGGGAAAAGGGCCTTCGGGCCCTTTTTTCTGCCTGCCGGATTTTGTATCGCCTGTATCGGCCTCTTCGCGGGCTTGCCCGCTCCCACAGGTATCGCACAGTATTCGAAGCCTGTGCCGAACTTGTGGGAGCGGGCAAGCCCGCGAAGAGGCCGGCACAGGTTTACCAAAGGCTTGTGATCCCCGCCGAGCCTGAGTAACGTGGCCAGCTCTTTGGCAAAGATCCCCCGGAGCCCGCCTCATGCGCCTCACCCCCACCCTGCTGCTCACCGCCCTGCTGCCCCTGTTCGCCGGCTGCCAGCTCATGGCTGACGCCCCCAGCGCCCCGAACATCGGCACCACGCGCATGCAGGGCGAGCTGCGTGCTGCCGGTGGCCAGCTGCTGTTCAAGCCGTGCAGTGAAAACCGCACTTTCGTGATCAACGACGTCGCCGCTACCGGCATCCTGCAGGAAGCCGCCAACCTCGCCAAGGACGCCAACGACAAGCTGTTCGCCGACGTCCGTGGCCGCCTCACCGGCAGCAAGCAGGCCAACAACGACGGCCAGCTGGAAGTTCGTCGCCTGTACCGCCTGGAACCTTCCACCCGCGCTTGCGAAGACCCCAACTTCAAGCAGCTGACCCTGCGTGCCAACGGCCACGAGCCAGACTGGGACATCAAGGCCAGCGGCAAAGGCATGGTGCTCAACCGCGTCGGCCAGGAACCCCTGCCCCTGCCCTTCCTGGAAGAACAAGTGCCCGGCGGCGGCCTGACCCTGACCAGCGAAGCCAACGGCCAGCACGTGGAGCTGTGGGTTGCGCCACAACGCTGCGTAGACACCGCCACCGGTGCCATCCACCACCTGCGCGCCGAACTGCGCATCGACGGCAAGACCCTGCAGGGCTGCGGTTACTACGGCGGTGCGCGCGACAACTGATCGCCGGGCGCTTTTATCCTGCCAGTCGAGGCGGCTAACAGCTTATACTTGGCGGTTTGTGTAAAGCCGCCGGCCGCCCATGGCCGGGATACTGGACCCTGCCATGCTACGAATCACCGAACTGAAGCTGCCCCTGGACCATCCCGACGAAGCCCTGCGTGAAGCCATCGTCCAGCGCCTGGGCATCCGCGACGAGCAACTGCTCAGCTTCAACCTGTTCAAGCGCAGCTACGATGCGCGCAAGAAGAACAGCGAACTGCTGTTCATCTACACCATCGACCTGGAAGCCAGCAACGAAGCCGAGCTGCTCAGCAAGTTCGCCGACGATCGCAACATCGGCCCGGCACCAGACGTAACCTACAAGTTCGTCGGCAAGGCCCCGGCCGATCTGCAGGAGCGCCCGATCGTGGTCGGCTTCGGCCCGTGCGGCATCTTCGCCGGCCTGTTGCTGGCACAGATGGGCTTCAAGCCGATCATTCTCGAGCGCGGCAAGGAAGTACGCCAGCGTACCAAGGACACCTGGGGCCTGTGGCGCAAGAGCGTGCTCAACCCCGAGTCCAACGTGCAGTTCGGCGAAGGCGGCGCCGGCACCTTCTCCGACGGCAAGCTGTACAGCCAGATCAAGGACCCGCAGCACCACGGCCGCAAAGTGCTGGAAGAATTCGTCAAGGCCGGTGCGCCGGACGAGATCCTGTACATCAACAAGCCGCACATCGGTACCTTCCGCCTCACCGGCATGGTCGAGCAGATGCGTCAGGACATGATCGCCCTCGGTGCCGAAGTGCGCTTCCAGCAGAAGGTCACCGACCTGCTGATCGAGGATGGCCAGCTGACCGGCGTGGTGCTGGAGAGCGGCGAACAGCTGCACTCGCGCCATGTGGTTCTGGCCCTGGGCCACAGTGCCCGCGACACCTTCCGCATGCTGCACGCCAAGGGCGTGTACATGGAAGCCAAGCCGTTCTCGGTGGGCTTCCGTATCGAGCACCCGCAAACACTGATCGACAAGGCGCGCCTGGGCAAGTACGCCGGCCACCCGAAACTCGGTGCCGCCGACTACAAGCTGGTGTACCACGCCAAGAACGGCCGTTCGGTGTACAGCTTCTGCATGTGCCCGGGCGGCACCGTGGTCGCCGCCACCAGCGAGCCGGGCCGGGTGGTTACCAATGGCATGAGCCAGTACTCGCGTAACGAGCGCAACGCCAACTCCGGCATCGTCGTGGGTATCGACCCCGAGCGCGATTACCCGGGCGGCCCGCTGGCCGGCATCGAGCTGCAGGAACGCCTGGAAGCCCACGCCTACGTGATGGGCGGCAGCAACTACCAGGCCCCGGCGCAGCTGGTGGGTGACTTCGTCGCCGGCCGGCCGTCGACTGCGCTGGGCAGTGTCGAGCCCTCCTACAAACCGGGCGTGACCCTGGGTGACCTGGCGCCGAGCCTGCCGGACTTCGCCATCGAGGCCATTCGCGAAGCGCTGCCGGCGTTCGACCGGCAGATCAAGGGCTACAACCTGCATGATGCGGTGTTGACCGGGATCGAGACCCGTACGTCGTCGCCGCTGCGCATTACCCGCGGCGAGGACTTCCAGAGCCTGAACCTGAAGGGTCTGTTCCCGGCGGGTGAAGGGGCCGGGTATGCGGGCGGGATCCTGTCCGCCGGTGTCGATGGGATTCGCATTGCCGAGGCGGTGGCGCGGGATATGCTCGGCCTGTAATTTTGCATCGACCCTTTCGCGGGCACGCCCGCTCCCACAGGTACAGCACAGCCTTTGAAAACCGTGCAGTACCTGTGGGAGCGGGCGTGCCCGCGAAAGGGCCCTGACAGGCATCAGAAAAATCCACAACCAACGTCAGACTTCCCCTCCCCCAGCCTTCCCCAACTACATCTAGGCTTGCCTCAGCCCAGCCGGCAACAACATATAACAAAAAAGAATATAGTTTTTGTTTTAAAGCATATCGTCACAGGCTAGGGTGTAAGCCCGCTCCAATCGTAAACTGCTCATGGAGAGCCTATAGCCCGTGCGTAGCCTGTTAACCCGTTTCATCCAGCTCGAAGCCGCCAGCGGCCTGCTACTGATTGCTGCGGCCATCCTGGCCCTGGTCATCAACAATTCACCGCTGTCGTACCTGTACAGCGGCCTGCTCGACGTTCCCGTCGCCGTCCAGGTCGGCGCACTGCACATCGCCAAACCGTTGCTGCTGTGGATCAACGACGGCCTGATGGCCCTGTTCTTCCTGCTCATCGGCCTGGAGGTCAAGCGCGAAGTGGTCGACGGCCACCTGTCCAAGCCCTCCCAGGTAATCCTGCCTGCCACCGCCGCAGTGGGCGGCATGGTGATACCGGCACTGATCTACTGGTTCATCAACCGTGACAACCCCGCGGCCGTGGCCGGCTGGGCGATCCCGACCGCCACTGACATCGCCTTCGCCCTCGGTGTGCTGGCCCTGCTGGGCAAGCGCGTGCCGGTGTCACTGAAACTGTTCCTGATGACCCTGGCGATCATCGACGACCTGGGTGCGATCATCGTCATTGCCCTGTTCTACTCGGGTACCCTGTCGAGCGTGTCACTGCTGCTGGCCGCCACCTGCCTGGTCGTGCTGGTGGCCATGAACCGGCTTGGCGTGGTCAAGCTTGGGCCGTACATGGTCGTTGGCCTGATCCTGTGGGTCTGCGTGCTCAAGAGCGGCGTGCATGCCACCCTCGCTGGCGTTGCCCTGGCGCTGTGCATCCCGCTGCGCACACGCCATGCCGAGCGCTCGCCGTCGCTCGCCCTGGAACACGCCCTGCATCCGTGGGTCGCCTACGCCATCCTGCCGCTGTTCGCTTTCGCCAATGCCGGTGTATCGCTCGCAGGCATGACCGTAGAAAGCTTCACCCACCCGGTGCCGCTGGGCATCGCCGTCGGGCTGCTGCTGGGCAAGACCATAGGTGTCTTCGGCCTGACCTGGATTGCGGTCAAACTGCGCCTGGCCGCACTGCCTGTCGGCGCCAGTTGGGGGCAATTGCTGGGTGTGGCGATACTCTGCGGTATCGGCTTCACCATGAGCCTGTTCGTTGGCTCACTCGCCTTTGTGCCGGGCAGCAGTGATTTCGCCGGGATGGACCGCATGGGTATTCTCACCGGTTCGTTCTTCGCCGCCGTGATCGGCTATGCGGTAACCGCCATGGCCAGCCGCAAGCCCAGCATCGACTGACTTGGCCACAGCATGAAAAAACCCCGACTGGCGAGCGCCATGTCGGGGTTTTGTTTTATTGCGCTACGGTCAGTGCGAGACGCGGCTGGTACCGTCGACGGTCATGATGCGCACGCGGTCGCCAACGCGGAAGATCTCGTTCTGCTGCACAGCCTGCACATAGGCACGCATGCTGCCATCGTCCTCACGCACGGTGATTTCGACACCCTGGGTGCGAGTCAGGCCTTCTTCGGCGGCAGAACCCGCCAGGCCACCAGCAACGGCACCGATCACGGCGGCGACGATGCTGCCACGACCACCGCCCACGGCGCTGCCGGCCACGCCACCGACGATGGCGCCAGCACCACCGCCGATCGGGGTCTTGGTACCTTCGATCTTGACCGGGCGCAGGGATTCGATGGTGCCCATACGCACGGTTTGCACGCGGCGGGCCTCATCACGGGAGTAGCTGTCACCGGTCAGGCTCGAGGCACAGCCACCCAGCAACAGCGACAGGGTGGTAAAGGTTGCCACCAGCAAAGCGGATTTACGCATGGGTAAGGTCTCCATAAGTCAGGTGCTCATTAGACGCTGCACGTTGACGGCTGTCACGGTACAAACGCAATAAAATTGTTTTCATTCAGCCGAGGTACAGCCTGCGTGGCTGTGTCGAGGCCTTTTCAAGTGAGACCAAGGATAGCCATGGATTACTTCATCGTCGTGGTCACCACC
Organism: Pseudomonas sp. LS.1a; assembly: GCF_022533585.1. NCBI lineage: Bacteria > Pseudomonadati > Pseudomonadota > Gammaproteobacteria > Pseudomonadales > Pseudomonadaceae > Pseudomonas > Pseudomonas sp. LS.1a. Next base: position 4,477,784 of record NZ_CP092827.1, read on the forward strand.
GTTGCGGGGCTGTATTTCCACTGGTGGCTGTATGTGCGCATGCACCGCTGGATGGACCGTGACCTGGCGTTGTCGCTGGCCGGGTCGGACCCTGGAAAACGCGCGTATATGCTGCAAAGGCTGGAGCAGGCGCGGATGGAGAAGGTGGGGCGCAAGCAGTTGGCGGGGTGGTTGGAGCGGGAGGCTGCGGGGTATCCGGGGTAGCCTTGGTAATTGCTGGGGCCGCTTTGCGGCCCTTTCGCGACACAAGGCCGCTCCCACGGATTGGGTCTGCGCTGTACCTGTGGGAGCGGCCTTGCGTCGCGATGGGCTGCGCAGCAGCCCCGGAACCTCAGGGCGCCAGCCTCTCCCGCAGCCATTGCCCGTCCACCAGCCGGTAGTTCAGCCGGTCGTGCAGGCGGCTAGCCCGCCCCTGCCAGAACTCGATGCGTTCAGGCAGCAAACGATACCCCCCCCAATGCTCCGGGCAATGCGGCTGGGTGTCGGAGAAGCGCGCCTCGGTGGCCTTGACCAGCGCCTCCAGCTCCTCGCGGCCGGCAATCACCTGGCTCTGCGGTGAAGCCCAGGCCCCCAGGCGGCTGCCCAGCGGGCGTACCTGGTAGTAGGCGTCCGACTCCTGGGCCGTGACCTTTTCCACCCGCCCTTCGATACGTACCTGGCGCTCCAGCGCTGGCCAGAAGAACGTCATGGCGGCGAAGGGGTTAACCAGCAGTTGCTGGCCCTTGGCACTGTCGTAGTTGGTGAAGAAGGTGAAACCACGCTCATCGAGCCCCTTCAGCAGCAAGATGCGGCAGTGAGGGCGGCCTTCACCATCGACAGTGGCCAGGGTCATGGCGTTGGCTTCCACCGGTACCTGCTCGGTTTTCACCGCATCGGCGAACCACTGGTGAAACAGGGCGAACGGCTCCCCCGGGGCCTGGGCTTCAGCCAGGCCATCACGGGTGTAGTCGCGGCGCATATCGGCCAGGGATTGGGTCATTGCTGCGTTCCTTGACGATCAGTTGGTCTTCGCAGGGCTGTTGGCAGCTACTTTCTTGTCAGCGGTAGCTTTCTTGGCGACGGGCTTGGCCGGCGCGGCTTTTTTCTTGGCCGTGGTCTTGGCTGGCGACTTGGCCTTGGCTTTGGCTACAGGCTTCTTCGCCGCAGCCTTGGCGGCAGGCTTGCTGTCGGCAGCCTTGGCCGCAGGCGCTTTTACATCCTGTACCGCCACCATCGGGGCCCGCGCCGGGGCGGCTTGCTGGTACTTGGCCAACAGGGCGACCATGGTGTTCTGCGGGGTCAGCAGCATTTCCACGCGGCGGTTCAGGGCACGGCCTTCGGCGCTGTCGTTGGCGGCGCGCGGCATTTCCGAGCCCATGCCCTTGAGGGTCAGGCGGTCACGCTGCAGGCCGCTGAGGCGGAAGATGGCCGACACCGAAGCGGCACGTTCCAGGCTGAGCTTCTGGTTGGCGGCAGCGACACCGCTGTTGTCGGCATGGCCAAGCACCAGCACGGCGGTCTTGGCATCGCCTTCGACGGTCTTGGCCACACGGGTAATCGGGCCCAGGGTCATCGGCAGCAGCATGTTCGGACGGTCAGGGTTGTACGAGCCGTCCACCGGAATGGTTACGGCCAGCACATTGTCGCGGCGCTCGAGCTCCAGCTTGCTGCCCTTGATCGCCTCACGCAGCTTGGGCTCGTACTCGTCCAGCCAGGCCTGGGTGGCCTTCTGGTCGATCTTCGGTACCACCGGCCCCTTGGCCTGCTTCTCGTCAGCGCCGAACGGCCACCACCAACGGCTGGCATTCTCGGACTTGGCGTCGGCCTTGGCCACGTTTTCAGTGACGGCTTGCTTCACTTCCTGCTCGGCAACCTTGTCCGAACCGAAGGGCCACCAGCTCGAGGCGCTGTCCTTCGAGCCGTCCTGGGGGTGACTGGCACAGCCGGTAACGGCGGTCAGGCACAGGGCGAGTGCTAAGGTTTTGTGTGAAGACATCAGCGATACACCATGAAATAGAAAGAAATTTTGTCTACGCCCTTCAGGCGTTGGCATTGAGGATAGTCAAAGGGGTGGGGCAATACCCGCATTACCCGATCAAAGGCAACTGGCAAGGACACGTACCAGGTTCTGGGCTCGCGGGTCCATGAGCACATAAGGGCCAAGGGTATTGACCACGAAACCGAAGGCCACGTCGTACTCCGGGTCGGCGAAACCGACCGAACCACCGGCACCGGGGTGGCCAAAGGCGCGGGCACCGAGGCCGAAGGTGGCATTGGCCACGTCGGGCTGGTCGAGCATGCAGCCCAGGCCAAAACGGGTCTGGGTGAGCAAGGTACGGTCCTGGCCGAGGCTGTGCTCACGGGTCAGTTCGTCGAGAAGTTCGGATTCGAGCAGGCTGCCGTCCAGCAACCCGGCATAGAAGCCCGCCAGGCTGCGCGCATTGCCATGGCCATTGGCCGCTGGCTGCTGCATGCGCCGCCATTCCGGCTTGTTGGTGCTGGTCAGGATCGCCGGCGGATTAGTGAAGGCCCGGGTCGACAGGGCCTCGGGTTCGCGCATGGTCACCTGCAGCAGGCGCTGCGCCGCAGCATCCCCGGCGTTGCCCTTGCCACGGGCGATATGCGCCACGCGATGGAACTCGTCGTCCGCCAGGCCGACATGAAAATCCAGCCCCAACGGCCTCGCGGTACGGGCGACGATCGAGTCGCCGGGGCCACGGCCATCGGCACGGCGGATCAGCTCGCCGATCAGCCAGCCGTAGGTGATGGCGGCATAGCCGTGCTCGGTGCCGGGTGTCCACCAGGGCGTTTCGGCAGCCAGCGCATCGACCATGGCCTGCCAGTCATACAGCGCTTCGGCCGGCAGCAGCTCACGGATGGCCGGCAAGCCGGCACGGTGGCTGAGCAACTGGCGCAGGGTGATCGCCTGTTTACCGGCCTGGGCGAACTCGGGCCAATAGTTGGCTACCGGGGCATCGAGGGCCAGCTTGCCTTCGCCGACCAGTTGCAGGGCGGTGACGGCGGTGAAGGTCTTGGTGCAGGAGAACAGGTTGGCGATGGTGTCGCTGTGCCAGGCCTGCTGGCCATCCTTGTCGGCACTGCCGGCCCACAGGTCGACCACGGTTTCGCCACCGACCTGGATGCACAGCGCGGCGCCACGCTCCTGGGGATCATCGAACAGCGCGGCAAAGGCTTCGCGCACTGCTTCGAACTTCAGCTCATAGTGACCCTGGATCTGCACCCGCTGTTCTCCGTACGACCAATTCCGAAAATGGTGTGCATTGTTTCAGTAGTTTGGCGTTTTGCAAACTGGCTTGGGCTGGGTGGTTACGATGAACGGTAGCCAGGCTGGACTTAATGTGGGAGCGGGCGTGCCCGCGAACACCGGCATAGCCGGTGCCATCCACCCGGTCGCCTGATTCGCGGGCACGCCCGCTCCCACATCCATTTGCACTAGTCAGGGAGTCGGTTTTTCCAACTGAGTACGTAGCTGGCTCATTGCCTGCAAGTTGCTCTTGCGCACGGCATCGACAAACCCGGGGTAAGGCATATCGGTGATCGCCACCAACCCCAGGTGGCCGTTCTCGCCATCGAGCAGGCGCCCGCTGGCCGGCTGGTCGAGGTACTGGAACCAGTGCGCGCCAACGATCATCGGCTGCGCCAGGGCCGCCTTGAGGAAGTTGCCGTAGGCCGGGCCGCGGTCTTCTTCACGCGCCAATTCCAGCGGCCCCGGCCAGAACGGCCCGCGATCGCGCGAGCCGAACTGGAACTCGGACACCAACACCGGCTTGTCCAGCTCGGCCAGGCTGGCGAAGTCGTAGCCATCCTGCGGCTTGAGGGTATAGAAGTTGAAGCTGAGCACATCGCAGAACTCGGCACAGGCCTTGACCGCCTCAGGCGTGCTGACGGCATAGCGCCCCCCCAGCAACAGGTGATTGGGCGCATGCCACTTCAACGAGTCGGCAATGGTCCTGAAGTAGGTTTCTGCAAACACCTGCTGGAAGTGCTGGTAGTCACGCTCGATTTCCGGGTGCTCCGGGTCGGGCAACGGTGCCTCGAAGCCCGGGTCCTCCATCAGCTCCCAGGCGGTCAGCTCGATGCCCCAGGCCTTGGACAGCCCTTCCTGGTTGCGGTACTTGTCGCGCAACTGCTTGAGGAAGGCGCGCTTGGCCGGCACGTCGGTGGTCAGGCGCAAGGTTCCATAGGCCAGGCCGTAACGCGCCTTGGGGTCGCTACCGGGGGCGGCCCAGGCCAGTTCGTTGTCGGCGAAATAACCGATCAGCCAGGGGTCGTCACGGTGATCGCGGGCGGCAATGGCCACGGCGCGCTCGGTGGCCATGGCAAAACGCGGGTCGAACGGGTCGGGCATGCTGCCCCACCAGTCCATACCGGTGCTGATGCTGGCGTAATCCCCCACGATCGACAGCGGCAAGGTGTACGGCATGCGCTTGGCCTGGCCCAGGGCCGGCTCGCTCCAGTTGCCGACCGTGTTGAAACCCCAGGCCTGCAGGCGGTCGAGTGCATGCGCCTGCCAGCGGGCGGCATCCAGCGCCAACGGCGGGCAGTTGGCCGGCTGCCCCTCTGCCGCGGGCGGGCAGGGTTTGCCATAGGTGCGCTGCAGGTTGGCGGCATAGAAATCGAACCAGCGCCCCTGTTTGAAGTTGCGCCCTTGCGACGAAGCGTTGCCGTCGTCGTTGTTGCCCTCGCCATAGAATGCGGCCAGTGCATCGCCCTCGCCCGGCAACGCCTTGAACATCCCCTCACGCCCGGCAACGTAGGTTCGCCCGCCATCCGCGGCCACGGCATTCACCCCCAGGGAATAGAACGGGTGCCCCTCGGGTGTTACCAGGTACCAGCGGCCGTCACGTTTTTCCGTGCGGAAGAAGCCTTTGGCCTCGAACGCTGGTCCCGCCAGCAGGCCACCGTACGCGTCCAGTTGCTGCTTGCCACGCTCTGCCAGCCAGCCTTTGAGCTGTTGCTGCTCGCGCACATCGGCCGCCTTGAGCTGCTCGTCATTGGCAACCTTCTCTGGCCAATGGCCGCGGGTGGACTGGCCATAGGCATCGATCAGCTCGTGGTAGGCCGCCTTGTAGGCCTGGTCGTCATCCTGGATGCCCACCCGTTCGATCAGCAGGTTCTGCGCCACCTTGGGGTTGGGGATGCTCAGGCTGACCGAGGCCACCTGCTTGAGGTCGACCGCGCCGGTGCTGCTGGTCAGCAGCAGGCGCTGGCCGCCATGGCTCCAGGGCATGGGCGGGCCGGCGCGCATGCCCTGGCTCAGCGGCGAGCTGGCCGTCAGCGGCACCATCACGGTTTGTGCAGGACCGGCAGGCAGGTCGATGCGGCTGGTCAACGTGCGGCCATCACTGCCCTGCACCATGACATCCACGGTCAGCGCCCAATCCATCGCGCTTTGCAGGCGCAACGTCAGGAATTGCCCGCTGGACCAGTCCCACACACCGCTTTGCGGGCTCAGGCGCAGGGTCGGCCGCTGGGCCGGGTTGAACACCACGCGCCGCAACACCTCGCCTTCGGCCGTCTGCTCCGCGTTGTACTGCGGCATGCCGGCATCCTCGGTCGCCACATTGACCACCGAGGCCGGGCGCACGAAGCTGAACAGCGTCTGCTGCCCAGCCAGCAAGGGCGAGCTGAACAACAGGGCGAAAACGGCGGGCAGGGTGCGGCGGACCATAAGGCTGGGGCTCTCCTTCAGGGCCCTCATGGCCCAAGACTGAGTAATGGACAACGCGCCGGAGCAAGTGCTCCGGCGGTCAGGAAATTTCCCGCCGGAACGGCGGCAGCGCATTGAGAATAGCCTTGCCGTAGCGCTGGGTGACCAGGCGCCGGTCAAGCAAGGTGATGACACCGCGATCCTGTTCGGTTCGCAGCAGGCGGCCGCAGGCCTGGATCAACCGCAGCGAAGCGTCAGGCACGGCAATTTCCATGAACGGGTTGCCGCCACGGGCCTCGATCCACTCCGCCAGCGCCGCTTCGACCGGGTCGTCGGGCACGGCAAAGGGAATCTTGGCGATTACCACGTGTTCGCAGTAGGCGCCCGGCAGGTCGACACCCTCGGCAAAGCTGGCCAGGCCGAACAGTACGCTGTGCTGGCCATCGTCGACCCGCGCCTTGTGCTTGTTCAGGGTTTCCTGCTTGGACAGGTTGCCCTGGATCAGCACCAGCTTGCGCCAGTCACGGTCCAGGCCATCGAACACGTCCTGCATCTGCTTGCGCGAGGAGAACAGCACCAGCGCGCCGCGGGCGTCCTCGACGATGTTCGGCAGCTCGCGGATGATCGCCGCGGTATGCGCCGCCGCATCGCGCGGGTCGGCCTTGAGGTCGGGGACCCGTAGCAGGCCGGCATCGCCATGCACGAACGGGCTGGGCACCACGCAGGTAACCGCGTCACGCGGTAACCCCGAGCGCATGCGGAAGCGGTCGAACTTGCCCAGCGCGGTCAGCGTCGCCGACGTCACCAGCGCGCCATGGGCCACGCTCCACAGGCTGCGGCGAAGCATTTCGGCGGCCAGGATGGGGCTGGCGTTGACTTCGATGTCGAACAGCGCACCGCTCTCGGCCAGGGTCAGCCAGCGGGCCATGGGCGGGCTGTCTTCCGGGTCTTCGGCGGTAAAGGCCGTCCACAGCTCCCAGTTGCCCTGGGCGCGGGTGACCAGGCTACCGAACAGCGGGTACCACTCCTCGGCCTGGTGGCTGGCGATGCCGATGCTGACCTCGCCGTCCATGCCTTCCTTGAGCAGGTCGGCCAGGCGGGTGAACAGGTCGTTGAGGCGGGCAAAGCCCTTTTTCAGCTCGATGCCCACTTCGCGGATCTGCTCCGGCACCACGCCGCCTTCGAAGCGGTAGCGGGGGCGCTCACGGCCTTCGTTGTCCTCGCTGGGGCGGAAGTCGGCAACCTGCTCGCACAGGGTGAACATGAACTGCTGCTGCGTGCGCACTTCCCGCGCAAGCTCTGGCACCTGCTCGATGTACTTGCCCAGGTCACCGGGCAGCGGGTGCTGGGCCAGCAGCTTGGTAAGATTCTTGGCGGTCTGCTCCAGCCAGTCGGCAGTGGAGCGCAGGCGCGAATAGTGGGCGAAATGGCCGATGGCCTTGTCTGGCAGGTGGTGGCCTTCGTCGAACACGTACATGGTGTCGCGCGGGTCGGGCAATACCGCACCGCCGCCCAGGGCCAGGTCGGCCAGCACCATGTCGTGGTTGGTGACGATCACGTCGACCTTGCCCATGCCTTCGCGGGCCTTGTAGAACACGCACTGCTGGAAGTTCGGGCAATGACGGCCGGTGCACTGGCTGTGGTCGGTGGTCAGGCGCGCCCAGTCCTGGTCTTCCAGGGCTTCGGGCCAGCTGTCGCGGTCACCGTCCCAGCGGTTGCCGGCAAGCTTCTCGATCATGCTGTTGAACAGTTTCTGGCTGCGCTCGTCGACTTCGATGCGGAAGCCTTCTTCCTCGAACAGCTGGGCGGTGGCCGACTGGGCGTGGCCCTCCTGCAGCAGGATGTCGAGCTTGGACAGGCACAGGTAACGGCCACGGCCCTTGGCCAGGGCGAAGCTGAAGTTCAGCCCGCTGCTACGCATCAGGTCGGGCAGGTCCTTGAAGACGATCTGCTCCTGCAGCGCCACGGTGGCGGTGGCGATCACCAGGCGCTTGCCGGCAGCCTTGGCGGCCGGAATGGCAGCCAGGCTGTAGGCTACCGTCTTGCCGGTACCGGTGCCTGCCTCCACTGCCACCACGGCAGGCTCGCCAGCACGGCGGCCTTCTTCGTCACAGGCGATGTCGCCGAGCACCTTGGCCACTTCGGCGATCATCAGACGCTGGCCATAGCGTGGCTTGAGGCTCTTGGCTTCGAGAAAACGCGTATAGGCGCCCTGGATGGTGGCTTTGAGTTCGTTGCTGATCATGGTCTGCAGGCGCCCGGAGGGCTGGATATATTTTCAGTGTTTCGCATGGGGCGGCTATCATACCCCGCTATTGCCCTTTATGCCGCATGGAGATCCGGATGCTTGCCTTTGCCCTGCCCTACACACTGCATGTACTGGCCGCCCTGGTGTGGGTCGGCGGCATGTTCTTCGCCTGGCTGGTGCTGCGCCCGGCAACGGTTGCAGCCCTTGAAGGGCCTGCCCGGCTGCGCTTGTGGGTGGAAGTTTTCCGACGCTTCTTCGGCTGGGTCTGGCTGGCCGTGGCGATTTTGGCGATAAGTGGTATCGGCATGTTGCACATGCGCTTCAGCGGCTTCGAGACTGCACCGAAGTATGTGCAGGTGATGATCGGTGGGGGCATCGCCATGTTTGCCCTGTTCATGCGCATCCAGGCATTGCTGTTGCCGGAACTGAAGGCGGCGGTGCAGGCCGAGGACTGGCCGGCGGGTGCGGCAGTGCTGGGGCGGATTCGGCGGATGGTCGGGATCAACCTGCTGCTGGGCCTGGCCGTGGTCGCAGTGGCCAGTTCGCGCCTGATGATCTGATGCTGCCTGCACCGGCCCTATCGCCGGCAAGCCAGCTCCCACAGGTACTACCCATGGCTTGCCGGCGATAGGGCCAGTACAGGTTTCACAGGCGCTGCAGGATCAGTTCGCCCGCTGCCCCCGCCAACCCGGGCTGGCCCGGCTGCCCCGGGCGGCCATTGGCACCGGCGTCGGTGCGGTACACCAGGCAGCCCTTGCTCGCCCCGCCTTTACCGGCCTTGCCAGCAGCCCCGGCCTTGCCCGGTGCACCACCGTCCAGGCGCACCACGATGCGCTCCTGCGGGAAGCCCTGCGGCACGCTCAGGCGGATGCGCCCACCCGGCGCGCCATCGTGCCCGTTGCCGCCGTCATCGCCATTGGCACCGCGGCTGGCCTGGCCCCAGGTGCAGCCACCGGCCTGGCCGTTGGCGCCATCGAGCCCCACGTAACCCGGCGCACCGGCACCGCCACGGGCATCGATCGCCAGCCGCTCGGCATCCACTTCAGCCAGTTTCAGGTCCAGGCTGCGACCCGACCGGGCTCCCCGCTGGTAGGTGCCCGCCGCCCCCGGCGCACTGAATTCGCTGCCCTCACCCAGCCGCGCGCTGCGCGCCTCGATCAGCAACGGGCTATCGGACGGTGCAATGGCGATACGCGCATCGCGCCCCAGTTCCAGCTGGTCGACCTTCAGTTCCGCGAGCGAGGCAGGCAGCAGCAGGGTTGCGGCGTCAGCGACACGCAGGTGCGCAAGGTGCACGCTGGCCGACTTGTCGGGCAGGCGCAGCATGGAGTTGGCAGCGACCACCAGGCTTTCGGCCTGGGCCAGGGGAGCGGCCAACATGGCCAGCAACATCAGATTACGCATTTCGCGGCGCCTCCTGCGCACGGGGAATGGACATGACATGGAAGATACCCGTCAACAGGATCTGCAGACGATCGAACCAGCGGTGGCTGCGCCCGCGCAAGCTGCCATTGAAGAACAGCACTTCGAGCAGGTGCAGGCCCAGCAAGGCGATGCCCGCGGCGTTGATCAGCAGGTTGAAGGGCAAAGGTTGTGGCATCAACTGATTGAACAACACCACACCCCAGAAAGCGACTGTCAGGACCTTGCCCAGGCCCAGGATGAACTTCATACCCCGCCCCCATGGATTGTTGTTATGTCGAGACGGCCCGTTCGAGCGGGCCGTGCGACCAACATTAACTGCAATGCCAAGGCAGGCGCCAGCACCGCTCAGTTGAGGTGCAGCTCCACCCGTCGGTTGCGGGCGCGGCCCTCCTCGCTTTCGTTGTCGGTAAGCGGTTCACTCTCGCCGCGCCCCTGACTGGTGACCTTGCCCGGCGCCAGCCCCTGGCCGATCAAGTACTCGGCCACGCTGCCGGCGCGGCGCTCGGAAAGCGCCTGGTTATAGCTGTCGGAGCCTACGTTGTCGGTATGCCCGATCACGCTGACCTTGGTCACCGTCGGTGAATCGAGTTTCGCCACCAGGCCCTGCAGGCGCTGTTGGGCCGCCGGGGTCAGCTCGGCGGAGTCGAAGGCGAACATCACTGCGCCGTTGTCATCCAGGATGATCACCTCTGGCGAGGGTTCAGGTTCAGTGGCAGGCGGCGATGCGGGGTACACTTTCAACGGGCAACCCATGTGGTCGACCGTAGTGTTGGCAGGGGTATCGGGGCAACGATCGCGGCGGTCGAAAATGCCGTCGCCATCTTCGTCACCATCCTGGGCGTAACAGATCAGGCCCCCGGCAATGGCACCAAGGGCACCGCCGCCGGCCGCCCAGCTTGAACTTTCGATGGCCCCCAGGCCACCACCGACCAGGCCGCCGAGCAGGCTGCAGATGGGCCAGGTCCTTTGGTTGAGGGGCGCGCTGCCATCGCTGTGGGTGGCGCAGCCCGTGAGCAGGCTGGCAGCCACCAACAGCGGCAGCGCCGCCTTCGACGTCACACTCATGCTGAATGCTCCTGTGTCATTGGCCACTAACGGCTGACCGCCGTCAAGGCACGCCCGTGCCACTGCTCAAGGCACGGGCGCACGCCGTTCTACCGCTGGATCTTGATCTCGGTACGGCGGTTCATGGCACGCCCGTCGGCCGTGGCGTTGTCGGCCACCGGCTGGGTTTCACCGGCACCGACCACCGACACGAAGCTGCTGCGCGGCACACCGCTCTCGACCAGGTAATCGGTCACCGAGTGGGCACGGCGCTCGGACAGTTTCTGGTTGTAGCTGTCGGAGCCGACGCTGTCGGTATGGCCGCTGACGCTCAGGCGGGCAGACGGCGCTTCCTGCTTCAGGCGCGTGGCAATGGTGTTCAGGCGCTCCTTGTCGCTGGCGGTCAGGCGCGCAGAGTCAAACTCGAAGTGCACATCGCGGATGACGATGACTTCTTCCTTCTGCACCACCACTTCCTCCACCACCGCAGCCGGCTGCGGCGGGCAACCGTTGGCATCCACCTGCACACCACGCGGGGTGCCAGGGCACTTGTCACGGCTGTCCGGCACGCCGTCGCCATCCTCGTCGCCATCGCCATGGGCCCAGCAATAGCCCGCCGCCAGGCCACCGCCCAGCAACGCGCCCCAGCCAGCCCAGCTGGAACTCTCGATGGCGCCCAGGGCAGCGCCGCCTACACCCCCGACGGCAGCACATTTCGGCCAGTCGGTCTTTTGCAAACCTGCACAACCAGTCAACACACTGGTGAGCAGGACCAGGGGTATCGCTGTGCGTACTATGCTCATTTCATTGCTTCTCCTAGGGGGAATCGGCATAAGGCCGATCTCTGGGAGTAAAGACCGAGCATTTGATCCCTGCCACCAATAAGCCACGACACGGTCACATGCCTCTTTGCCCGCACGCTGCGGCCCGCTAGTCTTGGACGACTTCAACGAGGATTGCCAATGACCGACGGTTTTTCCCAGCGCACCCCGCAGCAGGCCCTGGCGGCCCTGCTGGAGCGCTTCACCCCGCAACGCCTGCTGCTGGTAGGCACGCGCTTCCCGGCGCTGGACGCTTTCGCCCAGGCGCACCCACAGGTAACCATCGCCACTGCCGCCCCAGGCCCGCTACCGGCCGAACTGGCAGCCCAGCGCTTTGACCTGGCGGTACTGGTGGACTGCCTGGAGCACCTGCCCAAACGCACCGGCCTGGAACTGCTCGGTGGCATTCGCAACCTCAATGCCAGCCGGGTCGCGGTGCTGACCGACCTGGCCGCCTGTGGCTGGCAAGACACCGATTTCTTTGCCCTGGCCCTGTCGGCCAGCGAGAAATTCCGCCGTGACCAGCAGGTATTGAGCCTGTTCACCTATGATCTACATGACTACAAACAGGTACCGGACTGGCTCAACGCCAAGTTCTGGGCCAACCCTGAAAACTTCGGCAAGTACTGGTGGTGATGATGAGTGTCTCGGTCTGCCCTTGTGGCAGTGGCAACCTGCTCGAAGCCTGCTGCGGGCATTACCATGCCGGCACCCCGGCACCGGATGCCCAGGCCCTGATGCGCTCGCGCTACAGTGCCTACGTGCTGGGCCTGGTCGACTACCTGGTGGCCACCACCCTGCCGGCCCAGCAAGCCGGCCTGGACCGCGCCGCCATGGCCGCCTGGAGTGCCCAGAGCACCTGGCTGGGCCTGGAGGTGGAAAGCGCAGAAGTGCTGGGCGGCCAGCCGGAGCACGGTTTCGTCACCTTTACCGCTCGCTGGCACGACCAGGAGGGCGACCATCAGCACCGCGAGCGCTCGGCATTCGTCCAGCATGCCGGGCGCTGGTACTTCATCGACCCCACGGTCGGGCTCAAGGCCGGGCGCAACGACCCCTGCCCCTGCGCCAGCGGCCAGAAGTTCAAGAAATGCTGCGCCAGTTACGTGGGTAGCTGAACATGATCGCCCGCCCCCGCCCGCTGCTGTTCGCCGCCCTGATGGCATGGCTGGCACTGCTGGCGGGCTGCGCCAGCTGGGGCGGTGATGACTGGCGCGAGCCCGAGGTGCACCTGGTCAAGGTGGAGACAGTCAAGGCCAGGTTGCTGGAGCAGGAGTTCGTGCTACACCTGCGGGTCGACAACCCCAATGACAGCCGCCTGTTCATCCGCAACCTGTCGTATGCCATACGCCTCAACGACCTGTTGCTGGTGCAGGATGAAACCAGCCTGTGGCGCAGTGTCGGCGGGCATGCCCGGCGCACCTTCAAGATCACCGCGCGGACCAACCTGTGGCAGCACCTGAAACCGCTGGCCAAGCTGCTGAAAAGCGAGCAACCGTTGCATTACAACCTGCAGGGCGAGCTGGCGACCGGGTTGCTCATCCATCGGGACCTGCACTTGTCGCGCAGTGGTGAGATAATCCCCGGCGATTACAACCCGGAGTAACCCTGCAATGTCCCAACAACCCCACGTTCATGGCCCTGACTGCAACCACGATCATGATCACCACCACGATCATGGCCATGTACACGGCCCGCACTGCAACCACGGCCACCAGGAGCCGGTACGCAACGCCCTGAAAGACGTTGGCCGTAACGACCCTTGCCCGTGCGGTAGCCAGAAAAAGTTCAAGAAGTGCCACGGCGCCTGACCTGAACAGCACTTGCGCGTCCCTGCTGCGGGCCGCGCTGTGGGTAGTCGGGGCCTTCCTGCCTAGCTGGCCCTTGCAGGCCCGGCTACCTTGCGCTGCAGCACCCCGGCGGTGGCCATGAGCAGCACGATGCACAGGGCCATGCAAATGGCATTGGTGCCGTCCCAGCCGACCGAGCCCAGCAACAGCGACGGGCTGAATGCGCCAATGGTCGCGAACACCGCAATGGCCAGATCGTTTTTCCCCTGCATCTGCATCGCAGCCGGGCTGTTTTGCAGCGTTTGCGCCAACAGCGCCCCCCCACCCACGTAGGTCAGGTTCCAGCCCAGGCCGAGGGCTATCAGCGCCAAGGTCATCATCGCGTAGCTGTGCGACCACAGGTTCATGGCCGTGCAACCGATCAACAGGCCCAGGCCTAGACAGATGGTGGCCCTGATCCCGAGCTTGTGGATGATGGCGCCAGTGAAGAACGACGGGGCGAACATGGCAATCACATGCCATTGAATCGCCAGGCGAACGTCGGAAAAGTCCTCATGCATGTGTTTCATGTGCATCGACGCCTGGATCATCAGCAAATTCATGATTCCGTAGCCCAGCGCGGCCACTGCCATGGCCAAGGCGACCACCGGGCTCAGCGGCTCAGCGGCTGTACCAGCCGGTTTCGCTGCACGGTCGGTATCGGCGATACCGCTGTCGTCGGGCAGGCAAACCGCAATGAGTAAGGACATCACCGCCAGGCCGACAAAGGCGGCGTAACACAGCGAAAACAACGGATACCCGCCAAGGTCGCGCAGCCATTCGGTGAGCGCCGGCCCGACCACGGCAGCGATCACCCCACCTGCCACGACCAGCGAAAGCGCTCTTGGCTTCAGGTTCTGGGCCAGATTGTCGGTGGCCGCGAAGCGGTTGAAGTTGGCAAACGCAATGTAGATGCCCAATGCCGAATGACTGACCACCAGCGTCGGGAAGTGCTGGTACAGCACGGCCAGATAGCCGGTGATGCCGGACACCGCCAAAGGTATCGAGCCCAGCATGAACGCCCGCTTGCGGCCGATACGGCTCATCAGCCCGGAGACCGGGTAGGTAGCCAGCATCATGCAGAGAAACTGAAAACCGTAAGGCACCGTGGACCACGTGGCGGCAGGTGCCAGTGCCGCCCCGACAATGGCCGCCATGGTCACGGACATGACCGCAGTCGTCAGATTGATCGATTGCGCGGTGAAAAACAGATAAGTGCGCCGCGGTAGTGTGCTCGACATAGCGTGTGCTCACGGTAGGTGGACGGGGTGATTTCGACATCGCGAAAAGTGCCGACAGCTGCATGGTCGCATCTGCCGCGCTCTGAAATGCGAACAGTCGACGCGCTTTCCGGTTAACTGTTAGGCTATTTTTTCTAACAGTTGCAGGACCCGACATGCGCCCGCATAGCCTTCATGACCAGTTGAAACAGCGCCTTGAAGCCGGCGAATGGCTGCCTGGGCAGCGCATGCCGTCCATCCGCAAGCTGAAGGCGGCGGTCAACTGCAGTTACCACGATGTCGTCTCCAGCTATGCCCGGCTGGTCAGCGAAGGTGTGTTGACCGCCATTCCTGGCCGCGGCTACTTCGTCGCCAGCCATACACGGCAAACCGGCACGGTGGATGCGCCCACAGGCATGGCCGGCGACCCATTGTTCAGGCTGCTGCAGGGGGGCCAGCACTACACCAAACTGGGCAGCGGCTGGCTGCCACCCGCCTGGCGTGACACCGAGCTGCTGGCCAAGGCGATTCGGCGCACCGCGCGGCTGGAGCAGAGTTCGCTGGCGGAATATGGCGACATCCAGGGCTACCTGCCCATGCGCAAACAGCTGTGCGTGCACTTGAAACGCCTGACCCGTGTCGATGCCCAGCCAGGCCAGTTGCTGACCACTCTGGGCGCCACGCAAGCGCTGGACCTGGTGGCGCGGTTGCTGATCAAGCCAGGCGATCACGTGTTCGTCGACGAGCCCGGCAATGGCAACCTGATCAAGCTGATCCAGTTGGCCGGTGGCCACGTGGTCGGGGTGCGGCGAACCCAGGACGGACCGAACGTGGAAGACATGAAAGAGCACCTGGCCAGGCACAAGGTCAAGGCGTTCTTCTGCAACAGCACCTTCCACAACCCGACCGGCGGCAATATCAGCCCGCACAATGCCTTCAGCATCTTGCGTCTGGCGGTGGAACACGACTTCTTCGTGGTCGAGGATGATGTCTACGGCGACTTCAGCCCGGGCGTGCGCCAGACCTTTGCCGAACTGGACAACCTTGAGCGGGTCATCTACATCGGCAGCTTCTCCAAATGCCTGTCCGCTTCATTGCGCGTGGGCTACATCGCCTGCTCGACCGACCTGATAGAGCCGCTGACACGCCTGAAACTGCTGACCTGCGTGGCGGTGCCGGCGTTTTGCGAACGCTTCGTCAACACCATCCTGTCCGACGGCACCTATGCCCGGCACATGCAAGACCTGCAGCAGCGCCTGATCCGCCAGCAGGCGCAGACCCAACGGTTGTTAAGGGAACGTGGCTGGCAGTTCGACATAACGCCGCAAGGCGGCATGTTCCTGTGGGTCTACCACCCCGAACTGGCCGACCTGCAGCCCTTCATGCATCGCCTGGAACAGCACAAGGTGCTATTGATGCCAGGCTCGGCCTTCGCCGTCAGCCGTGACTATCAACGCCATGCGCGCATCAACTGCACGCACTTTTCCGACGCCGTGGCCGAGCATTTCAAGGTTTGAGTGCCTGTCTTGAGTTTTGAGAGGGTGCGTAAATCGAGCGCCGCCCGCGCGGCGCATCGCGAGCGAAGCTCGCTCCTACATCTGTTTCGGGCCAGTATCGCCTGTGCCAGCGCACGCGACCGCCTTGTTTGTACGACGCGATATCGAGCCATGCGCCAAGGCGTTCGCGCGCAAATCCCACAGGAATAATTGGCCCGAAACAAATGTAGGAGCGAGCTTCGCTCGCGATGCGCCGTGCGGGCGGCGCTCGATCCCACAGGCGCCACACACCCCACGCCAAGCACAAAAAATAAAGCGCCCAGGGACCTTGCACGGCGCCTGCGCGCTAACTACCTTAGCGCCTTTCCAAAACCGCCACGCCTTGCAGGAGCCCTTGTCATGGCCGCCCCCGCCTTTCCTCCCTTCCGCCCGCGGTTCGCAACCGCTGCCACGCTGCTCGGCATGCTCGGGCTGGCCGGCTGCCAGACGGGCGGCTACCAGGACAGCGTGCCACCGACCAGCGGCGTGCAGCCGCTCAAGGGCCTGGCGCAGAACGTCTCGGTACGGCGCAACGCCATGGGCGCGCCACTGATCGAAAGCAGCAGCTTCCATGACGCCCTGTTCAGCCTGGGCTATGTGCACGCCGGCGACCGCATCGAGCAGATGGTCGCCATGCGCCTGCTGGCCCAGGGCCGGCTGGCCGAGCTGGCCGGCAGCGACGCGCTGGACATCGACCGCCTGATGCGCGCGGCCAACCTCAAGCAGAGCGCCGCCCAGCAGTACGCCGATGCCTCGCCACGGCTCAAGCGCTTCTTCGAAGTGTATGCACGCGGGGTCAACGCCTACCTGTTCCGCTACCGCGACAAGCTGCCCGCCGGCCTGGCCAGCAGTGGCTACCGCCCCGAGTACTGGAAGCCCGAAGACTCGGCCCTGATCTTCAGCCTGTACGCCTTCAGCCAGTCGGTGAACCTGCAGGAAGAACTGAGCGCCCTGGCCCTGGCGCAGAAAGCCGGCAGCGACAAACTGGCCTGGCTGCTGCCCGGCGCCCCGGACGAGCCGTTGGCCGAAGCCGAAGTGGACAAGCTCAAGGGCCTGAACCTGGCCAGCCAGTTACCGGGCCTGCCGGCCCTGGCGGCTGCCAGCCAGAAGCTCGCCGACCTCGACCTTCTGGGCAGCCCTGGCTCGGCCAACCTGGCCCTGGCGCCGCAGCGCAGCCACAGCGGCAAGAGCCTGCTGGCCAGCGACAGCCGAGCTGCCTGGGCCCTGAGCCCGGTGCAGATCCACACCGGCAAGTACCAGGTCGCCGGCCTGTCGTTGCCCGGCCTGCCGATCGTGCTGGCCGGCTACAACGGCAAGCTGGCCTGGAGCAGCAGCGCGGTCATGGCCGACAACCAGGACCTGTACCTGGAGCAACTGCGCCAGCAGGGCAGCCAGCTGAGCTACCTGGCCGACGGCAAATGGCTGCCGGCCCGCGCCCGTAGCGAAACCTTCTTCGTCCGCGGCCAGCGCCCACTGCGCGAGGTGATGTACGACACCCGCCACGGCACCCTGTTGGCCCAGCCAGGCAATGCCAGCCTCGGCCTGGCGCTGAACCTGCCTCAGTTCAAGGGCGACCGCAGCCTGGATGCACTGTTCGACCTGACCCGGGCCAAGAGCGTGGAGCGTGCCTTCGACAGTACCCGTGAAGTGACCGCCGCCGCCCTCAACTTCATCTTTGCCGAACCCGAGCACATCGGCTGGCAAGTCAGTGGGCGCTACCCCAACCGCCGCGAAGGCCAGGGCCTGCTGCCCTCGCCGGGCTGGGACGGGCGCTACGACTGGGACGGCTATGCCGACCCGATGCTGCACCCTTACGACCAGGACCCGCCCGCCGGCTGGATCGGCCACGCCAACCAGCGCAGCCTGCCGCGTGGCTATGGCATGCAGCTGTCCAGCACCTGGTACTACCCCGAACGCGCCGAACGTCTGGCCCAGCTGGCCGGCAATGGCCGTCACGACAGCCGCAGCCTGATGGCCCTGCAGAACGACCAGACCACCCTGCTGGCCGACAAGCTCAAGCAGATGTTCGACGCCCCCGGCATGGCCCAGCCACTCAAGCAGGCCATCGACGCCCTGCCCGCTGCACAGCGCGACAAGGCGCGGGACGCGCTGGCCCGGCTCAAGGCCTTCGATGGCCGCCTGAGCCCGGTATCGAGCGATGCCGCATTGTACGAACTGTTCCTCCAGGAAGTGGCCCGGCAAACCTTCCTCGACGACCTGGGCCCGGAATCCGGCCCGGCCTGGCAGGCCTTCGTCAGCAATGCGCGGTTGTCGTTCTCGGCACAGGCAGACCACCTGCTGGGCCGCGACGACAGCCCGTTCTGGGATGACCGCAGCACCCCGCAGAAGGAAGACAAGCCGGCCATCCTGGCCCGCAGCCTGGCTGGCGCAGTGGATGCCGGCACTGCGCAACTGGGTGCCGACCGCCGCGCCTGGCAGTGGGGCAAACTGCACCAGTACCGCTGGCCGGCACCGGCCTACCACGGCCTGGGCGATACCATCAGCCGCTCGCCGCTGGCTGCCGGTGGCGACTTCACCACCCTGGCCCTGACGCCATACGCCTGGGGCAGTGACTTCGACACCCGCCTGCCGGCCTCGGCACGGATGATCGTCGACTTCGGCCAGGCCGAGCCGTTGCAGGTGCTGACCAGCAGCGGACAGTCCGGTAACCCGGCCAGCAAGCATTACAGCGACGGCCTGGACGCCTGGTTCAAGGGGCGCTTCATGAGCCTGCCGCTGCAGCAGCAGAACTTCGGGCGAGCGTATGGCAACCAGCGGCTGACGCTAGTACCGGCTCGCTAAGGGTTAAGGTTCCAACTCCTTATCCTCCATCCAGGTCTTTAACCTCCTCCGGACCGCGTGTGCTGTATCGGAACACGCGGTTTCCATTCATTTAGAGGATGTTCGTCATGACCACTGAAACCCTGAAGATCGAAGTCTCCTGGCCAGAAACGCAAGAAATTCCAGATGGCAGCACCATCGAGTTACAGCTGTGGGCCGGTGATGAAAATGCAAGCTA
The DNA here is from genome assembly GCF_022533585.1 of Pseudomonas sp. LS.1a. Taxonomy (NCBI): domain Bacteria; kingdom Pseudomonadati; phylum Pseudomonadota; class Gammaproteobacteria; order Pseudomonadales; family Pseudomonadaceae; genus Pseudomonas; species Pseudomonas sp. LS.1a. Next base: position 4,496,572 of record NZ_CP092827.1, read on the forward strand.
CAGCATGATCGACGTTGAAATTTGCAAACCGGCAGTTACCTCACCGGTCACCTTTGAAGTTCCTGTCAATGTACAGGAACTGCAAATTGAAGACGGTACCTCCAGCTGGGACTACTTCCACACATCTCCCAGGCTGGTGCAGGGAGGGTTGATCAAGAATATCGCCTACGCAGAAAAGATCAGCGTGGCGGAGGCCTTGGCATCCGGCTGGAAAATGTCCTTGCGCTGAGCAGTGACTGACTAGTAATGGCCATCGCCCCTCCCCTGGGTGCGATGGCCGCTGGACAAGCCGGTGCAAGAGGCAGATGACCTGGCGACCTTGGCAGGCATTGCACGCCTGCAGTAGCCAAGTTGCCTGTACCGGCCGAACACATCCGGAATGAGGCAGACGCGGCAAATCTATGCTTCTATCTGTGTGCCGACCCGTGTCGCAGACCGTTTTCGCCACGCAGCCAGGACCACCATGCACCATTCAACCCACGACCTGCTTTCCCCCGTTCCGGGCGTCACGCGCCAACTGCACAGTTTCCACTTCGGCCCCCGCGGTGGCGGCAAGGTCTATATCCAGGCCTCGCTGCATGCCGACGAGCTGCCCGGCATGCTGGTAGCCTGGCACCTCAAGCGCCACCTGGGCGAACTGGAACAGCAAGGCCGCCTGCAGCGCGAGATCATCCTGGTCCCGGTAGCCAACCCGGTTGGCCTGGAACAGGTGCTGCTGGACGCGCCACTGGGGCGTTTCGAGCTGCAAAGCGGAGAAAACTTCAACCGTAATTTCGTCGATCTGTCGGACAACATCGGCGACCAGATCGAACAGCACCTGACCGAGGATCCAGCACACAACCTTGAGCTGATCCGCGAATACCTGCGCCGAGGGCTGGACGCACACCCCGCGCGCACCCCGCTACAGGCTCAGCGCCTGATTCTGCAACGCCTGGCCTGCGATGCCGACATGGTGCTGGACCTGCACTGCGACTTCGAGGCAGTCGAACACCTGTACACCACGCCAGACGCCTGGCCGCAAATCGAACCGCTGGCCCGCTATCTGGGGGCCCAGGCCAGCCTGCTGGCCACCGACTCGGGCGGGCAGTCGTTCGATGAATGCTTCAGCCTGGTCTGGTGGCAGTTGCAGCAACGCTTCGGCAAGCGTTTCCCGATCCCGCTGGGCTGCTGCTCGGTCACCGTGGAGCTGCGTGGCCAGGCAGATGTCAGCCACGACCTGGCCAGCAAGGACTGCCAGGCGATCCTCGACTTCCTGACCCACGCGGGGGTGATTGAAGGTGCCGCAGCCGCCCTGCCCGCCTTGCGCTGCCCGGCCACGCCGCTGGCCGCCGTCGAACCGGTGATAGCGCCACTGGGGGGGCTACTGGTGTACCACGCCAGACCGGGGCAGCATCTTGAGGCCGGCCAGCTGATTGCCGAAGTCATCGACCCACTCAACGACCGGGTGACCGCCGTGCACAACAGCCAGCCCGGCCTGCTGTATGCCCGCAGCGTGCGGCGCATGGCAACTGCCGGCATGGTCATCGCCCATGTCGCCGGCGAACAGGTATGCCGCAGCGGTTATCTGCTGGGTAACTGACCAGGCAAACCGTTGCCGCGTTGCTCAGGCCACAGGCGCGGGTGGCGGCTCGTCAGGCAGGGTCGGCTCGCCCGGCTCCATAGGTGGCTTTTCACCGGGGTCCGGTGGCTGCGGGTCATCGGGATCTGGCTGGTGAGGTACGCCCCCCGCTTGCATAGGCAGCGGGTACGCCAGCAATGACCATGGCAGCAAACCGACGTGATTGGGCTGCAGGCCAGCCAGCTTGGCACTGATTGCGGGGTGGAGTTTCATTGGCAGCTCCTGGCGAGAGCCGTTGCGCATCATGCGCACCGGCGTTACCCATTGGAGTGCCAAAGGCGCGGGGAAATTCCCCGCGCTCGTCGGCTCAGGTGCGCGGCAGGGTGACGCCGCGCTGGCCCTGGTACTTGCCGCCACGGTCCTTGTACGACACTTCGCATTCTTCGTCGGACTGCAGGAACAGCATCTGTGCCACACCTTCGTTGGCGTAGATCTTCGCCGGCAGCGTGGTGGTGTTGGAGAACTCCAGCGTCACGTGGCCTTCCCACTCGGGTTCGAGCGGGGTGACGTTGACGATGATGCCGCAACGGGCGTAGGTGCTCTTGCCCAGGCAGATGGTCAGCACATCGCGCGGAATGCGGAAATACTCGACGGTGCGCGCCAGGGCGAAGGAGTTCGGCGGGATGATGCACACGTCGCTCTTGATGTCGACGAAACTACCGGCATCGAAGTTTTTCGGGTCGACGGTGGCCGAGTTGATGTTGGTAAACACCTTGAATTCATCGGCGCAGCGCACGTCATAGCCGTAGCTGGAGACGCCGAAGGAGATCACCCGGCTGTCCTGTTCGCCGCGCACCTGGCGCTCGACGAACGGTTCGATCATGCCGTGTTCCTGCGCCATGCGGCGAATCCACTTGTCCGATTTGATGCTCATGGCGGGGTGTCCTGAAGAGTTGCGAGGGGAAAAACCAGACGCGCATCTTACCGGTCCCCGCGCCCGGGTTAAAGTTCCTTGCCTCATCCCGCGCCGGGCGGGGGCTGCAGCCGCCGTCGATCCGAATTTGCGTAAAGCGCCTTCTGACCATTGGCAGGTTGCGGAAAGTGGGGTAAGGTGACGCCACTGTGCTGCACGTGACACCGAGAATCTCTAGTTTGATGCACGATCCTGATCGGCCCATCGCTGAATTTTCTGCTCTCTTTGCGCTCAGTCCCGGCCAGGGTTTTTCCTGACCGTTATCAAATTGTCCAAGGAGACAGAAAAATGTCCAACCGTCAATCCGGTGTTGTTAAGTGGTTCAACGATGAGAAAGGCTACGGCTTCATCACCCCTCAGTCGGGCGACGACCTGTTCGTGCACTTCAAAGCCATCCAAGCTGACGGCTTCAAAACCCTGAAAGAAGGCCAGGCTGTTACTTTCGTCGCTACCCGCGGCCAGAAAGGCATGCAGGCTGAAGAAGTTCAGATCGCCTAAGTCGATCGAAGCTTCCTTGCTTTCAAAAAACCCGCCTTCCGGCGGGTTTTTTTATGCCTGGCCGAAAGACCGAGTCGGCCTCTTTGCGGGTAAACCCGCTCCCACAGGGACAGCGCTGTACCTGTGGGAGCGGGTTTACCCGCGAAGCAGGCGACTCGGTCTGCCAGTCAATCTTCGCTGATGGTAATGCTAGGCATTGCCGGCGCCGCCGCTTCCTGCAGCACGATCCGCGCGCCCACCTGACGGGCCAGCTCCTGGTAGACCATGGCAATCTGGCTTTCCGGCTCGGCAATCGCCGTCGGCTTGCCGCTATCGGCCTGCTCGCGAATCAGCATCGACAGCGGCAACGACGCCAGCAGGTCGACACCATACTGGCTCGCCAGCTTCTCGCCACCGCCTTCGCCGAACAGGTGCTCGGCATGGCCGCAGTTCGAGCAGATGTGCACAGCCATGTTCTCCACCACGCCCAGCACCGGAATGTTGACCTTGCGGAACATCTCCACGCCCTTCTTGGCGTCCAGCAGGGCCAGATCCTGCGGGGTGGTGACGATTACCGAGCCGGCCACCGGCACCTTCTGCGCCAGCGTCAGCTGGATGTCACCGGTGCCCGGCGGCATGTCGATCACCAGGTAATCCAGGTCGTCCCAGGCAGTCTGGGTCACCAGTTGCAGCAGCGCGCCGGAAACCATCGGGCCACGCCAGACCATCGGCGTGTTGTCGTCGGTGAGGAACGCCATGGACATGACTTCCACGCCATGGGCCTTGATCGGCACGAACCACTTCTGCTCGCGAATCTGCGGGCGGGTACCTTCGGCGATACCGAACATCACGCCCTGGCTGGGGCCATAGATGTCGGCATCGAGAATGCCCACCCGCGCACCTTCGCGGGCCAGCGCCAGGGCCAGGTTGGCTGCGGTGGTCGACTTGCCCACACCGCCCTTGCCCGAGGCCACGGCGATGATGTTCTTGACGTTGGCCATGGCCGGCACCTGGGCCTGGGCCTTGTGCGCGGCCACCACGCAGTCGATCGACACCTGGGCACTGCTGACGCCCTCGAGGTTGCCGATCGCGGTCTGCAGCACCTGGGCCCAGCCGTTCTTGAACAGCCCTGCGGCATAACCCAGCTGCAACTGCACGCTGACCTGCCCGCCCTGGATATCGATGGCGCGCACGCAGCCGGCGCTGACCGGGTCCTGGTTCAGGTAGGGGTCGGTGTACTGGCGAAGCACGCCTTCGACGGCGGCACGGGTGACGGCACTCATGGAGACTCCCATTGGCAAACTGAATGTAAAACAGACGCCTATCCTAACCCGTCAATCGTCAGCAGATGCTTCTGCTGGGTGAAATATATTCGCCAGCCCTTTATAGTTGCCGATCAACCTCATTTTTACCCCGTCGCCAGATAAGTAGCCGAGCCACCATGTCCGAGCCACGCCAGATTCTCGTCACCAGCGCCCTGCCCTATGCCAATGGATCGATCCATCTTGGCCATATGCTGGAGTACATCCAGACGGACATGTGGGTGCGCTTCCAGAAGCTGCGCGGCAACCAGTGCATCTACGTCTGCGCCGACGACGCCCACGGTTCGGCCATCATGCTGCGCGCCGAGAAGGAAGGCATCACTCCGGAACAGCTGATCGCCAATGTCCAGGCCGAGCACAGCAGCGACTTCGCCGACTTCCTGGTGGATTTCGACAACTTCCACTCCACCCACAGCGAAGAGAACCGCGAGCTGTCGGGCCTGATCTACACGCGCCTGCGTGAAGCCGGGCACATCGCCACCCGTTCGGTGACCCAGTATTTCGACCCGGAAAAGGGCATGTTCCTCGCCGACCGCTTCATCAAGGGCACCTGCCCCAAGTGCGCGGCCGAAGACCAGTACGGCGACAACTGCGAAAAATGCGGCGCAACCTACGCGCCCACCGAGCTGAAGAACCCCAAGTCGGCCATTTCCGGTGCCACCCCGGTACTGCGTGATTCCCAGCACTTCTTCTTCAAGCTGCCGGACTTCCAGGCCATGCTGCAGCAGTGGACCCGTAGCGGCACCCTGCAGGACGCAGTAGCCAACAAGCTGGCCGAATGGCTCGATTCGGGCCTGCAGGAATGGGACATCTCCCGCGACGCGCCATACTTCGGCTTCGAAATCCCGGGCGAGCCAGGCAAGTACTTCTACGTGTGGCTGGATGCGCCGATCGGCTACATGGCCAGCTTCAAGAACCTCTGCGCACGCCGCCCGGAGCTGGACTTCGACGCGTTCTGGAACGAAGGCTCCAAGGCCGAGCTGTACCACTTCATCGGCAAGGACATCGTCAACTTCCACGCCCTGTTCTGGCCAGCCATGCTCGAAGGCGCCGGCTTCCGCAAGCCGAGCGCAGTCAACGTGCACGGCTACCTGACCGTGAACGGCGCCAAGATGTCCAAGTCGCGCGGTACCTTCATCAAGGCCCGCACCTACCTCGACCACCTGCAGCCGGAATACCTGCGTTACTACTACGCGGCCAAGCTGGGCCGTGGCGTCGATGACCTGGACCTGAACCTGGAAGACTTCGTGCAGAAGGTCAACTCCGACCTGGTCGGCAAGGTGGTCAACATCGCCAGCCGTTGCGCCGGGTTCATCCACAAGGGCAACGAAGGCGTGATGGTGGCTGGCGATGCCGCACCGGAGCTGACCGAAGCCTTCCTGGCGGCCGCCCCGTCGATCGCCGATGCCTATGAAGGCCGCGACTTTGGCCGTGCCATGCGCGAAATCATGGCGCTGGCCGACCGCGCCAATGCCTGGATCGCCGACAAGGCTCCATGGTCGCTGGCCAAACAGGAAGGCAAGCAGGATGAAGTGCAGGCCATCTGCGCCCAGGGTATCAACCTGTTCCGCCAGCTGGTGATCTTCCTCAAGCCGGTGCTGCCGGTGCTGGCTGCCGACGCCGAGGCCTTCCTCAACGTGGCCCCGCTGACCTGGAACGACCACCTGTCGCGCCTGGAAAACCACCAGCTGAACCCGTTCAAGGCACTGATGAGCCGCATCGAACCGGCCAAGGTAGAAGCCATGGTCGCCGCCAGCAAGGAAGACCTGCTGGCCGCCGAAGCCAAGGCCCCGGCCGGCAACGGCGAGCTGGCCAAGGACCCACTGTCGGCGGAAATCGAGTTCGACACCTTCGCAGCCGTCGACCTGCGCGTGGCGCTGATCGTCAAGGCCGAAGCCGTACCGGGTGCCGACAAGCTGCTGCAACTGACCCTGGACATCGGTGACGAGCGCCGCAACGTGTTCTCCGGCATCAAGTCGGCCTACCCCGACCCGTCCCAGCTGGAAGGCCGCCTGACCATGATGGTGGCCAACCTCAAGCCACGAAAGATGCGCTTTGGTGTCTCCGAAGGCATGGTCATGGCGGCCGGCCCTGGCGGTGAGGAGATTTACCTGCTGAGCCCGGACAGCGGTGCCAAGCCAGGCCAGCGCATCAAGTAACAAAACCTGCTGGACCTTGTGGGAGCGGGCGTGCCCGCGAAACGGACTGCGCGGTGCATGGCACTGGCGTTGCCGGTGTTCGCGGGCACGCCCGCTCCCACAATGACTCCGGAACCCGGACAATCGCCCCGATTCCCGGCTATCGTCATCTCATGAGCGACTACATCCTGGTCCTGATCAGCGCCGCGCTGGTCAATCACCTGTGCCTGCAACAACAGCCACTCCCCAGGCTGCACCTGCACGTACACGGCCTTGCCTGCGCACTGTGCTTCGCCTTGGGCATGTTCGGCGCGCAGCTGCTGTTGCAGGTGGTGCTTGCCCCGCTGCAGGCTCAGGACCTTGCCCTGTTCCTGTTGTTGCCCTGGCTGGCCGTGCTCGCCTGGGGCGTGCCATGGCTGCTGACAAGGTGGCGCCCGACCTGGCCGATGACGGAGTTGCCTGCGTTGCTGTTGAGCAATGCGGCAGTACTGGGGTTGACCCTGCAACAGGCAAGCGACGACAGCACATGGCTCGCCACGCTGCTGCAAGGCCTGCTGGCCGGCGGTGGCTTCTGGCTGGCGCTGGTCTTGTTCGCCGACCTGCGCCAACGCAGCGCCCATGTCGACGTCCCCGGGGCGCTGCGCGGCCTGCCCATCGAACTGCTCGGTGCCGGGGTGATGGCCATGGCGTTTTCCGGCTTCAACGGGCTGTTCGCCCAATGACCGCCAAACCCGACCCGCGGCTACGCACCAGCATGGGCCTGGTGTTGCTGGCCTGCCTGCCTGGCTTGCTGACGCTGTTCTGGCTGCATGGCTGGAGTTTGCTACTGAACCTGTTGCTGTGCGCGAGTGCCGCGCTGCTGTGCGAGGCGTTGCTGCTCACTTTGCGAGCACAACCGCTGCGCATGGCGCTGAACGACGGCAGCGCGCTGGTGACCGCCGTGCTGCTGACCGCCGCCCTGCCCACCCTGGCGCCGTGGTGGTTGCCGGTGGTGGCTGCCAGTGTTGCCATCGGCATCGGCAAACAGGCCTTTGGCGGGGTCGGGCGCAATCTGTTCAACCCGGCCATGGTCGGCTACGCCTTCGCGCTGCTGAGCTTCCCGCTGCAGATGAACCATTGGCCAGGGCCGGCGCCAGGCCTGCTCGACAGCCTGCAGCAGGTGTTCACCGGCAGCGCGCAGATCGATGCCTGGGCCCGGCCGACACTGCTCGACGGCCTGCGCCACAACCGCAGCCTGACCATCGAAGAGCTGTTCGCCAGCCACCCGGGCTTCGGCAGCATCGGTGGGCGGGGCAGCGAATGGGTCAACCTGGCGTTCCTGCTGGGCGGCCTGTTCCTGCTGCAACGCAAGGTGATCACCTGGCATGCGCCGGTTGGTTTGCTGGCAGGGTTGCTCCTGTTCAGCCTGCTGGGCTGGAATGGCTCGGGTTCGGACTCAAACGGCTCACCCCTGCTGCACCTGTTCTCCGGCTCGACCATGATGGCGGCGTTCTTCATTGCCACCGAACCGGTGTCCGGCCCCCGGCAGGAGTGGGCGAAGCTAGGGTTCGGCCTGGGAGCGGGCCTGCTGATCTACCTGATCCGCACCTGGGGCAGCTACCCGGACGGTACCGCGTTTGCCATCCTGCTGATGAACCTCATGACGCCAAGCCTCGAACGCCTGGCCGTGCAGCGCCAGCAGGTTGCCCGATGAAGCGCCTGGTACGTGATGTGGGCCTGCTGCTGCTGACCGCGGCACTGGCGCTGTCGACCACCCTGGCCTGGCGGCACTGGACCAGCCCGGCCATCGCCGACGCCGAGAAACAACTGAATAGCCGCCAGCGGCTGGCGGTGCTGCCAGAAGGCAGTTACGACAACCAGCCACTGGACAATCCGCTGCCCAGGCCCGCCGCACAGCGGCCAAACAGCCGTATCCTGGCAGCTTACCGGGCCACCCTGGCGGGCAAACCGGCCGCCATCATCCTGGTCACCCAGGCCCAGGGCTATGCCGGGCCGATCGTGCTGAGCGTGGCCATTGCCGCGGACGGCCGACTGATCGGCAGCCAGCTGGTCGAGCAACAGGAAAGCCCCGGGCTGGGCGCACGCCTGGGTGATCCGCAGGTGAACTGGTTGGGGCAATTTGCCAACCGTCAGTTGAGCGATCACTGGGCGCTGAAGCGCGACCAGGGCGACTTTGACCAGTTGGCCGGGGCAACCGTTACCTCACGGGCAGTGATCGGCGCACTACAGGAAGCGCTGAGTTACTTCGATCAGCAGCGCAGCGTGCTGCTGGAGGGCCCCACGCATGAATAGGTTCTACCTGCTGGGCGCAAGCCTTGTGCCCCTGCTGGGCGCCACCCGGACACTGAGCGAAGGCGCCACCATCGGCGTGTGCGCGGTGCTGATGAGCAGCCTTCACCAACTGTTGCTGGCCCCCCTTCGCCAGCGGCTCACCACCTGGCCCCGTGTGCTGGCCAGCCTGCTGCTGCTGGCGGCCCTGGCCAGTTGCCTGCAACTGGCCCTGCGTGCCTGGCTGCTGCCAACGGCTCTCGCCCTCGGCCACTATCCCGCACTGCTATGCCTGCAATGCCTGGCCACTGACCACCTGCTGCCCGATCAAGGGCGCTGGCGCCTGCTCGCCAGTCACCTGTGCACGCTGTTTGCCAGCTGCCTGCTGCTCGGTGCCAGCCGCCAATGGCTGACCGACGGTGCCAGCCTGCATCTGGCCAGCCTGGCCCCCGGCGCCTTGCTACTGCTCGGACTGCTGTTGGCCTTGTACAATCGCCTGCGTCCGGGCCCTGCCCAACCACGTCGTCAAGGAAAGCGCTGATTTCATGAATGCCGCCAAACGCCTGGAGATCTTTCGCAGGCTGCACGAAGACAATCCCGACCCAAAGACCGAACTGGCCTACACCACGCCGTTCGAACTGCTGGTTGCCGTGACACTGTCCGCGCAGTCCACCGATGTCGGCGTCAACAAGGCCACCGCCCGCCTGTTCCCGGTCGCCAACACCCCCGAGGCCATCTATGCCCTGGGCGTCGAAGGCCTGAGCGAGTACATCAAGACCATTGGTTTGTACAACAGCAAGGCCAAGAACGTCATCGAAGCCTGCCGGCTGCTGATCGAACGCCATGACAGCCAGGTACCGCAAACCCGCGAAGCCCTGGAGGCGCTGCCCGGCGTGGGCCGCAAGACCGCCAACGTAGTGCTCAACACAGCGTTCCGCCAGCCGACCATGGCGGTGGATACCCATATCTTCCGGGTCAGCAACCGCACAGGCATTGCGCCAGGCAAGACGGTGCTGGAAGTGGAGAAGAAGCTGATCAAGTTCGTACCAAAAGATTACCTGCTCGACGCCCACCACTGGCTGATCCTGCACGGGCGCTATGTGTGCCAGGCACGCAAACCACGGTGCGGCAGTTGCCGGATCGAAGACCTGTGCGAGTACAAGCACAAGACCTCCGACGATTGAGTCGATAGCTGGAAACCACCTGTGACGATTGAAAAAATCTTTTTTACCAGCGTCTGCTTTCTGGTTATAAGGACGGCCAATGGCCCCTTGGCTTGGAGCGACTCATGAGTAGCGATAAAGACGACCTGTCGATCGAAGATGATTTTGTTGCCGCAGAGGATGATGTGGAACCCCAGGTGGAAACCGCAAAAACCAACCTGAGCAAACGCCGCACTATCGACAATATGCTGGAAGAAAGGCGCCTGCAGAAGCAGCTGGCCGACTTCGACTACGATCTGTAGCCCGGGACCAGCAGCCTTGGCAAAGCCTCCAGGCAGGAGGCTTTACGGCCTTGGCGGTCAGTTCAACCCTTGCCGTTGCGCCAGCTCGATCAGGTCGACCAGCGACCGCGCGTTGAGCTTGAGCAACAGACGCGACTTGTAGGTACTGACCGTCTTGTTGCTGAGGAACATGCTGTCGGCAATCTCCTTGTTCGAACGCCCTCGTGCCAGTTGCTGCAACACTGTCATCTCGCGCGCCGAGAGGCGGTTGACCATATCTGTCTCACTCCCGCCTCCCCTGCCACGTGACGGATGCAGAGCCTGGTTGGGGAAGTAGCTGTAGCCCGACAATACGGCCTTGATGGCGCTCAGCAGCTCGGTGAGTTCCTGTTGCTTGCACACATAGCCCGCCGCCCCCGCCTGCATGCAGCGCATCGAGAAATTGCCTGGGGGCTGCGATGTCAGCACCAGCACCTTGCTGCCCGGGCTGAAGGTCGCCATACGGGCGATCACCTCCAGGCCATCCAGTTTGGGAATACCGATATCGAGCACCACGATATCCGGCAGGTGTTGCCGTGTCAGCTGCAATGCAGCCACCCCGTTGTCGGTCTCCGCCACGACGTCATACCCATGCCGCTCCATCAGCATGCGTACGGCCAAGCGTATGACCGGATGATCATCTACGATAAGCACTTTATTCATGCGATATCCATTCATTGTTTTTGCTTTGGTCCGCCAAGATAACCGACAGAACGCTTGCTGGCGCGGTGATTTACCGGCGAAACACATGAGCAGATAAAACCTACAGCACTTACAGAAATTTCCTACACACAACTACTGTAGTTGTAACAATCAAATTCCTTATTACCGGAATGAACGGTATCACCCACCTGCAAAAGTGCCCAGTTGAAAACTGGCCATTACCTGAGGAATTATCCAATGCGAACACGCTGAACAAACAAGGCTGTCAGGATTTCGGCCGATTATTCCTCACCCGGGAAACAATCCAGTCTTTAGTTGAGCGTTGCTGTAGGGTAATGATGGGCAAAATCGCTGGAGACGGCCCATATGCCCCAAGCACAACCTGTCGCCCCGCTGACGATCATTGCCATCTTCGCGGGGATTATCGAAGCCTCTGCCCTTGCCACACTGCCGTTTCTCAGCGAGTCCAGCCAAAATCTCTATACTTGGTTCCTGGTGGGCTTCCCGTTCTTTCTGACGGCCCTGTTCTTCCTCACGCTCAACTTCAATTACAAGTCCTTCTACAGCCCGTCGCCAAACAGAACGGCAAACGACAACACGCCGACATTGAACGCCCAGGCCAAACCTGCAATGCCCAGTGATGCCAGCGAAGCGCTACAGGGCGAGCCTGTCACGTTCATGTTTTCCGGCCCCGATGCCAATCGCATGATGGAGCAACAAGTGCTGCTCACCCTTGCCCAACCGCCTCTGCCAGCGCGCACCTGGCGCTTTTGCAACCTGGATAAACGCCAATGCGCACAACTGTCGATCAGCGTGCTTGAGGGTCAGATGGCAAACGATGGCCATTGATGCCCAAGGCTTTCCACAGGCAAAAAAAACCCCGGCCTGGGCCGGGGTTTTTACTGCACATGCCAGCGATCAGAGCAGCGAGCGGCCCTTGTTGGCAGCAATGCGCATACGCAGGGCGTTGAGCTTGATGAAGCCGGCAGCGTCCGCCTGGTTGTAGGCGCCGCCATCTTCCTCGAAGGTGGCGATATTGGCATCGAACAGCGAATCGTCCGACTTGCGGCCAACCACGGTGACGTTGCCCTTGTACAGTTTCAGGCGTACCACGCCGTTCACGTTGACCTGCGAAGCGTCGATCATCTGCTGCAGCATCAGACGCTCCGGGCTCCACCAGTAGCCGGTGTAGATCAGGCTGGCATACTTCGGCATCAGCTCATCCTTCAGGTGAGCGACTTCGCGGTCCAGGGTGATCGACTCGATGGCACGGTGGGCCTTGAGCATGATGGTGCCACCAGGGGTCTCGTAGCAACCACGCGACTTCATGCCGACGTAACGGTTCTCGACGATATCCAGACGGCCGATGCCGTTGGCACCACCGATACGGTTCAGGTCGGCCAGGACGGTGGCCGGGGTCTTCTCGACGCCGTCGATGGCAACGATGTCACCGTTGCGGTAGGTCAGCTCGATGTAGGTAGCCTGGTCCGGGGCGTTCTCGGGCGAGACGCTCCAGCGCCACATGTCTTCTTCGTGCTCGGTCCAGGTATCTTCCAGGACACCGCCTTCGTAGGAGATGTGCAGCAGGTTGGCGTCCATCGAGTACGGCGACTTCTTCTTGCCGTGGCGCTCGATCGGGATGCCGTGCTTCTCGGCGTAGTCCATCAGCTTCTCGCGGGACAGCAGGTCCCACTCACGCCATGGGGCGATGACCTTGACGCCTGGTTTCAGGGCGTAGGCGCCCAGTTCGAAACGCACCTGGTCGTTGCCTTTGCCGGTGGCGCCATGGGAAATGGCGTCAGCGCCGGTTTCGTTGGCGATTTCGATCAGGCGCTTGGCGATCAGCGGACGGGCGATGGAGGTACCCAGCAGGTACTCGCCCTCGTAGACGGTGTTGGCGCGGAACATCGGGAACACGAAATCACGTACGAATTCTTCGCGCAGGTCGTCGATGTAGATCTCTTTAACGCCCATTGCCTGGGCCTTGGCACGGGCCGGCTCGACCTCTTCGCCCTGACCCAGGTCAGCGGTGAAGGTCACCACTTCGCAGTTGTAGGTATCCTGCAGCCACTTGAGAATCACCGAAGTATCAAGGCCGCCGGAATACGCCAGTACGACCTTTTTTACGTCCGCCATGCCATCACTCCACGGGGTTGTACGGAAAGGGATCGATTCTAACGACGTTGCAGATAAATTTACAGTGGGGCGACAGCTTCTGACGACAAAGCGACAGGAACTTTCGGAAGGGCGACGGGCGGCGGAGGGGGATTTGATCAGGGGTGCCAGATGCATGCCTCGCCATTTTCAGCGCCTGTGAGATCGAGCGCCGCCCGCGCGGCGCTCGATCTCACAGGCGCTGAAAATGTTGTGGCGAACACCTGGTGGCCCCGATGCAATCCCCAGCCATGCCCACGATGGCCAACCCGACCTCAGGGCGCCTTCGCCCCCGGCGCGCCCGAGGCCGGAGCGGCAGCAGGCGGACTGGCTGGCGCTGCCGCCGGAGCAGCAGGCGCTGCCTGCTCAACCGGCTTCTCCACCGGTTTCTCAACCACCGCCACCCGATCCAGTTCAATATTCACCCGACGATTACGTGCCCGGTTGGCAGCACTGTTGTTCTTCGCCAACGGATAACGCTCACCATGAAAACGCACGGTAATCTGCTCTTCCGGCACGCCCTGGGCCTTGAGGTAGTCGGCCACGGCCAGTGCCCGGCGGCGAGACGTGTCGCGATTGGTCAGGCGGTTGCCGCTGTTGTCGGAGTGGCCGTTGAGCTCGACATGGTTCACCGTCGGGTCGGCTTTCATGTAGTCGAGGATCACATCCAGCCGCGCCTTGGCCGCGCCATCCAGCTCGATACCTCCGCCGGGGAAACCCACCTGGGTCTGGCGCACCTGGTCGTAGTTCATCGGCAGCAGCTTGCCGGCACAGGCTTGGTAGTCGCTGTAGGCCTTGGCGAAACTGACCGGCAGCACACGCACTTCCATCGGCCTGCCCGCCTCGCCGGCGTAATTGCGCACCACCGTGCTGCGCCCGTCGAGCAGGCCGTTGATCAGGCGGCTGGCCTGGCCCTGGGACGAACTGAACAACACCCCGGTGCGAGCCAGGCGCACGCTGCCCAGGCTGATGTCGCTGCGCCCGGGTTGCCACGGCGCAGCGGCTGCCAGCAAAGTGGCCGTGCCCGCACCCAGTACGTTGCTGTCCGAGCGCAGCTGGAACACCGGCTGTTCGCCCGCGCGGCGTACGAACTCACCACTGCCAAAACCGTCGATCGGCTGGATCAGCCGGCATTCGAACTGGTCCCCCTCGACCTTCCAGGCAATGTTCTCCATGCGCGTCTGGAAAGTCAGTGCGCCGGCCGGCAGGCTGGCGAACAGGGTCAACAGGGCTAGGTAACGCTGGCGCACGGGCGGCTCCACAAATTCTGACGGCTTACCTGCAGGCTATCGGGCGCCTGCCGGAAAACTTGATAGCCGTGCTCCACCCAGGGTTTTCCGGTAGCATTGGGGCTTGAGTTCGACCCGCCTGGAATCCCCAATGTCCGATCGCCTGACCCTCCTGCGTCCCGACGACTGGCACATCCATCTGCGCGATGGTGCCGTCCTGCCCCACACCGTTGGCGACGTGGCGCGTACTTTCGCCCGTGCCATCATCATGCCCAACCTGGTTCCGCCGGTGCGCAATGCCGCCGAGGCTGGCGCCTACCGTGAGCGCATCCTGGCCGCCCGTCCGGCCGGCAGCCGCTTCGAACCGCTGATGGTGCTTTACCTCACCGACCGCACCAGCCCCGAGGACATCCGCGCGGCCAAGGCCAGCGGCTTCGTGTACGCCGCCAAGCTGTACCCGGCCGGCGCCACCACCAACTCCGATTCGGGCGTGACCAGCATCGACAACATCTTCCCGGCCATCGAAGCGCTGGCGGAAGTTGGCATGCCACTACTGGTGCATGGCGAAGTGACCCGCAGCGAAATCGACGTGTTCGACCGCGAGAAGCGCTTCATCGACGAGCACATGCGCCGTGTGGTCGAGCGCTTCCCCACGCTGAAAGTGGTGTTCGAGCACATCACCACCAGCGACGCCGCGCAGTTCGTCACCGAGGCCCCGGCCAACGTTGGCGCGACCATCACTGCCCAGCACCTGCTGTACAACCGCAACCACATGCTGGTTGGCGGCATTCGCCCGCACTTCTACTGCCTGCCGATCCTCAAGCGCAATACCCACCAGGTGGCGCTGCTGGACGCTGCCACCAGCGGCAGCCCGAAGTTCTTCCTGGGTACCGACTCGGCTCCCCACGCCCGTCACGCCAAGGAAGCTGCCTGCGGTTGCGCCGGTTGCTACACCGCCTACGCGGCCATCGAGATGTACGCCGAAGCATTCGAACAGCGTAACGCGCTGGACAAGCTGGAAGGCTTCGCCAGCCTGCACGGCCCGGCCTTCTATGGCCTGCCGGCGAACACCGACACCATTACCCTGGTCCGCGAAGAATGGACCGCCCCGGACAGCCTGCCGTTTGGCGAGCAGACCGTGGTCCCGCTGCGTGCCGGCGAAAAACTGCGCTGGCGCCTGCTGGAGGAAAACGCGTGAGCGAAGACCTCTACGAAGATGACCTGGACACCCAGGGCAGCAGCGGCTCGCGCCACCCGATGGCCGAGCGCTTCCGCGGCTACCTGCCGGTGGTGGTGGATGTGGAGACCGGTGGTTTCAACAGCGCCACCGATGCCCTGCTGGAAATTGCCGCGGTCACCATCGGCATGGACGAAAAGGGCTTCCTGTTCCCCGAGCACACCTACTTCCACCGGGTGGAGCCGTTCGAAGGCGCCAACATCGAGCCGGCAGCGCTGGAGTTCACCGGGATCAAGCTGGACCACCCACTGCGCATGGCGGTAAGCGAGGAAAGCGCGCTGACCGACATCTTCCGTGGCGTACGCAAGGCGCTCAAGGCCAATGGCTGCAAGCGGGCGATCCTGGTCGGCCACAACAGCAGCTTCGACCTGGGTTTCCTCAATGCGGCGGTGACGCGCAATGACCTGAAGCGCAACCCGTTCCACCCGTTCTCCAGCTTCGACACCGCTACCCTGGCGGGCCTGGCCTATGGCCAGACCGTGCTGGCGCGGGCCTGCCAGAGCGCCGACATCGACTTCGACGGGCGTGAGGCGCACTCGGCGCGTTACGACACCGAGAAGACGGCCGAGCTGTTCTGCGGCATCGTCAACCGCTGGAAAGAGATGGGCGGCTGGCGCGACTTCAACGACTGAGTCGAAAAAGCATTCGCGGGCATGCCCGCTCCCACAGGGATCACACCATGGCTGAGGCCTGTGGGGCACCTGTGGGAGCGGGTTTACCCGCGAAGAGGCCGGCACAGGACGGCACAAAAAAACCGGCCACCAGGGCCGGTTTTTTCATGCAGGCAGCAATTACAGCTTGCCAGCGTTCTCGCTCAGGTAGGCAGCAACACCTTCTGGCGAAGCGTTCATGCCTTTGTCGCCTTTTTTCCAGTTGGCAGGGCAGACTTCGCCGTGCTCTTCGTGGAACTGCAGGGCGTCGACCAGGCGCAGCAGCTCGTCCATGTTGCGGCCCAGTGGCAGGTCGTTGACGATCTGCGAACGGACAACACCGTTGGTGTCGATCAGGAAGGCGCCACGGAAGGCCACGCCGCCTTCGGACTCGACGTCGTAGGCCTTGCAGATTTCGTGGGTCATGTCGGCAGCCAGGGTGTACTTGACCTGGCCGATACCGCCGTTGTTGACCGGGGTGTTACGCCAGGCGTTGTGGGTGAAGTGCGAGTCGATCGACACGCCGATCACTTCCACGTTGCGCGCCTGGAAGTCAGGGATGCGGTTGTCCAGGGCGATCAGCTCGGACGGGCAGACGAAGGTGAAGTCCAGCGGGTAGAAGAACACCAGGCCGTACTTGCCCTTGATGGCCGAAGCCAGGTTGAAGCTGTCGACGATCTCGCCATTGCCCAGCACGGCCGGAACGGTGAAATCGGGGGCTTTCTTACCAACGAGTACGCTCATTGTAATCTCCTGATGAGGGTGAAAAACCGTTTGCCGGGCCAGACGGGCTTGCCCGACATCCAACAAAGGCCGACCATCATACACGGCTTCTGATGACAGGCCGACTCCAACGACAAAGCAACCGCCGGTCGCTCAAGCACGGCCCTTCCAGAAACTCTTTTGACAAGCATTCTCATTAACATTAAGCTCCACCCCATCGAGCCCACCAACGATGGTCAGCCTTTATGTATGTGTGTCTTTGTGTCGGCGTTACCGACGGACAGATCCGCGATGCGATCTATGAAGGATGCTGCAGCTACAAGGAAGTGCGAGCCGCGACCAACGTCGCCAGCCAGTGTGGTAAATGTGCCTGCGTGGCCAAGCAGGTGGTCCGCGAGACCCTGACCGAGCTCCAGGTCAGCCAGGCAGCCCTGCCCTACCCTGTGGAATTTACCGCGGCCTGAAAACCCAGAATTCAAAGAACCGGACCTGGCGTCCGGTTTTTTTATGCCCGCAATTCAATAAGTTAGCGCTCCAACGCGGTTCACAAACATTCTTATTTCCATTAATTTTCACTTATTATTCAAGAACTTAGGTTTGACACACCTAAGTATCGGGCTCAAACTTCCCTGCATTGGCACACTTCTACAGGGCAGGAACCCGACATGAAAGGCGACGTAAGCGTCATCCAGCATCTCAACAAGATCCTCGGAAACGAGCTGGTCGCGATCAACCAGTACTTCCTGCACGCACGCATGTACGAAGATTGGGGCCTGAACAAACTCGGCAAGCACGAGTACAAGGAATCCATCGACGAGATGAAGCACGCTGACAAACTGATCAAGCGTATTCTCTTCCTCGAAGGCATCCCCAACGTCCAGGACCTGGGCAAGCTGCTGATTGGCGAGCACACCAAAGAGATGCTCGAATGCGACCTGAAGATCGAACAGAAAGGCCTGGCCGACCTGAAAGCAGCCATCGCTCATTGCGAAACCGCTGGCGACTTCGGCTCGCGTGACATGCTCGAAGATATCCTCGAGTCCGAGGAAGAACACATCGACTGGCTGGAAACCCAGCTGGGGCTGATCGACAAGATCGGTATCGAGAACTACCTGCAGTCGCAGATGGGCGAAGAATAAATATTCGCCCCATGAAAAAACCCGCGATCAGCGGGTTTTTTCATGCTTGCCGGAAAATCAGGCCTCGGAAGCCTTGGCCTTGGCAGCCGCTTCCTTGATCAGGGTTTGCAGCTCACCCTTCTCGAACATTTCCAGCATGATGTCGCTGCCGCCGACCAGTTCACCGGCTACCCACAGCTGCGGGAAGGTCGGCCAGTTGGCGTATTTTGGCAGGTTCGCGCGGATTTCCGGGTTCTGCAGGATGTCGACGTAGGCGAACTTCTCGCCACAACCCATCACGGCCTGCGATGCACGCGCAGAGAAGCCACACTGCGGGGCATTCGGCGAGCCTTTCATGTAAAGCAGAATGGTGTTGTTGGCAATCTGCTCTTTGATCGTTTCGATGATATCCATGTAGCACCTCG
Source organism: Pseudomonas sp. LS.1a (assembly GCF_022533585.1). Taxonomy (NCBI): domain Bacteria; kingdom Pseudomonadati; phylum Pseudomonadota; class Gammaproteobacteria; order Pseudomonadales; family Pseudomonadaceae; genus Pseudomonas; species Pseudomonas sp. LS.1a. Next base: position 4,514,990 of record NZ_CP092827.1, read on the forward strand.
GCTGAACTTTCCGACGCGGTCGTCGGCACGGTGACGCATTGTAACGGAAAGCCGAGCAGCATGCTCGGCCTTACCGTTCCTTACGCGGCCTCTACCTGCACGGGTACGCCATTGAGGGCGGCATTGCCGGAAACCTGGTCACGCAGGCGCTCATCGGTGAGGTCGTTGGCACTCACGCCAGGTTGCGCCTGGGCGATCTGCATGTGCACGCCCTGGCGAGAATGACCGAAGCCATGGGGCAGGCTGACCACACCCGGCATCATGTCCTCGCAGGCCTGCACCTCGACTTCAAGGTCCCCGGTACGCGAGCGGATACGAACCCGCTGGCCGTCCTGCAACTGCCGCTGCTGCAGGTCTTGCGGGTGCATCAACAACTGATGTCGCGGTTTGCCTTTCACCAGACGATGGCAGTTGTGCATCCACGAGTTGTTGCTGCGGACATGGCGGCGGCCGATCAGCAGCAGTTCGCCCGGCATCGGGGGGGCTTGTTGGGCCAGCCGGCGCAGGTCGTCCAGCAACACCTGGGGCGCCGCTTCGACAGCCTTGCTGGCAGTCGTCAGCCGTGCGGCGAGGTTGGCGCGCAGTGGCCCCAGGTCAAGGCCATGCGGGTGCTCGTCCAGCACTGCCAGCGACAATTGCCAGGGCGTCGCCTCACCATAGCGCCCCTTGCGCAGAGCCAGGTCGATCATCTGCGCTGGCGCCCAGGTCGGTTTCAACTCCAGCCCGGCGCGCCTGGCGAACGCTTGTGCCAGCCCAACGAAAATCTCCCAGTCATGCAGTGCCCCTTCGGGCTTGGCCAGGATCGCCCGGTTGAAGCGCGTCACGTTGCGCACGGCCAGCAGGTTGAACGTGCTGTCGTAATGGTCGTTTTCCAGCGCCCAGGTGGAAGGCAGGATCAGGTCGGCATGGCGGGTAGTCTCGTTGATGTACAGGTCGATGCTGAGCATGAATTCCAACCCCTCCAGCGCCGTATCCAGCTGGCGGCCATTGGGTGTGGACAGCACCGGGTTGCCGGCCACCGTCACCAGGGCACGCACCTGCCCTTCGCCGGGTGTCAGCACTTCTTCGGCCAACGCCGCCACGGGTAGTTCACCGCCGTACTCGGGCAACCCCGACACCCGGCTCTGCCAGGCGTTGAAATGGCCACCCGAGGTGGTCGCCACCAGATCGACGGCAGGCTCGGTGCACAACGCGCCGCCTTCACGGTCAAGGTTGCCGGTCACCAGGTTGATCAGTTGCACCAGCCAATGGCAAAGGGTGCCGAAGGTCTGGGTCGAAACCCCCATGCGGCCATAGCACACAGCCTTGTCGGCCGCGGCGAAGTCCCGTGCCAGCTGGCGAATGTCTGTCGCGGCAATGCCACAGTGCGCGCTCATGGCCTCTGCGCTGAACGGCGCGATTGCTTCGCGCACCTGCTGCAGGCCGGTGACCGGCAAGTGCGAGCCACGCGCCAGGCCTTCAGCGAACAGGGTGTTGAGCAAGCCACACAACAAGGCCGCATCCCCTCCCGGGCGGATGAACAGGTGACTGTCGGCCATGGCCGCCGTTTCGCTGCGCCGCGGGTCCACCACCACCAGGCGCCCGCCCCGGGCGCGCAGGGCCTTCAGGCGCTTTTCCACGTCCGGCACGGTCATGATGCTGCCATTGGAGGCCAGCGGGTTGCCGCCAAGGATCAGCATGAAACCGGTCTGGTCGATATCCGGGATCGGCAGCAGCAGGCCATGGCCGTACATCAAGTGGCTGACCAGGTGCTGCGGCAACTGGTCCACCGAGGTGGCAGAAAAGCGGTTGCGGGTTTTCAGCAGGCCCAGGAAGTAGTTGCTGTGGGTCATCAAACCGTAGTTGTGCACGCTCGGGTTGCCTTGGTACACCGCCACGGCATTGCGCCCATGGGCCTGCTGGATCGCCCACAGCCTGTCGGCGGCCAGGGCAAAAGCCTCATCCCAGCCGATGGCCTGCCAGTGCTCGCCCACCCGCTTGTGCGGCTGGCGCAGGCGGTCAGGGTCGTTCTGGATGTCCTGCAGGGCCACGGCCTTTGGGCAGACATGACCACGGCTGAACGGGTCCTGGGGGTCGCCCTTGATCGAACTGATCAGCGCCCGCCCATCGTCGTCATGGCTGACTTCGATATTCAGCCCACAGATCGCTTCGCACAGGTGACAGGCACGGTGATGCAGGGTCTTGGTCATGGCCGCCTCTGCCTTGTTGTCGTGGAGGTAGTTGTGAAGAGTTGTCGAACATCGACTATGCACCCAGCCCCCACCACCGGCCAGCGCGCTTCGCGGCGTGAATCCACCGACATCAGGCACACGATTTGCGACAGCCATTTGCCAAATTGCCAGCAAGCCGTGTACAACCCTCTGTAGCAAATAAAAAACAGCACAGCCCGTCGGATAAAGACACCCTTTGCAACACCCTTTGGTATTGGGCAGCTGTTTCCCCTCTTGGCTTCAGGCGACATTTACTTATAGTATTGCGCCTTTCCCTATTTCGTCCGCCCCCGTGCGGCTTACGCCGCAGGTCACTCCCGTTGTCAAAAAAAACCATACGGTCGACCTGCATACCGTTGCAGATAAGGTAGTCAATCATGAGCGCTAGGCACTTTCTCTCCCTGCTGGACTTCACCACCGACGAATTGCTCGGTGTGATCCGCCGCGGCATCGAGCTGAAGGACCTGCGCAAGCGAAGCGTGTTGTTCGAGCCCCTGAAGAACCGCGTGCTGGGCATGATCTTCGAGAAGTCCTCGACCCGTACCCGCGTGTCGTTCGAGGCCGGCATGATCCAGCTCGGCGGCCAGGCCATCTTCCTGTCCCCGCGCGACACCCAGCTGGGCCGTGGCGAGCCGATCGGCGACAGCGCCATCGTGCTGTCGAGCATGCTCGACGTGGTGATGATCCGTACCCACGCCCACAGCACCCTGACCGAATTCGCCGCCAACTCGCGTGTGCCGGTGATCAACGCCCTGTCCGACGAGTCGCACCCGTGCCAGCTGCTGGCCGACATGCAGACCTTCCTCGAACACCGCGGCTCGATCCAGGGCAAGACCGTGGCCTGGATCGGCGACGGCTTCAACATGTGCAACTCGTACATCGAGGCGGCCAGGCAGTTCGACTTCCAGCTGCGCATCGCCTGCCCCGAAGGCTACGAGCCGGACCCACGCTTCATGGCCATTGGCGGCGACCACGTGCAGATCGTGCGCGACCCGAAGGAAGCCGTGCGCGGCGCCCACCTGGTGACCACGGATGTCTGGACTTCCATGGGCCAGGAGGAGGAAACTGCACGGCGCCTGGCGCATTTCGCGCCTTACCAGGTCACCCGCGCACTGCTCGACCTGGCGGCACCCGACGCCCTGTTCATGCACTGCCTGCCAGCCCACCGTGGTGAGGAAATCAGCCATGACCTGCTCGACGACCCTCGTTCGGTCGCCTGGGACCAGGCTGAAAACCGCCTGCATGCACAGAAGGCCCTTCTCGAATTCCTTGTAGAACCGGCTTACCACCACGCATGAGTCAACCCCTACTGCTCAACCTGCGCAACCTCGCCTGCGGCTATGGCGACCAGCGCATCGTCCAGAACCTCAATCTGCACCTGAACGCAGGCGACATCGGTTGCCTGCTGGGTTCATCCGGTTGCGGCAAGACCACCACCCTGCGCGCCATCGCCGGTTTCGAGCCGGTGCACGACGGCGAGATCCAGCTGGCGGGCGAGGTCATTTCCCGCGCCGGTTTCACCCTGGCCCCGGAAAAACGCCGCATCGGCATGGTGTTCCAGGACTATGCGCTGTTCCCGCACCTGACCGTGGCGCAGAACGTTGCCTTCGGCATCGCCAAGCACCCGCGCCAGGCCGAGGTCATCGAAGAGATGCTCGAGCTGGTCAAGCTGGGCGGCCTGGGCGGGCGCTACCCGCACGAACTGTCCGGCGGCCAACAGCAACGGGTCGCCCTGGCCCGTGCGCTGGCACCGGAGCCGCAACTGCTGCTGCTCGACGAGCCATTCTCCAACCTCGACGTGGAGCTGCGCCGGCGCCTGAGCCATGAGGTGCGCGACATCCTCAAGAGCCGTGGCACCAGCGCCATCCTGGTGACCCATGACCAGGAAGAAGCCTTTGCCGTCAGCGACCAGGTCGGCGTGTTCAAGGAAGGCCGCCTGGAGCAGTGGGACACGCCCTACAACCTTTACCACGAGCCGCAGACGCCGTTCGTGGCCAGCTTCATCGGCCAGGGGTATTTCATCCGTGGGCAGATGAGCAGCCACGAGGCAGTCAATACCGAGCTGGGTGAACTGCGCGGCAACCGTGCCTACATCATGGCGCCGGGCAGCTCGGTGGATGTGCTGCTGCGCCCTGACGATATCGTCCACGCACCGGGCAGCGCGCTGCAAGCGAACATCGTCGGCAAAAGCTTCCTTGGTGCATCGACCTTGTACCGCCTGCAGTTGCCGACCGGCAGCCAGCTGGAGGCGATCTTCCCTAGCCATGACGACCATCAGGTCGGTGAGGATGTGGGGATTGCGGTAAAGGCCGATCACCTGGTGCTGTTCCCCGTGCCGGGTAGCGTGGCGGCGCAGTTGCCGCGGCAGGAAAACGGCGTGCGTCGATACAGTTCGGCGACCTGATTCAAAATCCTGAGGCCGCTTTGCGGCCCTTTCGCGACTCAAGGCCGCTCCCACAGGTACAGCGCACCATTCACGGGCGGCGTTGTACCTGTGGGAGCGGCCTTGAGTCGCGAAAGGGCTGCAAAGCAGCCCCGAAAATTCTCAGCCCCGCCCGATCCCGGCAAACTTGCCCTGGGTATGCTCGGCCAATACCGCTGCCGCCAACTCCACCTCCAGCCCACGCCGCCCGGCGCTGACATGGATGGTTGCAAAGTTCTGTGCCGAGTCATCGATAAAGGTGCGCAGGCGCTTCTTCTGCCCCAACGGGCTGATCCCTCCCACCAGGTACCCCGTGGCCCGCTGCGCCGCCGCCGGGTCGGCCATCTCGCACTTTTTCACCCCGGCAGCATGGGCCAGGGCCTTGAGGTCCAGCGTGCCCACCACAGGCACCACCGCCACCAGCAACTCCCCCTTCTCGCTGCTCGCCAGCAAGGTCTTGAACACCTGCTGCGGGTCGAGACCGAGCTTTTCCGCAGCCTCAAGACCATATGACGCCGACTTGGGGTCATGTTCGTAACTGTGCACACGATGCTCGGCGCGGTGCTTCTTCAACAGGTCTAGGGCGGGGGTCATGCAGGGGCTCCGGTCGGGGACGGCTCGGTGGCTACTTTAGGATAATTCCCACATCGCAGCCAGCGCACAGCAAGCGCACCCCTCTAGTACGCGGATCCGCACCGGAAATCAGCAGCCAGCTCGTGACCGACCGTTCACTTTCGACCTTTGACATCAGCGTTTCTTGTCTATATTTTTTCGTTTCTGAATAAATGGTGCACTTTTAAGGTGCATTTCCTACATCTGCCTGGGGTCAATGGGGATAGACTCCAGGCTTTGCTGTCGAGCGCCACGCGCCTCACAACAAAAAAAACGAGGTCATACATGACGACTGCTCTACGCCAACCCACGCTGTCCAGCCAATGCCTGGCCGAGTTCCTCGGTACTGCACTGCTCATCTTCTTCGGTACCGGCTGCGTCGCCGCGCTCAAGGTCGCGGGCGCCAGCTTCGGCCTGTGGGAAATCAGCATCATCTGGGGCGTGGGCGTCAGCATGGCGATCTACCTCACCGCCGGCATTTCCGGCGCGCACCTGAACCCGGCGGTGAGCATCGCCCTCACCCTGTTCGCCGGTTTCGACAAGCGCAAGCTGCCCTTCTACATGCTGGCCCAGGTATGCGGCGCGTTCTGTGGCGCAGCGTTGGTCTACACCCTGTACAGCAACCTGTTCTTCGATTTCGAACAGGCCCACGCCATGTTGCGCGGTAGCGAAGCCAGCCTGGAGCTGGCCTCGGTGTTCTCCACCTATCCGCACCCGTCGCTGTCCACCGGCCAGGCGTTCCTGGTCGAAGTGGTCATCACCGCCATCCTGATGGCCGTGATCATGGCCCTGACCGACGACAACAACGGCCTGCCGCGCGGCGCCATGGCCCCGCTGCTGATCGGCCTGTTGATCGCCGTGATCGGCAGCGCAATGGGCCCGTTGACCGGCTTTGCCATGAACCCGGCCCGCGATTTCGGGCCAAAACTCATGACCTTCCTGGCCGGTTGGGGCGAAATCGCCTTCACTGGCGGTCGGGACATGCCTTATTTCCTGGTTCCGGTGTTCGCACCGATCCTTGGCGCCTGCCTGGGGGCCGCGACCTATCGCGGCCTGATCGCCCGCAACCTGCCAATGGCAGCCGCCGTGAACCCTGAGACAAATGACAATCGCCAGGGCGATACTCAAGTCAATTGACGCCGGCATCAAGCCCAGCCCTGAACCCCTATTTTCGCAAGGCCTACGACCATGACAGACACCCAGGATAAGAACTACATCATCGCCCTGGACCAGGGCACCACCAGTTCGCGGGCCATCATTTTCGACCGCGACGCCAATGTGGTGGGTACCTCCCAGCGCGAGTTCGCCCAGCACTACCCGCAGGCAGGCTGGGTCGAGCATGACCCGATGGAAATCTTCGCCACACAGAGCGCGACCATGGTCGAGGCCTTGGCCCAGGCGGGTATCAGCCACGCCCAGGTCGCCGCGCTGGGTATCACCAACCAGCGTGAAACCACCGTGGTGTGGGACAAGGAAACCGGTCGCCCGGTGTACAACGCCATCGTCTGGCAGTGCCGCCGCAGCACCGAGATCTGCGCCCAGCTCAAGCGCGACGGCCATGAAGACTACATTCGCGAAACCACCGGCCTGGTCACCGACCCGTACTTCTCCGGCACCAAGCTGAAATGGATCCTCGACAACGTCGAGGGCGCCCGCGAACGCGCCGAGCGCGGCGAGCTGCTGTTCGGCACCATCGATACCTGGCTGATCTGGAAGTTCTCCGGAGGCAAGGTGCATGTCACCGATTACACCAACGCCTCGCGCACGCTGATGTTCAACATCCACAGCCTGCAGTGGGACGACAAGCTCCTGGAAATCCTCGGCATCCCACGGCAGATGCTGCCCGAGGTACGCCCTTCCTCCGAGGTCTACGGCCACACCAAGAGCGGCATCGCCATTGCCGGTATCGCCGGCGACCAGCAGTCGGCGCTGTTTGGCCAGATGTGCGTGGAGCCGGGCCAGGCCAAGAACACCTACGGCACCGGTTGCTTCCTGCTGATGAACACCGGCGACCAGGCGGTGAAGTCATCCCATGGCCTGCTCACCACCATCGCTTGCGGTCCGCGGGGCGAAGTGGCCTATGCCCTGGAGGGCGCTGTGTTCAACGGTGGCTCTACCGTGCAGTGGCTGCGTGACGAGCTGAAGATCGTCAACGACGCCCTGGATACCGAATACTTCGCCAGCAAGGTCAAGGACAGCAACGGCGTATACCTGGTGCCCGCCTTCACCGGCCTGGGCGCTCCGTACTGGGACCCGTATGCCCGCGGCGCGCTGTTCGGCCTGACCCGTGGCGTTAAGGTGGACCACATTATCCGCGCGGCACTGGAGTCGATCGCCTACCAGACCCGGGATGTGCTCGACGCCATGCAGCAGGACTGCGGCCAGCGCCTGTCCGAGCTGCGTGTGGACGGCGGTGCGGTGGCCAACAACTTCCTCATGCAGTTCCAGGCCGACATCCTCGGCACCTGCGTGGAGCGGCCGAAGATGCGCGAGACCACGGCATTGGGCGCGGCCTATCTGGCGGGCCTTGCCTGTGGCTTCTGGAGCGGTCTGGACGAGCTGCGCGACAAGGCGATCATCGAACGCGAATTCAGCCCACAGCTGGACGAAGCGCAGAAAGAGAAGTTGTATGCCGGCTGGAAAAAAGCGGTCGAGCGTACCCGTGACTGGGAAGATCACGAGGCCTGATCCCCGGCGCGAAAGCATGCCCAAATCCTGTGGGAGCGGCGTTACCCGTGAAGATGGCACCGGCTGCGCCGGTGTTCGCGGCTAAAGCCGTTCCCACAGGGACCAGTGCAAGCTTCCGGGTTTTGTGGATGGCGGGCGCCGCGGCAGGGACCGCGTGAAACAGCAGGCCCGTTAGTCTACTGGCCGTAGTCCGCGTCCTACGGCATCATTGCAGCATTTGTCCGGCAGCCCCAAAGGACCGCCCATGAATCTGCCCCCTCGCCAACAACAAATCCTCGAACTGGTGCGTGAACGCGGTTACGTCAGTATCGAAGAAATGGCGCAGCTGTTCGTCGTCACGCCACAGACTATCCGCCGTGATATCAACCAACTGGCCGAGCTCAACCTGTTGCGCCGTTACCACGGTGGCGCCGCCTACGACTCGAGCATCGAGAACACCGCCTACGCCATGCGTGCCGACCAGATGCGCGACGAAAAGCAACGCATCGCCGAAGCCGTAGCCCAGCAGATTCCCGACCATGCTTCGGTGTTCATCAACATTGGCACGACCACCGAGTCCATTGCCCGGGCGCTGCTCAACCATAATCACCTGAAGGTCATCACCAATAACCTGCACGTGGCCGCAATCCTTGCCGCCAAGGACGATTTCGAAGTGCTGGTGGCGGGAGGCACGGTGCGTCGTGATGGCGGCGTGGTCGGCCAGGCCAGTGTCGATTTCATCAACCAGTTCAAGGTCGACTTCGCCCTGGTGGGCATCAGTGGCATCGACGAAGACGGTAGCCTGCTCGATTTCGACTATCAGGAAGTACGGGTATCCCAGGCGATCATCGCCAATGCCAGGCAAGTGATCCTTGCCGCCGACTCCAGCAAATTCGGGCGCAACGCCATGGTGCGCATGGGCTCGATCAGCATGGTCGACTGCCTTGTGACCGACCAGGCGCCAGCCCCCGCCCTCACCCAGTTGCTCAACCAGTACAAGATTCGGCTTGAGGTGGTGTGAGGGCTGACAGGCGCATGCCACAGGTTTTGTAGCGCCTGCGAGATCGCGCGGCGCTCGATCTCACAGGCGCCTCACCTTTCACACCGATCACCCGAAATTTTCGTAAATGTTCACTTCATTGTCATCTGATCAGTTTTTTCTATAAAGACTGGCTGGCGACCGGCTTTCTGTTGCGCTAATATTTTCGAAAACGAACATCAATGTTCATAATCGATATGAACAGCTACCAGGAGGCCTTGCCCGTGTCCAAGCCCGTTTCGTCCCAGCCCCCACTCGCTGACTGCTATGACCTCGCTGTGATCGGCGGCGGCATCAATGGCGTGGGCATCGCTGCCGATGCGGCCGGCCGCGGCCTCAAAGTGTTCCTGTGCGAAAAGGATGACCTCGCCCAGCACACCTCGTCGGCCAGCAGCAAGTTGATCCACGGCGGCCTGCGCTACCTGGAGCACTACGAGTTCCGCCTGGTGCGTGAAGCGCTGGCCGAGCGCGAAGTGTTGCTGGCCAAAGCCCCGCACATCGTCAAGCCCATGCGCTTCGTGCTACCGCACCGCCCGCACCTGCGCCCGGCCTGGATGATTCGCGCCGGCCTGTTCCTGTATGACCACCTGGGCAAACGCAAACGCCTGGGCGCCTCGCGCAGCCTGCGCTTTGGCGCCGGCTACCCGCTCAAGCCAGAGATCACCCGTGGTTTCGAATATGCCGACTGCGCGGTGGACGATGCGCGCCTTGTCATACTCAATGCCATGGCCGCCCGTGAAAACGGCGCGCACATCCGCACCCGCACTCGTTGCTTGCGCGCAGAGCGCAGCGAAGGGGTCTGGCAAGTCGAGCTGCAGCACGCCGATGGCAGCCTGCAGACCATCCGCGCTCGCGCCCTGGTCAATGCGGCCGGCCCGTGGGTAGCCAGTTTCATCAAGGATGACCTCAAGCTCGATGCGCCCTATGGTATCCGCCTGATCCAGGGCAGCCACTTGATCGTGCCGCGCCTGTACGAGGGGGAACACGCCTACATCCTGCAGAACGAAGACCAGCGCATCGTCTTCTGCATTCCCTACCTCGACCGCTTCACCCTGATCGGCACGACCGACCGCGAATACACCGGCGACCCAGCCAAGGTGGCGATCACCGACCAGGAAACCGACTACCTGTTGAAAGTGGTCAACGCGCATTTCAACCATCAACTGGGCCGCAGCGATATCCTGCACACCTATTCGGGCGTCCGCCCGCTGTGCAACGACGAATCCGACAACCCATCGGCAGTAACTCGCGACTACACCCTGGCGTTGTCCGCCGGGGAAGGCCAGGCACCGTTGCTCTCGGTGTTCGGCGGCAAGCTGACCACCTACCGCAAGCTGGCCGAGTCAGCCATGGCCGAGCTCAAGCCGCACTTCCCGCAAATGCGCGGCAGCTGGACAGCCAGCTCGCCACTGCCGGGCGGCGAACGGATGACCACCGTGCAAGCCTTGGTCGATGCCGTGCTGGCCCGTTGCGGATGGCTGCCGGTCGATATCGCCAAGCGCTGGGCTCTGACTTACGGCAGCCGCGTATGGCAGTTGCTCGAGGGTGTGCAAGGGCCGCAGGACCTGGGGCAGTCCATCGGTGGCGGGTTGTTCGCTCATGAAGTGGACTACCTCATGCGGGAAGAATGGGCCATGAGCGCGGACGACATCCTCTGGCGTCGCACCAAGCTCGGCCTGTTCACCAGCGTCACGGAGCAAGAAGCGCTGATTGAGTACCTTCGCCACAAGCAGGCAACCCAGGCCGCAACTCGCGCGGCCTGACATGCCAGGGTAGCCAGCCCGCAACGCGGATGGCCACCCTGCCTCACTCGGCAAAGCGCCTCCACGCCTCCTCGGCCAGTGCCCGCAGCAACTCACGCTCGGCCGCTTCCAGCTCATGCATCAGCTCGTCGGCTTTTTGCAGGTAGAGCTGCTCGCTGGCGCTTGCAGCTTGCGCCTCATACTCGGCCAGGCGCTGGTGGTAAGGCTCCGCAAGCTGCTCGAACCGTTCGGCGTACCGCCGCCTTGTGTAGTCCACCCAGAACGGCCTCTGTGCCAGGGCCTGCTGAATGGCCTGAGGCGTCTCGGTTTCCAGTACCTCCAGTCGAGCTTCGACCAGTTCGGCGTCCGTTATATTGGCATATGACGCGTAATGCATGTCCTCGACATGGATCGGCAATTCAAGCGCCTGCGCCAGCTGGTTACGGAACAACAGCCTGACCTCGATTTCATCGACCCGGTCAATGGCACCTGCGCGCATGCGCTGCACATGCCGGGCTGCGATCGCGTCCACCAGATCCAGCCGGTAAAGCTGGCGCCCCAGCCGTACCAGGCTTTGTTCCATCATGGCCGGTGGTACACCGGTGACACCCTGCTGTACCAGCACACCGACTTCCAGCTGATTCAATATCAACAGCAAACGGTCTTCACAACTGCGCGGCCCCCCGACCTCGCGGAACAACTGCTCGCGCACCACTTCGCTCTGCTCACAGGCATCCAGGATGCGCCATATGCGCCGACGGTAGTGGCCCGGGTGTTCCGTAAAATCGTCCCCCTGGCTCAGATCAGCCAGAAACCGGAACAGGTCGCGCGACCCGACCTCCTGCTGCAACCGATCCCAGGTCGCCTCGCGCTGCCTGCGCAGCGCCGGGTCACGGGTTTGCGTCCACAGCTCGCGGACCTCCACACTGGCTTCACGATGCTTGTAGGAGGTACTTCCTCGGGTGCCCGGGATTGTGCCGACATGCGCACGGTCGAGCTGCTCATGGCTGGCCCGGCTCAACGGGTTGTCATGCAGCTCGATTCGCGCCAGTCGCAAGTTCAGCCCTTGCATTTCCCGCTGCAGTTCGCGAATCCGGTTTTCTCGTGCGTCAATCAACGCTCTCCAGGAGGCGCGTGCCAGCAACTCCTCCAAATCCACCAACTCGGTCGCACGCAGATGCAGTTGCCGCACATGACGCAAACCTGACAGGTCCGGCGCCTGACGTAGCGGATTGAAACTCAGCTCGATCGTATCCAGCAACGTTAGCTGGGCAAAGCGATGATTGGCTTCGGCGTTGATCACGATCTGGTTACGTGCAAGATTCAGGCGGCGCAGGTGTACCAGCCTTTCTATTCCCGGCGGCACCTGAGTGAGGCGGTTTTCGCTCAGGTCCAGTTCGACCAGGTTGGGGAAGCGGTGGAGAAAATCCGCTTCGATGCTCGCCAGGTTCATATTGCGCAGGACCAACCGTTGCACATGCGCAAATTCGAGCCCCGCAGGCAGCGTCGGCAGCTCACCGACATGCTCGCCATCGATTACCAGCTCGTATTCGTCATTGGCATCCACCAGCTTGCGCCGCCAGCTGCGACGCAAGGTTTCGGCGACCCGACGGCGCCTCACGGCATCGGCAGGTGTTCGCCATTGGCCTTGCCATTCGCTCAAGGCCTGCCGCAGCTCCGCAAGCTGGCGTTGCAGCAGCTGGTAGTGATCCCAGAGACTATGGCCTTGCGCCCGCACAGCGTTCAGATAAGCCTGCAGCTGCAACTCGCTGAGCGTCGGAAAGATCTGGTGAATCCCGCGCCTGATCGCTTGCTGGCTGCTCTCCCCACCGCCGCTGAGCCTGTAGCCCAGGCGTCCGTCGCCAAAGCGCCTGGGCAGATGGATGCCTTCACCCGATGGCGCCAAGCCAATCAGCCGGCCAGCCAGTTCGCGATCGGCACTGGCTGCTTCCATCAACCAGTCACGTAGTTGCCTGGCATCGAGGCTACTGGAGCCCAGTGCGACCTTCTGCTCTTCGTCCAGGCATTGCACCACCACCTTCAGCAACGACTGACCAGCACCCTCCGTGTTCGCACCATCGCCCTTGTCGAGGCGGTAACCTGCCCCGCTCCTCACGATGACCCTGGCCTGGGCTTTCGACTCGGGATGACTGGCAAACTGCACGCGACCATTGCGGCTGCCCGAGCGCAGCTCCACAGGGTGCGAAGAGGGCCATGGCGCCTTCTTCGCAACCAGCCCCATCACCAACTGCTCGCTGTCTGCGTTGATCATGCCATGCAAGCGCATGCCGAGGCAGGCCTTGTCCAGACGGCTGTCCCGAGCATACCGGCGCGCCCGTTCAGCCATGCTCAGCGGCAGGCGCCCGGTGGTACGGAAGCTTTCCAGCTGAGCAGTGCTGGTGTGCCTGATGATTTCCGCAGCCCCATGAGGCGTCAGGCCCTTGAACGCCTGCATCAGAATCACCTGGTCTGAATCAAGGGGTTCGCTCAGGGCGGCGAACGCCTCTTCGAACAATGGGCCTTCAAGCCCGGCTGAACTGCGATGCAGGCCTATGCGCTCATGCATGTCCTGGATCCGTGCCGGGACCGGCGCCAGCTCTACGCACAGGCGCCGCAGCTCATCGGTGCCGTAGCCGGTGACAGCCACAAGCGTGCGCGCATCATCCTCCAGCACACTGCCGAGCGTTTGTGGGGCGAGAGCTTGCAATAGCGCTGCAGGACTTTGCTCCACGTGCGCATGCGTGCTGCCGTGCCTGAGCTTCACCTTGCCCCCTGCGGCCAGTCCAGGTTCCAGCGCATCGACAAACGGAATGCGCGGCAATACATGCATGGTCCCGGAAACCGCCCCGGCCAGTGCCAGGTTCTCGGCAACGCTGAACAGGTGAGCCAGCGCTGCTTGGCGATCCCCTAATCGCCAGGCCTCATAGCCTTCGTAGACCTCGTCCAGCAACTGTGCGGCGTTGATCACCAGCAGCACCTCGCCCAGCGTGGGTATGAAAAAAGCCGCCATCCCCAACAGGTCCAGCCCTGCGGACAGCATCTGCTGCAACCGCTGCTGCCTGCTCTGGCGATCTTCATCATCCGTGGGCACGGCAATGAAACGCGCATCGTCGAAGATCCTGGCCATCTGCTGCGCCTGGACGTGGGCGAACACATCACCCGTGACGGGCAGGTTTCGGCCGTCGAGCTGCAGCGGCGAACCAGGGGCGGATGCTGCAAGCAGACTGGTCAACGCCTGGGTGAATCCGTTGCAGTCGCGTGCCTTGATGAACCGCTCGAAAAACCGGCGGAACGAGGGCGCACGCAAGCGCATGCCCATGTCCTGGTAGACATCCTGCCAACTATCGTAGTGACGGATGGCTTTTTCAGGGTCATCAGGCACCCACAGGATGATTTCGTCGATCACATCGCTGCCGGCCACTCGCCATTCGAAGGCGATTACACCGATGATGCACTTGCCAAGCAAATAGAGCTGACGCGCAATCAGAGTGCCGTTGGCACCATCCTTTCCACTCTGTGAGGTGAAACATGACAGCAATCGCCGCAGGTCCGCTTCGTCCATATGCCCCTTGATCCTGGCCTCGTACAGCGAAGCTTCCAGGCGGGTGCGCTGGCAGTCCTGGAAAAGCTGCTCGATTTCCTTGCGCGCCTGATCCCTGGGTTGACCACGGCCCGACTTGGGCTGCAGCACATTCTTCAGCAGTGCCTGATAGCCCGCACCAACATCCAGGCTGCGGCACAACGCGGCAAAATGCTCGAACGAAAGGGGCAAGGCTACGCCTTGGGCGCCGACCAGCTTTGCCTTGCGCAACAGCCAAGGCCGGGTTTCCTGGTCCTGGAAGTTGTGCAAAGCCGCCGCCAGCAAACTGTGCTGTGACTTGTAGGTTACCGTGGGTTGATACAGTTTCTCGGCGGCCGAAGGCAGTTTGAACTGCTCTTCGATCAAGACGAACGCCTGCCGAGGATCGACCTGCTCCAGCCCCGCGTCGCGCAAGGCCGTTTCCAGCCGCGCCAGGGCAAACGTCTCGATCGAAGGAACAGGCTGCATTACCTGGCGCAAACGCTCGGCGCAGGCCTGCTGGGCTGACAAGGCCTGGCGAAAGGCCCGCGCATGCGCAACCTCGGCATTGACGAGCCATGAAGGTAGTTGTCGCGCTATCAAGTGATCGACAGAGGTTTGGGCGAAGGAATGAATGGCAGCCACAGAGGGATCTCCAGTCTGGAAAGCCCGGATGTGAGCACGTGCGTTGATCCACCCCGCGGTAAATATGTCGAGCTTGATACAGCTCGCCGATCAGCCATTCGGGTTTCCGAACGCCATCCCGGCATTCGTTCGGAAACCCGTCACGACACAGCGAGCCTGCAGCATGAAAAATCGCTTGTATCCCTCGGAATATGCGACGTTATGATCGATATCAGGGCTTGGCACGACTCATGCTCTACACTTGGTAGCCGAATGCACTCGCTTCTTGCGGTATTCGTTGAACGAAAGAGTCCGCCAACGGCTCCATAAAAAAAACAAACACGTCGAGGAAAATTTGATGCGTATCGTTCGTCAATTGCTGGGCGCCGCCATCGCGGCCGCTGTGATCGCTTCGCCGGCCATGGCCGAAGAACTGACCGGCACCCTGAAGAAGATCAAGGATTCGGGCACCATCACCCTGGGCCACCGCGACTCCTCCATCCCGTTTTCCTACCTGGCCGGCAAGCCCGAGCCCGTGGGCTACTCGCATGACATCCAGCTGGCTGTCGTCGACGCCCTGAAGAAGCAACTGGGTACGGACATCAAGGTCCGCTACAACCTGGTCACTTCCCAGACCCGCATCCCGCTGGTGCAGAACGGCACCGTGGACCTCGAGTGCGGCTCCACCACCAACAACGTCGAGCGCCAGCAGCAGGTCGGTTTCTCGGTCGGCATCTTCGAAGTCGGTACCCGCCTGCTGACCAAGGTCAAGGACGGTCAGCCAGCATACAAGGACTTCCCGGACCTGGCCGGCAAGAACGTGGTGACCACCGCCGGTACCACCTCCGAGCGCATCCTCAAGGCGATGAACGCCGACAAGCAGATGAAGATGAACGTGATTTCCGCCAAGGACCACGGTGAAGCCTTCAACATGCTCGAAAGCGGCCGCGCCGTGGCCTTCATGATGGACGACGCCCTGCTCGCCGGCGAAATGGCCAAGGCGCGCAAGCCATCGGACTGGGTCATCACCGGTACCCCACAGTCGTACGAAATCTACGGCTGCATGGTGCGCAAGGATGACGCCGCCTTCAAGAAAGCGGTCGATGACGCCATCGTCGGTTACTTCAAGTCGGGCGAAGTCAACAAGAGCTACGACAAGTGGTTCCAGCAACCAATCCCGCCAAAGGGCCTGAACCTGCAGTTCCCGATGAGCGACGAGCTGAAGAAACTGATCGCCGAGCCGACCGACAAGGCCGCGGACGAGAAGAAGTCCTGATCCCCAGCCAGTGGCCTGCTGCGCTGCAACGCGCGAATTAAACCTGCAGGCCACCTGTTAGTGTCTAACCTTTCATCCGAGGGCCTTACGCCCTCGGATGCTGGAAGGTGCCCGTGAAACAACCGTCTGAGGGGAAATCCCGATGAATTACAACTGGGACTGGGGCGTGTTCTTCAAGTCCACCGGCGTGGGCAGCGAAACCTATCTGGACTGGTACGTCACCGGTCTGGGCTGGACCATCGCCATCGCCATCACCGCCTGGATCATCGCCTTGCTGCTGGGTTCGCTCCTCGGCGTCATGCGCACCGTGCCGAACCGTGTGGTAGCAGGTATCGCCACTGCCTACGTGGAGCTGTTCCGCAACGTGCCGCTGCTGGTGCAGCTGTTCATCTGGTACTTCCTGGTGCCGGACCTGCTGCCAGAAGGCCTGCAGGAATGGTTCAAGCAGGACCTCAACCCGACCACCTCGGCGCTGATCAGCGTGGTCATCTGCCTGGGCCTGTTCACCGCCGCCCGCGTGTGCGAACAGGTGCGTACCGGCATCCAGGCGCTGCCCCGCGGCCAGGAAGCCGCCGCCCGCGCCATGGGCTTCAGCCTGTCGCAGATCTACACCAACGTGCTGCTGCCGCAAGCCTACCGGATCATCATTCCGCCGCTCACTTCGGAATTCCTGAACGTGTTCAAGAACTCGTCGGTGGCGTCGCTGATCGGCCTGATGGAACTGCTGGCGCAGACCAAGCAGACCGCCGAATTCTCGGCCAACCTGTTCGAGGCCTTCACCCTGGCCACGCTGATCTACTTCACCCTGAACATGGGCCTGATGCTGCTGATGCGCATGGTCGAGAAGAAAGTCTCGGTGCCCGGCCTGATTTCCGTAGGGGGCAAATAAATGGACATGGATTTCAGCGAAATCATCCCGGCCCTGCCTGCCCTGTGGGAAGGCATGGTCATGACCCTGCAGCTGATGGTCATGGGCGTGGTCGGCGGCATCGTCCTGGGGACCATCCTGGCTTTGATGCGCCTGTCGTCGAGCAAGCTGCTGTCGAACGTGGCCGGTGCCTACGTCAACTACTTCCGCTCGATCCCGCTGCTGCTGGTAATCACCTGGTTCTACCTGGCGGTACCGTTCGTGCTGCGCTGGATCACCGGCGAGGACACCCCGGTGGGTGCCTTCACCTCCTGCGTGGTGGCATTCATGATGTTCGAGGCCGCGTACTTCTGCGAAATCGTCCGCGCCGGTGTGCAGTCGATCTCCAAGGGCCAGATGGGCGCCGCCCAGGCCCTGGGCATGACCTACGGCCAGACCATGCGCCTGATCATCCTGCCCCAGGCCTTCCGCAAGATGACCCCGCTGCTGCTGCAGCAGAGCATCATCCTGTTCCAGGACACCTCGCTGGTATACACCGTGGGCCTGGTGGACTTCCTCAACTCGGCACGCTCCAACGGCGACATCATCGGGCGCTCCCATGAGTTCCTGATCTTCGCCGGTGTCGTGTACTTCCTCATCAGCTTCTCCGCTTCGTGGCTGGTCAAGCGTCTGCAAAAAAGGATCGCCGTATGATTTCCATCAAGAACGTCAACAAGTGGTACGGGGACTTCCAGGTACTGACCGACTGCAGCACCGAGGTCAAGAAGGGTGAAGTGGTGGTGGTATGTGGCCCGTCGGGCTCGGGCAAGTCCACCCTGATCAAGTGTGTCAACGCCCTGGAGCCGTTCCAGAAAGGTGACATCGTGGTCGACGGCACCTCGATTGCCGACCCCAAGACCAACCTGCCCAAGCTGCGTTCGCGCGTTGGCATGGTGTTCCAGCACTTCGAGCTGTTCCCGCACCTGTCCATCACCGAGAACCTGACCATTGCCCAGCGCAAGGTGCTCGGCCGCAGCGAAGCGGAAGCGACCAAGAAGGGCCTGGCCCTGCTCGACCGCGTCGGCCTCGGTGCCCACGCCAAGAAGCACCCCGGCCAGCTGTCCGGCGGCCAGCAGCAGCGCGTGGCCATCGCCCGCGCCCTGTCGATGGATCCGATCGTCATGCTGTTCGACGAACCGACCTCGGCGCTGGACCCGGAAATGGTCAACGAAGTACTGGACGTGATGGTCGAGCTGGCCCACGAGGGCATGACCATGATGTGCGTGACCCATGAAATGGGCTTCGCCCGCAAGGTGGCCAACCGCGTGATCTTCATGGACAAGGGCAACATCATCGAGGATTGCCAGAAGGAAGACTTCTTCGGCAACCCGAGCGCCCGCCACGAACGTACCCAGCACTTCCTCAGCAAGATCCTGCAGCACTGATTTTGCTTCACTGAAGCGGTCGGCGCCGCTGCCCTTTCGGGCAGCAGGCGCTGGTCGTGACAAGGCCACTGTGATGAAATGCGATCCTTCGCTTCTTCTCCCTGCCAAGCCTGCCGTGAAATCCCGCCTCCTCCGCCAATTGCTGTTGCCGCCACTGATCATCCTGCTGATGGTCGGCCTGGGCATGGCTGGCTACCTGATCAGCGAGAGCAACGGCATCCGCACCCTCAGCGAAAACGGCGAGCGCCAGCTGGAGCTGCACGCGCGCACGGTCGAGAGCGAAATCAGCAAGTACACCTACCTGCCGAGCCTGCTGGAGCTGGAAGACAGCGTCTCGCACCTGCTCACCGACCCTGACGGCGGCTCGCGGCAGACCGTCAACGAATACCTCGAAGGCCTGAACCGGCGCAGCCGCAGCCGGGCCATCTTCGTCCTCGACACCAACGGCCGGGTCCAGGCCACCAGCAACTGGCGCGATGCCGACTCGTTCCTCGGCGAGGACCTGTCGTTCCGGGCCTACTTCCAGACCGCCGTGCGCGGCGAGCCCGGGCGTTTCTACGGTATCGGCAGCACCACCGGCGAGGCCGGATATTACCTGGCCCATGGCCTGGAAGAGCACGGCAAGATCATTGGCGTGGCGGTGATCAAAGTGCGCCTGGACACCCTCGAGGAGCGCTGGCAGCGTGCCCGCCTGGAGGCGTTCGTCAGCGACGAGAACGGCATCATCATCCTCTCCAGCGACCCGGCCCGGCGCCTGAAGTCGGTACGCCCGCTGACCCCGCAAATCAAGGAGCGCCTGGCCCGAAGCCTGCAGTACTACTGGTGGCCGCTGAACGAGCTGCAACCCCTGGCCCGGGAAACCCTGGCCGATGGCGTGGAAAAGCTGACCTTCCCGGCCAACAGCGAAACCGCACAGGGCAAGGCCCACGAAGTGGCCTACCTGGCCCAGACCCGGCGCCTGGCCGATACACCCTGGCACTTCACCCTGCTGACCCCGCTGCAGGACCTGCGCCGCGAATCCATGGTGCAAGGCATCCTGGTGGGCGTGGCCTTCGCCTTGCTGGCGATCCTCGGCATCGCCTGGAACGAACGGCGCAAGGTCATCGCCACCCGCCTGGCAGCCCGCGAGGCCCTGCAGGAAGCCAACAGTCAGCTGGAGCGACGGATCGCCGAACGCACGGCCGACCTGCGCGCCAGCAACGAACGCCTGAAGGGCCAGATTCGCGAGCGCCGGCATGCCGAGCAAACCCTGCGCCACGCCCAGGATGAGCTGGTACAGGCCGGCAAGCTGGCCGCCATCGGGCAGATGTCGACCAGCATCGCCCACGAACTGAACCAGCCGCTGGCCGCGCTGCGCACCCTGTCCGGCAATACCGTGCGCTTCCTCGAACGCGGGGCGCTGGAAACCGCCAGCACCAACCTGCGCACCATGAACGACCTGATTGACCGCATGGGCCGTATCACCGCCAGCCTGCGCTCGTTCGCCCGGCGCGCTGACGACAGCGGCCAGGCCTCGCTGGCCAAGGCGGTGGACGCAACCCTGCAGGTGCTGGCCAACCGCATCAGCGCCTGCCACCTGCAGTTGCACAATCAGTTCGAGGACCAGCAACTGGCCATCGACCAGACCCGCCTGGAGCAGATCCTGGTCAACCTGATCGGCAACGCCCTGGATGCCATGGCCGCCCAGCCACTGCCGCAGCTGTGGCTGGAAGGCGAGCTGCAGGGCGACAAGTACCGTTTGCAGGTGCGCGACAATGGCCACGGCATCGACGCCGAGGCGCGCAAGCACCTGTTCGAACCTTTCTTCACCACCAAACCGGGCGAACACGGCCTGGGCCTGGGCCTGACCCTGTCGGCGAGCCTTGCCGCCGCCGCCAAGGGCAGCCTCAACGTCGAGCACCCCGCCAGCGGCGGCACGGCCTTCGTCCTGGCCCTGCCGCTGGTATCCCCCCCTAGCGAATCGGCAGAGCACCCATGAACCAAGCGCCTCTTACCGTCCTGATCGTCGAAGACGACCCGCATGTGCTGCTCGGCTGCCAGCAGGCGCTGGCCCTGGAAGACATCGCCTGTGAAGGCGTGGGCAGCGCCGAGCAAGCGCTGGAACGCATCGGCGACGACTTCGCCGGCATCGTCGTCAGCGATATCCGCCTGCCGGGCATCGATGGCCTGGAGCTGCTCAACCGCCTCAAGGCCCGCGACCGCAGCCTGCCGGTGGTGCTGATCACCGGCCACGGCGATATCGACATGGCGGTCGGCGCCATGCGCAATGGCGCCTACGACTTCATGGAAAAGCCCTTCTCCCCGGAGCGCCTGGTCGACGTGGTGCGCCGCGCCCTTGAACAGCGCGGGCTGTCGCGCGAAGTGGTGGCCCTGCGCCGCCAGTTGGCCGAGCAAAGCAGCCTGGAGGGGCGCATCATTGGCCGCTCGCCAGCCATGGAGCACCTGCGCGAACTGATCGCCAACGTTGCCGATACCTCGGCCAACGTGTTGATCGAAGGCGAGACCGGTACCGGCAAGGAACTGGTCGCCCGCTGCCTGCACGACTTCAGCCGCCGCCAGGGCCAGCCGTTCGTGGCGCTGAACTGTGGCGGCCTGCCGGAAAACCTGTTCGAAAGCGAGATTTTCGGCCACGAAGCCAACGCCTTCACCGGCGCCGGCAAACGCCGCATCGGCAAGATCGAACACGCCAACGGCGGCACGCTGTTCCTCGACGAAGTGGAGAGCATGCCGATCAACCTGCAGATCAAGCTGTTGCGCGTGCTGCAGGAGCGCACCCTGGAGCGGCTGGGCTCGAACCAGAGCATTCCGGTGGACTGCCGGGTCATCGCCGCCACCAAGTCCGACCTGGATGCCATGGGCCAGAGCGGCCAGTTCCGCAGCGACCTGTATTACCGGCTGAACGTGGTAACCCTGGAGCTGCCGCCGCTGCGCGAGCGCCGCGAAGACATCCTGCAGCTGTTCGAACACTTCCTGCAGCAGTCTGCCCTGCGCTTCGACCGTGAAACACCTGCCCTGGACAGCCAGACCCTGTCGCGCCTGATGGCCCACGACTGGCCGGGCAACGTGCGTGAGCTGCGCAACGTCGCCGAACGCTATGCCCTCGGCCTGCCGGCGTTCAAGAAAGGCCCCAGCGGTGGTGCCAGCCAAGGTCTGGGCTTTGCCGAGGCGGTGGAAGCGTTCGAGCGCAACCTGCTCAGCGACGCCCTGCAACGCACTGGCGGCAACCTGAGCCAGGCCAGCCAGGAGCTGGGCATGGCCAAGACCACGCTGTTCGACAAAGTGAAAAAATACGGCCTCGGCTGACCTCAAACCCAACCTGGAAAGACAACGTGGACCTGGTATTCAAAGCGGCCCTTGGCGCTGGCGTGGTGCTGCTGCTGGCGGTGCTGTCGAAGACGCGCAATTACTACATCGCCGGGCTGGTGCCGCTGTTCCCTACCTTCGCCCTGATTGCCCATTACATCGTCGGCAAAGGGCGCAGCATTGCCGACCTGAAGACCACCATCCTGTTCGGCATGTGGTCGATCATTCCGTACTTCGTGTACCTGGCGACCTTGTATGTGCTGGTCGACCGCCTGCGCCTGGAGGCATCGCTGGCACTGGCCACGGTGGCCTGGCTGATGGCCGCGACCGTGCTGGTGACCTTGTGGGTGCGGATGCACTGATCGGAATCGGCGCTGGCCTCTTCGCGGGTAAACCCGCTCCCACAGGTTCCTCACATTGCCTGAGGTCTGTGCCGTACCCGCGAAGAGGCCAACGCGGATTCAGAGCCCTGCGATATGCGTGACATCCTGCCGATGCGCCTGCAGGTAGGGCAACACAGCCCCCAGCAGCGGCGCCTTGAACGGCTCCTGGAAGCGGTGCGCCAACCCCGGTATCAAAAGCAACTGGCTACCTTGAATATGTGCCGCAAGGTGCACGCCATGCATTACCGGCAGCAATGGGTCGGCCGTACCATGCACCACCAATGTCGGCACCCTCAACCGGTTCAATAGCTCGACGCGGCTCGGCTCGGCCAGGATTGCCATGATCTGGCGCTTGGCCCCGTCAGGGTTGAACGCCCGGTCGTAGGCCACGGCCGCCTGCTGCAGCAAGGCTGCACGGTCGTCATGCACCTCGGGGCTGCCCAGCGCCGCCAGCAGGTCGGCCTGCTGTTCGATGGCCACTTCGCGGTTCGGCGCGCTGCGCCGGGCCAGCAGTTGCACCAGCGCCGGATCCGGCGCCGGCAACCCCGCCGCCCCTGAACTGGACATGACCAGCGTCAGGCTGCGCACGCGCTCGGGCGCCATGGCCGCCAGGTGCTGGGCAATCATGCCGCCCATGCTCACCCCCAGCACGTGGAACTGGCGCACGCCCAACGCATCCATCAGGCGCAGACCATCGTCCGCCATGTCGGTCAGCGTATAAGGCGCAACCACCGGCAGGCCCAGTTTGTAGCGCAGCAATTCGACCGTCAGGTTGGCCGACGGTGGCAACTGGCTCCAGCGTGACAGGCCGACATCGCGGTTGTCATAGCGGATCACCCGAAAGCCCTGGCGGCACAACGCCTCGACCACATCGTCCGGCCAGTGGATCAGCTGCCCGCCCAGGCCCATCACCAGCAGCAAGGCAGGGTCGCGTGGCGCACCGACACTCTGGTACACCAGGCTGACCGCCCCCAGCTCGGCCCGCTGCACCGGCACCTGGGCGTCACAACGCTGTTCAGCGAAACTCGCAGGTACGCCGAATACACAGAAAAGAAAAAGCCAAAAAGCCCGCATGAAAGAAACACCAGAATGCAGATCCCCAGTAGAGCGCGAGTCTGATGAATTCTGTTCGGGCGCGCTGCCACAGTTCAGTGACAGTTTGATGACTCCCGCCAGGCGGTGCGACCGAACGCCCAGTCGACAGGCGCGGCAACATGAGGGAAACTCAACTCATTCCCTGTTTCCTCAAATCCACACCCCGGAGTCAGCTGTGCTGGAGATCCGTCACCTGAAAACCCTTCATGCCCTGCGCGAGGCCGACAGCCTGGTGGAGGCTGCCGAGCGCCTGCACCTGACCCAGTCGGCGCTGTCGCACCAGTTCAAGGAGCTGGAAGAGCGCCTGGGCCTGCCGCTGTTCGTACGCAAGACCAAGCCGATCCGCTTCACCAGCGCCGGGCTACGCCTGCTGCAATTGGCCGATGCCACCCTGCCGCTGCTGCGCAGCGCCGAACGAGACATCGCGCGCCTGGCCGGTGGCACCGCCGGGCGCCTGCACATGGCCATCGAATGCCACAGCTGCTTCCAGTGGCTGATGCCGACCATCGACCAGTTCCGCGATGCCTGGCCGGAAGTGGAGCTGGACCTGGCCTCAGGCTTTGCCTTTGCCCCGCTGCCGGCCCTGGCCCGCGGCGACCTCGACCTGGTGGTGACCTCCGACCCGCTGGACCTGGCGGGCATCACCTACGTACCGCTGTTCACCTACGAGGCGATGCTGGCGGTGGCCAACCAGCATCCGTTGGCCAGCAAACCCTACATCGTGCCGCAGGACCTGCTCGACCAGACCCTGATCACCTACCCGGTGGAGCGCGATCGCCTGGACATCTTCACCCGCTTCCTGGAGCCGGCCGACATCGAGCCGGCCGCCGTGCGCACGTCGGAGCTGACGGTGATGATGATGCAACTGGTGGCCAGCGGCCGTGGCGTTTGCGGCATGCCGCACTGGGCGCTGCACGAGTACAGCTCGCGCGGGTATGTGAAGGGCAAGCGCCTGGGCGAGAAAGGCCTGTTCGCCACGCTTTACGCCGCCGTGCGCACCGACATGCTCGATGCGCCGTACATGCGCGACTTCTTGCTGACAGCCAAGGACACCTCGTTCGCCACCCTCGATGGTGTCAGCGCGGTGCGCTGACGGCCTGGCGGTACAGCGGCAGGATCAGGTCGCGGGTCAGGGGAGCCAGGTGCATGGCGGGTACCTGGTCAGCGGCCAGCCAAACCACCTCTTCGATCTCCGCGGCCGGGCGCACGGCGGCGGCGCTGTCGACACGGAACAGTTCGGCCTGTACCTCGAAGCCCGGCTCGTTGGCGGCCGGGGCGCTGAACTGGCCCAGGTGCACGGCCTGGGCCGGGTCGAGGTGCAGGCCCAGTTCCTCATGCAGCTCGCGCACCAGCGCCTGCAGCGGGGATTCGCCAGCATCGATCTTGCCGCCAGGTTGCATGAAGGCCTGGGTGCCGCGCTTGCGAACCAGCAAGGTGCGGCCCTGGGGGTCGATCAGCAGGGCGGCGGCGATGCGGATGGTCTTGGGCATGGGCTGGGCTCACTTGAAACAATGGCCGGGGAGGATCCCATGGGGGTCCTGACCTGACAAGGCCAGTGTTTCCTGTGCCGGCCTGCCAGACGAACGGCCCCTTGCCAACCCGTCCCACACCCGCCATAACCAACACATGAACCTGCCCGCCAAACACCACCCGGTGCTCGAGCTGTTTCACCCTGCTGTGCGCACCTGGTTCCGTCGCCATTTCGCCACGGTCACCGATGCCCAGGCCAAGGCCTGGCCGTTGATCCACGCGGGCAATTCGATGCTGCTGGCCGCGCCGACCGGCTCGGGCAAGACCCTCAGCGCGTTCCTGGCCGTGCTCGACGAACTGTTCCGCCAGGGCCTGGAGCACCAGGGCGAGCTGCCTGCGCAAACCCAGGTAGTCTACGTTTCGCCACTCAAGGCGCTGTCCAACGATATCCGCCTGAACCTGCAAGCCCCGCTCGAAGGCATTAGCCAGGCCCTTGCGGACCAGGGCCTGAACGCCCCACGCATCAGTACGGCCGTACGTACCGGCGACACTCCGCAGAAGGAGCGTGCCGCCATGCGCAAGCTGGCGCCGCATATCCTGGTGACCACACCCGAATCGCTGTACGTGCTGATGGGCTCGGCGTCGGGCCGTGAAGGCCTGGCCAGCGTGCACACGGTGATCGTCGACGAAATCCATGCCCTGGCCGGCAACAAGCGCGGCGCCCACCTGGCATTGACCCTGGAGCGCCTGCAAGCCCTGTGCAACCAGCCACTGCGGCGTATCGGCCTGTCAGCCACGCAACGCCCGGTCGAGCGGGTGGCGCAATTCCTGGTCGGCAACGGCCGCACCTGCGCCATCGTCGATGTCGGCCATGCCCGGCAGCGCGACCTGGCCATCGAGGTGCCGCCAGTGCCGCTGGGTGCGGTGATGGCCACCGATGTCTGGGGCCTGGTCTACGACCGCCTGGCTACCCTGGCGCGCGAACACCGCACCACCTTGGTGTTCGTCAACACCCGGCGCCTGGCCGAGCGCATCACCCGTCACCTCAGCGACCGCCTGGGAAAAGAGGCGGTTGCCGCGCACCATGGCAGCCTGGCCAAGGAGCTGCGCCTGGAGGCGGAACAACGCCTGAAACACGGCCAGCTGCAGGTGCTGGTGGCCACTGCATCGCTGGAACTGGGCATCGATATCGGCGACATCGAACTGGTCTGCCAGATCGCTTCGCCAGGCTCGATCGCGGCCTTGCTGCAGCGGGTTGGACGCGCCGGCCACCAGGTCGATGGCGTGCCCAAGGGGCGCTTGTTCCCGACCTCGCGCGATGACCTGATCGAATGCGTGGCCCTGCTCGACTGCATACGCCGGGGCGAGCTGGACGAACTGCACCTTCCCCGGGCGCCGCTGGATGTGCTGGCCCAGCAGATCGTTGCCGAAGCCAGCAACCAGCCCTGGCACGAACAGGCGCTGTTCGACTGCCTGCGCCAGGCCACGCCCTACGCAGAACTCGACCGGCAACACTTTCAGGCCCTGCTGCGCATGCTCGCCGAGGGCTTCAACGGTCGCCAGGGCGTGCGCAGTGCCTACCTGCACCGCGATGCGGTGAGCGGCACGCTGCGTGGCCGCCGTGGCAGCCAGCTGACCGCTCTGACCAGCGGCGGCACCATCCCCGACAACGCCGACTACGCCGTGCTGCTCGAACCGCAGGCGCTGAACATCGGCAGCGTCAACGAAGACTTTGCGGTGGAAAGCATCGCCGGCGACATCTTCCAGCTGGGCAACGCCTCCTATCGCATCCTGCGCGTCGAGCCGGGCCGGGTGCGGGTGGAGGATGCCCATGGCCTGCCGCCGACCATTCCATTCTGGCTGGGCGAGGCGCCGGGGCGCAGCAACGAGCTGTCTGCCGCGGTGGCCCGGCTGCAGGCACAGATCGACCAACAGCTGGCGAGCGCCAACCAGGCCGAGGTGCTGGCCTGGTTGCAGGACACCTTCGACCTGGGCGAAGCCGCCGCCGGCCAGTTGCTCGACTACCTGGCCCGCACCCGCGAAGTGCTCGGCGCCCTGCCCTCGCAGGACACGCTGGTGATGGAGCGCTTCTTCGATGAGTCCGGCGGGACCCAGCTGATCATCCATTCGCCCTACGGCAGCCGCATCAACCGCGCCTGGGGCCTGGCCCTGCGCAAGCGCTTCTGCCGCACCTTCAACTTCGAGTTGCAGGCGGCAGCCAGCGAGGACGCCATCGTGCTGTCGCTGTCCACCAGCCACAGTTTCGAACTGGACGATGTGTGGCGTTACCTGAATAGCCGCAGCGCCGAGCCGATTCTTGTCCAGGCGCTGCTCGATGCGCCGCTGTTTGGCGTGCGCTGGCGCTGGAACGCCAGCGTGGCCCTGGCCCTGCCGCGCTTTGTCGGTGGGCGCAAGGTGGCGCCACAGATCCAGCGGATGAAGAGCGAAGACCTGATTGCCGCCGTGTTCCCCGACCAGATCGCCTGCCTGGAGAATATCGTCGGCGAACGGCAGATTCCTGATCATCCGCTGGTCGAGCAAACCCTCGACGACTGTCTGCACGAGGCGATGGACTGCGAAGGCTGGCTGGCGCTGTTGCGGCGAATGGAAAGCGGCACGGTGCGCCTGCTGTGCCGCGACCTGCCCGCCCCTTCGCCGCTGGCTTCGGCCATCCTCAATGCCCGTCCCTATGCCTTTCTGGATGATGCGCCGCTGGAAGAACGGCGCACTCAGGCGGTGCTCAACCGGCGCTGGAACGAGGTGCACAGCGGCGACGCCCTGGGCGCACTGGACGCCGATGCCATTGCCGCCGTTGCTGCCGAGGCCTGGCCGCAGCCGGGCAATGCCGATGAAATGCATGAGGCGTTGATGGGCCTGGGTGCCATCAGCCAGGACGAAGTGCAGGACAATGCCAGTTGGGAGCTGCTACTCAGGCAGTTGGCCCAAGCCGGCCGGGCCTTGCGCCTGGTGGATGAAAAGCTGTGGCTGGCGCGCGAGCGGTTGAGCCTGCTGCAGGTGCTGTATCCCGGCTCCCGGCTGGAACCTGCGTTGCAGGTACTGCCAGGCTTCGATCAGGCCATCGAGCCGGACATTGCGCTGGTCGAACTGCTGCGAGCCCGCCTGAGCGGCCATGGCCCGCTGACCCGTGCGCAGATTGCGGCAGCACTTGGCAAACCGCTGCCGGCCATCGAACAGGCACTGGCCCGCCTGGAAACCGAAGGCTATGTGCTGCGTGGGCATTTCAGCCCCGGGGCAAGCGAACTGCAGTGGTGCGAGCGCCATTTGCTGGCGCGTATCCACCGCTACACGGTCAAACGCCTGCGGCGGGAGATCGAGCCGGTCAGCCTGCAGGACTTCATGCGCTTTCTGTTCGACTGGCAGCACCTGGCCAACGACACACGCCTGCGCGGCCCGCAAGCGGTGGCCGAGGTACTGGGCCAATTGCAAGGCTTCCCGAGTGCCGCTGGCGCCTGGGAGGCCGAACTGCTGCCGGCACGCATCAAGGACTACAGCCCGCACTGGCTCGACGATGCCTGCCGTAGCGGGCAGTTCGCCTGGAGCCGGCTGGCGGCGACCGTGTCGAGCAACACCTTGTCGAGCACACCGCTGGTGCTGCTGCCGCGCGAGCACCTTGGCCTGTGGCGCAGCCTTGCCCCCGTGCCAGCCCTGGATAGCCTCGGCGCACGGGCGCAACGCGTCCACGAGGTGCTGCATGCACATGGCGCGCTGTTCTTCGACGAGCTGACACAGGATGCCCACCTGCTGCCCAGCGAACTGGAGACGGTCTTGCAGGAGCTGGTAGGTGCAGGCCTGGTTGGGGCCGACAGTTTCACCGGCCTGCGCAGCCTGATCACCCCGGCGGCGAAACGCGCTTCACGCAACAGCCGACGCGGCCACCCGCCGCTGTCCAGCAGCATGTCCCATGCCGGGCGCTGGGCCTTGTTGCGCACGGGCGCGGTGGACGACAGCCAGCGTCTGGAGCACATCGCCCGTGCCTTGCTACGGCGCTATGGCGTGGTGTGCTGGCGGCTGCTGGAGCGCGAAAGCGATGTGCTGCCGCCGTGGCGCGAGCTGCTGCGCTGCTATCACCGGCTGGAAGCGCGTGGCGAGATTCGTGGCGGGCGCTTCATTGCCGGGCTGGCCGGTGAACAATTCGCCTTGCCAGAGGCGGTGGGGCTGCTGCGGCAGGTGCGGCGGCGTGAGCTGGACGGGGCACTGGTAGTGGTGAGCGCCAGTGACCCGCTGAACCTGGTCGGGTCGTTGCTACCGGGGGCGAAAGTGCCGGCGGTCAGTGGCAACCGCCTGTTGTATCGCGACGGGGTACCAGTGGCGGTGCGGGTGGCCGGGCACTATTCGTACCTGGTCGAAGCGCCGGCACAAGAGCAGGAAAGCTGGCGGCAGAAGCTGCTGCGCGACACCATCTGAATGTTTTTTGCTGTACGGGCCCTATCGCCGGCAAGCCGGCGATAGGGCCCGTATAGCCTGCACAAGGCTTGGCGAGAATGATTTTCGCTACCCCGATTTTAATTTGCACAGCCGTGCAACTTGGCTATGGTCGGGGTTTGCCCCAGGCCCTGAGCCTGACCGCGCCATCGCAAGGACCCTGTATGAGCCTGTCACTTCTCAGCCGCTATGCCTTCTTCGCCGCCTGTGTGCTGTTCACCCTGGCGAGCCTGCCCTTCACCCACCACGAATGGTTGTGGCCGTTCACCCTGACCACTGCCATCCTCAGCCTGATCGGCCTGTTCGACCTGCTGCAGCAACGCCACGCAGTACGCCGCAACTACCCGATCCTGGGCAACATCCGCTACCTGGTCGAGGCCATTCGCCCGGAAATCCGCCAGTACCTGCTGGAGGCCGACAGCGACGCCCTGCCGTTCTCCCGCGCCCAGCGCTCGCTGGTGTACGCGCGGGCGAAGAACGAAGCCTCGGACAAACCCTTCGGCACCCTGATCGACGTGTACGAGTCTGGCTTCGAGTTCATCGGCCACTCCATGCGTCCGGCGCCATTGGCCGACCCGGCCAGCTTCCGGGTCGTCGTCGGCGGGCCGCAGTGCAGCCAGCCCTACTCGGCGTCGATCTTCAACATATCGGCGATGAGCTTTGGCTCGCTCAGCGCCAATGCCATCCGTGCCCTCAACCAGGGCGCCAAGCTGGGCAATTTCCACCATGATACTGGCGAAGGCAGCATCAGCCCCTATCACCGCGAGCACGGCGGCGACCTGGTCTGGGAACTGGGCAGCGGCTACTTCGGGTGCCGCACGCCAGATGGGCGCTTCGACCCCGAACGCTTCGCCGCCCAGGCGCGCAGCCCGCAGGTGCGGATGATCGAGATCAAGATGAGCCAGGGCGCCAAGCCCGGCCATGGCGGTATCCTGCCCAAGCACAAGGTAACTCGGGAAATTGCCGAAACCCGTGGCGTGCTGATGGGCGAAGACTGCATCTCGCCGTCGCGCCACAGCGCCTTCTCCACCCCCATCGAGATGATGCAGTTCATTGCCCGGTTGCGTGAGCTGTCTGGCGGCAAACCGGTGGGCTTCAAATTCTGCCTGGGCCACCCGTGGGAGTTCATGGGCATCGCCAAGGCCATGCTGGAAACCGGCATCCTGCCCGACTTCATCGTCGTCGACGGCAAGGAAGGCGGCACCGGCGCGGCGCCAGTGGAGTTCACCGACCACATTGGCGTACCGCTGCGCGAAGGGCTGCTGTTCGTGCACAACACCCTGGTCGGCCTGAACCTGCGCGACAAGATCAAGCTGGGCGCCAGCGGCAAGATCGTCAGCGCCTTCGACATTGCCAGCGTGCTGGCCATTGGCGCCGACTGGGCCAACTCGGCACGCGGCTTCATGTTCGCCATCGGCTGTATCCAGTCGCAGAGCTGCCACACCAACAAGTGCCCGACCGGTGTGGCCACGCAAGACCCGCTGCGCCAGCGGGCGCTGGTGGTGCCGGATAAAGCCCAGCGGGTGGTGAACTTCCACCACAACACCTTGCGGGCCCTGGCCGAAATGCTTGCGGCAGCGGGCCTGGAGCACCCTGCGCAACTGGAAGCCAAGCACCTGGTGCGGCGCATCTCGGCCACCGAGATCAAGCTGTTCTCGCAGATGCATGTGTTCCTGAAGCCGGGTGAACTGCTGACTGGCGAGGTGAACGGGCAGTTCTATTCGCGCATGTGGCAACTGGCGCGGGCGGACAGCTTCGAGCCGCACAGCGAGGTGGCGGCCTGATTGAACCTGGGGCTGCTACCCAGCCCATCGCGACACAAGGCCGCTCCCACAGGAGTACGCGATCTCCTGTGGGAGCGGCCTTGTGTCGCGAAAGGGCCGCAAAGCGGCCCCAGCCATTTCAGATCAGGAAGCAGTACTGGCCACACCCTGCGCGTCTTTCGGCGCCAGGCG
Source organism: Pseudomonas sp. LS.1a (assembly GCF_022533585.1). NCBI lineage: Bacteria > Pseudomonadati > Pseudomonadota > Gammaproteobacteria > Pseudomonadales > Pseudomonadaceae > Pseudomonas > Pseudomonas sp. LS.1a. The sequence goes on from NZ_CP092827.1 coordinate 4,546,082, forward strand.
CAAGGCGTAGTACAGCACCGTCAGCAGCACCAGGAACGCCGGGCCGATGTACAGGGCCACGCGGGTATCCTCGAAGTAGGCCATCAGGCCGACCACCAGCACCAGGAAGGCCAGCGCCAGGTACGAGCTCAGCGGCCACAACCACATACGGTACTTCAGTGCCTTGCGCTCGGCAGTGGTGAGGCCGGCGCGGAACTTCAGCTGTGCCAGCAGGATCATCACCCAGGTCCAGATCGCGCCGAAGGTGGCGATGGAAGTAACCCAGACGAAGACCTTCTCCGGCACCAGGTAGTTGGCCAGCACGCCCAGCAGCAGCGCACCGATCGACAGCAGCAGCGCATTGCGCGGTACGCCGTTCTTCGAGGTGCGAGCGAAGGTCGCCGGGGCCTGGCCGTTCTGCGCCAGGCTGTAGAGCATGCGCCCGGTGCTGAAGATGCCGCCGTTGCACGACGACAGCGCTGCAGTGATGACCACGAAGTTGATGATGCCGGCGGCGGTCTTGATGCCGAGGCGCTCGAAGGTCATGACGAACGGGCTACCCTGGCTGCCGATCTCGTTCCACGGGTAGATCGACAGGATCACGAACAGCGCACCGACATAGAACAGCAGGATGCGCCAGAACACCGAGCCGATGGCCTGCGGAATGGTCTTTTGCGGGTTGCGTGCTTCACCGGCGGTCAGGCCGATCATTTCCACGCCCAGGTAGGCGAACATCACCATCTGCAGCGACATCAGCACGCCGGTCACGCCGTTGGGCATGAAGCCGCCATTGCTCCACAGGTTGGAGATACCCATTGCCACGCCGTCATTGCCGAAGCCAAAGGCAATGATGCCGATGCCGCCAAGGACCATGGCGATGATGGTGACAATCTTGATCAGGGCGAACCAGAACTCGAATTCACCAAAGGCCTTCACTGCCACCAGGTTGACCGCACCCATGCTGCCCAGCGCCGCCAGGGCCCAGATCCAGCGCGGTACGTCGGGGAACCAGATGCCCATGTAGATGGCCACCGCGGTGATTTCGGCAACGCAGGTCACCAGCCACAGGAACCAGTAGTTCCAACCGGTAAGGAAGCCCGCCAGCGGGCCAAGGTAGTCCTGGGCATAACGGCTGAACGAACCGGCGACAGGGTTGTGCACGGCCATTTCGCCAAGGGCGCGCATGATCACCAGAATGGCCAGGCCGCCGATGATGTAGGACAGCATGATGGCGGGGCCGGCCATTTCGATGGCCTTGGCCGAACCGAGGAAGAGACCGACACCGATACAGGCGCCCAGCGCCATCAGGCGGATGTGCCGTTCGCCCAGTTCACGTTTGAGCGGGCCGCCTTCAGTGGCCTGGCCGTGGGCAGGGTGGTTGCCGACTGGCATAGCAATACAACCTCATTTTGTTATTGGATTTGACCTTCGTGCAGCACCGGCCAGGCCGATAGGCGTGGCGTTGGCTTGCCGGGCTGGCCTCGTGGGCCGGCCCGTGTACCGGAATAGAGCGGCCGGCAGGGCGAAGGGGGCAAGCAGTATAGGAAGACCGTTGTAGGAGTTTTCACTATAAATATGCAGAAATTTGGCAAGAAATCGGGCTCTGTGGGAGCTGGCTTGCCTGCGATCAGGCGCAAAGCGCCCGCAAAATTTCCTGCGGCACCATAGCAACATCGCCGTATGAAGAAACCCACACCAAAGCCGCATAGCCCTACACCACTTTTCTCCACCTCTTACAAAATTTTCACCTCACCCGCTCAACGTCTAAGCTTCAGACAAGCAAGACGAAAATACCTGGCCGGATAGAAGACTATGGGCGCACTGTGGCAATCGGAACCAAGCAGAACGGAAGCACCCGAGATACCTCCGGCCGAGACGCCACAACCCGAATCCCCCCGTCAGCGTCGGCTATGGTGGCGGCTGATCATCCTCATCCTGCTGGTGGCGCTGGTGGCCATCGGCTTCGCTGCGTATGACGAATTCCGCACCTCCAACCTGCAGTCGCGGGAATTCAGCAAACTGGCCAGCACCCTCACCTATTCGCTGCAGCCAGGCCCCAGCGATGCCATCGTCTACCCCGGTGAGGGGCCGTTCGACAAACGCCTTGGCTACAGCGCCCTGGGCGAGTTCCTGCCGCGCCTGCTCAAGCGCGACTACCTGATCAGCGAGCAGGTGAGGTTCTCGCCGGCGTTGATGAACTACGTCGATCATGGGCTGTTCGCCCCCTATATCGAGAAAATCCAGGCGGGCCTGTCGATCACCGACTGCCGCGGCGACATGCTGTACCAGTACAACTACCCGCAACACCTGTACCCGGACTTTGCGGCGATCCCGCCGGTGATCGTCAACAGCCTGCTGTTCATCGAGAACCGCGACCTGCTCGACACCAAGGACCCGCGTAACAACCCGGCCGTGGACTGGCCGCGCTTCGCCAAGGCCGCCTACAGCCAGGTGGCCAAGTACCTGGCCTTGCCCGGCCAGTCCGCTGGCGGCAGTACCTTGGCCACGCAGCTGGAAAAGTACCGCCATTCACCGGACGGCCTGACCGTGTCCGGCGCCGAGAAGATCCGCCAGATGATTTCCGCCAGCGTGCGCGCCTACCAGGGCGGCCCGGACACTACCGAGGCGCGCCAGCGCATCGTGCGTGACTACCTCAACAGCGTGCCGCTGTCGGCAGTGCCTGGGCATGGCGAAGTGCATGGCATGGCCGAAGGCCTGCGGGTGTGGTATGGCGCCGACTTCGACCAGGTCAACCAGGCCCTGAGTTCCACCGCCAGCGACCCCGAGAGCATGGCCGCGCGCGGCCTGGCCCTGCGCCAGGTGCTGTCACTGATGATTGCCCAGCGTCGGCCCTCGCACTATCTGTCCAAGGGGCGGGTCGAGCTGGCCGAACTGACCGACGCGCACATCCGCGTACTGGCCGCCAACAAGGTCATCGAGCAGCCACTGGCCGACGCAGCACTGGCCAGCAAGGCGGTATACCGCGACTGGGTGGCGCAACCGACCATCGTGCCGATCGTCACCAACAAGGGCATCAGCCTGGCACGCAACCGTCTGGCGGCCATGCTCAACCGCCCGCTGTACGACCTCGACCGGCTCGACGTGTCGGCCACCAGTACCCTGCAGTCCGACCTGCAGTTGCAGGTCAGCCAGTACCTGAAAAACCTTGCCGACCCTGAATTCGCGGCGCAGATCGGCCTGATCGGCGAACGCCTGCTCACGGCCAAGACCACCGACCAGGTGAGCTACAGCTTCACCTTGTTCGAGCGCACCGCCGACGGCTCGCGGGTGCGGGTGCAGACCGACAGCACCGACCAGCCCTTCGACATCAACGAAGGCAGCAAGCTGGAGCTGGGCTCCACCGCCAAGTTGCGGGTGCTCACCACCTACCTGGAGATCATCGCCGAGCTGCACGACAAGTACGCCGGCAAGCCTGCCGCGGAGTTGAAGAAAGTCGAAGTCGCCGAACTCGACCGCATCAGCCAGTGGTCGCTGGAATGGCTGGCGCAGAACAGCAAGAACCAGAGCCTGGACGCCATGCTCGATGCCGCTCTGGAACGCAAGTATTCGGCCAACACCGGCGAAGCCTTCTTCACCGGCGGCGGCATGCATGTGTTCAACAACTTCCGCAAGGAAGACAACAGCCGCAACCCGACCCTCAAGGATGCGTTGCGCGAATCGATCAACCTGCCGTTCATCCGCCTGATGCGCGACCTGGTGCGCTACGTGACCTACCAGCAGCCGTATAACCGTGTGCCGCTGCTCAAGGACGACTCCGACCCGCGCCGCCAGGAATACCTGGCCCGTTTCGCCGACAAGGAAGGCACCAACTACCTGATGCGCTTCTGGAAGAAATACCAGCGCAAGACCTCGCAGCAGCGCCTGGACACCTTCCTCGACAGCATGCGCGTGACCCCGCAACGGTTGGCGGCCGTGCACCGCTACCTGTTCCCCGAGGCTGGCCAGGAAACCTTCAACGCCTTCGTCCGCGCCCACCTCAAGGGCGACAAGATCGTCCTGGGCAAACTGACCGATGGCCGTCTGTCGGAGATGTACGACGCCTATGGCCCGGGCAAGTACGACCTGCCCGACCAGGGCTATATCGCCAAGGTCCACCCGCTGGACTTGTGGCTGCTCGGTTACCTGCTGAAGAACCCCGGCTCGACCTTGACCGAAATGGTCAATGCCAGCCGCTTCGAGCGCCAGGAGGTCTACGGCTGGCTGTTCAAGAGCCGCCATCAGGGCGCCCGTGACAGCCGTATTCGCACCATGGTCGAGATCGAAGCGTTCCTCGACATTCACCAGCGCTGGAAGCGCGTGGGCTATCCGTTCGACCACCTGGTGCCTTCGCTGGCCACCGCCATCGGCAGCTCGGGCGACCGCCCTGCCGCCCTCTCCGAACTGGTTGGCATCATCCAGAACGACGGCGTGCGCCTGCCGACCTTGCGTATCGACACCCTGCACTTTGCGGCCAACACGCCTTACGAGACCAAGCTGGTCACCGACCCGGACCGGGGCGTACGGATTCTGCCGGTCGAAGTGGCGCGCGCCCTCAAAGGCGCCATGTCGCAGGTGGTGGATGCGGGCACCGCGCGGCGTATTTCCGGCAGCTTCAAGCTGCAGGACGGCACGCCATTGGTAATGGGCGGCAAGACCGGTACCGGTGACAACCGCATCGAAAGCTTTGGTGCTGGCGGCCGGCTGATCGGCTCGCGCTCGCTGAACCGTACCGCCACCTTCGTGTTCTTCCTGGGTGACAACCACTTCGGCACCTTGACCGCATTCGTGCCGGGGCGCTCGGCAGAGGCCTTCAAGTTCACCTCGGCGCTGCCGGTGCAGGTACTCAAGGGCATGGCGCCGATTCTCATGCCATACCTGCAACCGGGCAATCCGAATGAGTGCAAACCGCCGCAGGTGGCCACGCACACAGCCACGCCACAAGGGGATGCATCGAACAACTAGATGATAATCATCTGCAATTAAGGGCTTGTCTTTAGATATATCTTGAGTAATATCTTACGATATATCGCAAACGACGGAGCCCTTTCCCCATGCGCGAACCTACCCCCCATGACCCCTTCGAGCGGCGCCCCGGCCGTGGCGAACGCGGCCCTCGCGTCTTCGCCCCCGGCGACCTCAAGCTGCTGATGCTGGCCCTGCTCGCCGAGCAGCCAGGCCACGGCTACGACCTGATCCGCCAGATCGAGAACCTGTTCGACGGCAGCTACAGCCCAAGTCCCGGGGTGATCTACCCCACCCTCAACTTCCTTGAGGAGGCCGAGCTGATCAGCGGCCAGGTGCAGGGCAGCAAACGCCTCTATGCCATCACTGAAGCCGGCCGCACCGCCCTGGCCGAACAGGCCGTTGCCCTGGACGGCGTGCGCATGCGCATCGAAGTCAGCAAACGCGCCCTGCGCGGCCACGACCGCCCGCCAGAGATTCATGAAGCGGTCGGCAACCTGCGCCACGCACTGCACATGCACAGCGGCCGCTGGACACCGGAAGAAATCGAGCGGGTCCGCGACCTGCTCAACCACACCGCCAAGGCCATCGCCTCCGGGCCGGCCGAACCTGTCAGGGAGACACCCCATGAGTGACACCATTCACCGCGTCAACCACGAGATCCGCCAACGCCGCCTGCAGGTGCTGCGGGTCACCGAACTGACCCCGCGCATGCGCCGCATCACCCTCGGTGGTGCCGAGCTGCAAGGCTTCACCAGCGTGGGCAGCGACGACCATATCAAGCTGCTGTTCGCCGAAACGCCGGAGCAACAGCAAGCCATCGAGGCCCGTAATCTGGGCCGAGAAGGTGGCGCACGGCCCACCATGCGCGAATACACGCCGCGGCGCATCGACCTGGTGGCCAATGAGCTGGATATCGACTTCGTGCTGCACGGCGATGGCCCTGCCTCCACCTGGGCCGCCCAGGCCGCACCCGGGCAAACCCTGGACATCGCCGGGCCGCGGGCTTCGATGGTGGTGCCGGACATCTTCGACAGCTATCTGCTGATCGGCGACGAAACCGCCATTCCGGCCATTGGCCGCCGGTTGGAGGAATTGCCGGCAGGCCGCCAGGTGCTGGCGGTTATCCAGATCGAAGACGAGCAGGAACGCCAGCCACTGCCGAGCAAGGCACAGGTGGAGGTGATCTGGGTACGTCGCCAACAGGAAGACTTGCTGGCACTGGTGAAGAACCTGACCTTGCCAAAAGGCCGGTTGTACGGCTGGGTGGCGCTGGAAAAAGCCCTGACCCGCCAGGCCAAGGCGCTGTTGCTGGAGAAAGGCCTGCCTGAGGATGCGCTGAAGGCTGTGGCCTACTGGCGTGCCGACGGGACTGCGGACGACGAATGATTGTTTATTGCCTGCACTGGCTTGCCGGCGAGAGGGCCAGTGCAGCTCAAGCCAATCTGTGCAGCCCCCGCCACCGATCCAGCCCCAGCAACACCAGCCCAATCCCCCAGAACCCCGCCAGCACTCCCAGGGCATTGAGCATCACCTGCCCATACCCCAGGCTCGCCACATCGATGAACGGGTAGGCATATACGCCAATCTCGCTCCCTCGCCACAGCGCGTAGGCAAAATACACCGCCGGGTACACCGCCCAGACCAGCAAGTGCCATAGCCGCAACCTGCCCTTGGGCACTTCGCACCACCAGTACAAGGCATAGAGCACGGGCATCACATCGTGCAGCAACTCGTCCGCCAGCCATTGCCAGCCCTGCGGTTGCCACAAGTGACGCAACAGCACGCTGTAGGCCAATGCCACCAGCACGATGCTGGCGGCCACCGCGGAACCCACCGAAGGCGACAGGAAAAAACGCTTGGCACGGCCTTCCCGGCCGAACGCCGCATAACTGAGCACCGTTGCCACCAGGGTATTGGTCAATACGGTGAAATACCCGAACACATTGATCAGGCCGCCAACCAGGCTGGCCTGTTCCTGCCAACGCGCCAGCAGCACCAGGTACACCTGCACGGTCAAACCGAACCAGCCCAGCACGGCCATGCCGGTCAGCCAGGTACGACGCGGCATGTCAGGCCTGGCGCTGCAGTTTCACGTACAACTGCTCGACCTTTTCCCGTGCCCACGGTGTCTTGCGCAGGAAGGTCAGGCTCGACTTGATGGTCGGGTTGCTCTTGAAGCAGCGTACATCGATGCGCTCGGCCAGGCCCTGCCATTGGTAGTGCGCCACCAGCTCGGTGAGGATCTGTTCGAGGGTCTTGCCGTGCAGCGCGTTGTGTTGGGCCGTGCTCATGCCAGTGCTCCATAGGAAAGATGCGCACCTTACACGAGTGTAGTGGTGGGTGGGATCAGGCGAGTCGACAGAAAAACCGCTGGCCAGGCGCAAAACCTCTGTGCTGAAATAGAGATGTTATATTGTAACAATACGAAAGCATCTGCCAAGGAACGCCCCATCCCCATGCTGTACACACCGCTTCGCCTCTCTCCCCTCGCCGTCGCGCTGTGGCTGGCCGCAGCACCCGGCCACGCAGTGGAACTCGAACCCCAGGTCATCACCGCCAACCCTTTGGGCAACCGCCAGCTGGCCGCCCCCAGCAGCGTGCTCGAAGGCGACAACCTGCTGCAACAGCAGCACGGCAGCCTCGGTGAAACCCTGAACAAGCAGCCCGGGGTCGCCTCCACCTGGTTCGGCCCTGGCGCCAGTCGCCCGGTAATTCGTGGCCTGGATGGCGACCGCATTCGCATCCTGCGCAACGGCGTCGGCGCCCTGGATGCTTCGTCGCTGTCCTACGACCACGCCGTGCCGCTGGACCCGGTCACCGTCGACCGCGTCGAGATCGTCCGTGGCCCGGCTGCCCTGCTCTACGGCGGCAACGCCATTGGTGGTGTGGTCAACACCTTCGACAACCGCATCCCGGACACCCCCATCGAGGGCATCCACGGTGCCGGTGAACTGCGCTACGGCGGCGCCGACACCACCCGCAGCAGCGCTGGCAAGCTGGAGGCCGGCAACGGTGCCTTCGCCCTGCACCTGGATGCCAACAGCCGCCAGTTCAACGACCTGCGCATCCCCGGTTACGCGCGCAGTTCCAAGGTGCGTGATGCCGACGAGCCCGGTAGCAAACACCGCCTGGAAAACAGCGACGGCCGCCAGGACGGTGGCGCCGTGGGCGGCGCCTACCATTGGGACCAAGGTTACGCCGGCCTGTCGTACAGCCACTACGACAGCAACTATGGCTCGGTGGCCGAACCAGGTGTGCGCCTGGACATGAAGCAGGACCACTACGCCTTCGCCTCCGAGCTGCGTGACCTGGACGGCCCGTTCACTTCGCTCAAGGTCGATGCCGGCTATACCGACTACGAGCACCGTGAAATCGAAGAAGGCGAAGTCCACACCACCTTCAGGAACAAGGGCTATGAAACACGCATCGAAGCCCGCCACCAACCGTTCGGGCCGGTGGAAGGCGTGATCGGCGCCCAGGTCAGCCGCAATGAATTCTCCGCCCTGGGCGAGGAAGCCTTCGTTCCGCACACCGACACCGACAGCCTGGCGCTGTTCATGCTGGAACAGTGGCAAGCCACCGAGCGCCTGAACCTGAGCCTGGGCGCTCGCATGGAGCACACACGGGTCGACCCGGATGCCAAAGGCAACGAGAACTTCGTCGATGCCGACAGCGCCAGCAGCTTCAACGCCTTCAGCCTGTCTTCCGGGGCGGTGTACCAGCTCGACCCGATCTGGTCGCTGGCCGCCAACCTCGGCTACACCGAGCGCGCCCCGACCTTCTACGAGTTGTATGCCAATGGTGCCCACGTGGCCACCGGGGCCTTTGAAGTCGGCGATGCCAGCCTTAACAAGGAAAAAGCCATTTCCGCCGACCTGGCGCTGCGGTTCGACAACGGCACCCACAAGGGCAGTGTCGGGGTGTTCTACAGCCACTTCCGCAACTACATCGGCCTGATCGGCACCGGCAACATCCGCGAGGGGCATGACCACGACCATGATGAGGATGACCACGACCACGATCATGACCATGATGGCTTCCCGGAATACCAGTACCAGGGCGTGCGGGCGCGCTTCTATGGCATCGAGGCCCAGGACCGCTGGCAACTGGTCGAGAACCGTTATGGCAGCTTCGCGCTGGAGCTCTCCGGTGACTACACCCGGGCGAAGAACCTCGACAGTGGCGAGCCACTGCCCCGCATCGCCCCGCTGCGTCTGAACAGCGGCCTGGTCTGGGAGCTGGAGCGCTGGCAGGCGCGGGTCGATGTGCAGCATGCTGCGTCGCAGCACCGCAAGCCGGCCAACGAAACCAGCACCGATGGCTACACCACGCTGGGGGCCAGCGTTGGTTACCGCTTTGACGTTGGCCAGAGCCAGTGGCTGGCGTTTGTACGCGGCGAGAACCTGACCGACCAGACCGTACGCTATGCCAGCTCGATCCTGCGCGATATCGCCCCGGCGCCGGGGCGTAGTGTGGAAGTGGGCCTGCGTACCACCTTCTGATTGCAAATGAGTATCTGTGGGAGCGGGCATGCCCGCGAAGAATCCAACGCGGTGGATGGCACCGGCTTCGCCGGTGTTCGCGGGCACGCCCGCTCCCACAAGATCTCGCAAGCTTTGGACTGTTGCCAGATCGGCAACAATCCACTGCGACAATTTGTCTTTTTTTCTTACAACTTCCCCTATATCCTCCCCGCCGCAAGCTGAATCGCTTCATCGAAACCATCTTGTCGCCATATCCATTGGAGGGCCCGCCCTTCGATGCGCTTGCCGTTTGTTCAACAATCAAAAGATAGCGCTATCTCATGCTCCAACTGCCCAAAACCTGTTACATCGGCCTTGCCTTCAGTGCCCTGGCGACCTCCACCAGTGCCAGCGAGATGTTCGCCAGCGACTCCCCATGGATGCTCGGCGACTGGGGCGGCACCCGCAGCGAACTGCTGGAAAAAGGCTACGACTTCACCCTCGGCTACACCGGCGAGATGGGCAGCAACCTGCACGGTGGCTACGACCACGACCGCACCGCGCGCTACAGCGACCAGTTCACCTTCGGCAGCCACCTGGACCTGGAGAAGATCCTTGGCTGGCACGACACCGAATTCCAGCTGACCATCACCGAGCGCCACGGCGACAACATCAGCAACGACCGCATCAACGACCCGCGAGTCGGCGGCTTTACCTCGGCCCAGGAAGTGTGGGGCCGTGGCGAAACCTGGCGGCTGACGCAAATGTGGATCAAGCAGAAGTACTTCGATGGCGCACTGGACGTGAAATTCGGCCGTTTCGGCGAAGGCGAGGACTTCAACAGCTTCCCCTGCGATTTCCAGAACCTGGCCTTCTGCGGCTCGCAGGTAGGCAACTGGGTGGGCGGCATCTGGTACAACTGGCCGGTCAGCCAGTGGGCCCTGCGCGTGCGCTACAACCTCAGCGACGCGCTTTACGCCCAGGTCGGCGTGTTCGAGCAGAACCCCTCCAACCTGGAGTCGGGCAACGGCTTCAAGCTCAGCGGCAGCGGCACCCAAGGCGCGGTAATGCCGATAGAACTGGTATGGAGCCCACAGGTCAATGGTCTGAAAGGGGAATATCGCGCCGGCTACTACTACAGTAATGCCAAGGCACAGGATGTTCTCAAGGACAGCAACGGCCAGCCGGCAGCCCTCAGCGGCGCCGCCTACCGCAGCAGTTCGAGCAAGCACGGCTTGTGGCTCGGCGCCCAGCAGCAGGTGACTTCGCTGGCGTCCGACCAGTCGCGTGGTCTGAGCCTGTTCGCCAATGCCACGGTACACGACAAGAAAACCAATGCCATCGACAACTATGTGCAGGCAGGACTGGTGTACAAAGGGCCCTTCGACGCCCGCGCCAAGGACGACATCGGTTTCGCCCTGGCCCGCGTGCACGTCAACCCTGCCTATCGCAAGAACGCGCGCCTGGCCAACCAGGCCGCCGGCCTCGACGACTACGACAACCCCGGTTTCCTGCCAGTGCAGGACACCGAGTACAGCGCCGAGCTGTACTACGGCATCCACCTGGCCGACTGGCTCACGGTCCGCCCCAACCTGCAGTACATCCGCCACCCGGGTGGGGTGTCGCAGGTCGATGGCGCCCTGATCGGCGGCCTGAAGATCCAGAGCAGTTTCTAACCCCCCCTTTTTGACCTGACGGAGAACCTACGATGAGCACTGAAGGTGCCAACAATGGAAGCCGCTGGCTACCGCGCCTGATCGGCGCGCTGCTGTTGCTGATGGGCCTGGCTCTGCTGGCCGGCGGCATCAAGCTGAGCCAGCTGGGCGGATCGCTGTACTACCTGATCGCCGGTATCGGCTTTGCCCTGTCGGGCATCCTGCTGCTGGCCCAGCGCCGCATCGCCCTGGGCCTGTACGGTCTGGTACTGTTGGGCAGTACCGTGTGGGCCCTGCTCGAAGTGGGCCTGGACTGGTGGCAACTGGTACCGCGCCTGGCCATCTGGTTCGCCATCGGCGTGGTCCTGCTGCTGCCCTGGGCGCGTCGCCCGCTGAGCGGCCCGGCCAGCAAGGCCAACACTGCGCTGCTCAGCGTTGCAGTGATCGCTTCGGGCGCTTGCGCCGTGGGCAGCCAGTTCACCCACCCCGGTGAAGTGTTCGGCGAACTGGGCCGCGACAGCAGCGAAATGGCCAGCGCCGCCCCGGCCATGCCCGACGGTGAATGGCAGGCCTACGGTCGCACCGAACACGGCGACCGCTATTCGCCGCTGCGCCAGATCACCCCGCAGAACGCCTACCGCCTGGAAGAGGCCTGGCGCATCCGCACCGGTGACCTGCCGACCGAAAACGACCCGGTGGAGCTGACCAACCAGAACACCCCGCTGAAGGTCAACGGCATGCTCTATGCCTGCACCGCGCACAGCCGCTTGCTGGCCCTGGACCCGGACACCGGCGCGGAAATCTGGCGCTATGACCCACAGGTCAAGAGCCCGGTCGGTACCTTCAAAGGCTTTGCCCACATGACCTGCCGTGGCGTTTCGTACTATGACGAAAACCGCTATGTCAGCCGCGACGGCAGCCCGGCACCGAAAATTACCGACGCAGGCCAGGCCGTGGCCCAGGCTTGCCCGCGCCGCCTCTACCTGCCGACTGCGGACGCCCGCCTGATTGCCATCAACGCCGACAACGGCAAGGTCTGCGAAGGCTTCGCCAACCAGGGCGTGATCGACCTTACCACCGGCATCGGCCCGTTCACCGCTGGTGGCTACTACTCCACCTCGCCTGCTGCGGTCACCCGTGACCTGGTAATCATCGGTGGCCACGTCACCGACAACGAGTCGACCAACGAGCCGTCCGGCGTGATCCGCGCGTATGACGTGCACGATGGCCACCTGGTGTGGAACTGGGACAGCAACAACCCGGACGACACCCAGCCACTGGCTCCCGGCAAGATGTACAGCCGCAACTCGGCCAACATGTGGTCGATCGCCAGCGTCGACGAAGACCTCGGCATGATCTACCTGCCGCTGGGCAACCAGACGCCCGACCAGTGGGGCGCCGACCGTACCCCGGGCGCCGAGAAGTACAGCGCCGGCGTGGTCGCCCTGGACCTTGCCACCGGCAAGGCCCGCTGGAACTACCAGTTCACCCACCACGACCTGTGGGACATGGATGTGGGTAGCCAGCCGACCCTGGTCCACCTGAAGACCGACGACGGCGTGAAGCCGGCAATCATCGTGCCGACCAAGCAAGGCAGCCTGTACGTGCTCGACCGCCGCGACGGTACGCCGATCGTGCCGATCCGCGAAATCCCCACCCCGCAAGGTGCGGTGAAGGGCGATCACACCTCGCCGACCCAGGCCCGCTCCGACCTCAACCTGCTCGGCCCCGAGCTGACCGAACAGGCCATGTGGGGCGCCACGCCGTTCGACCAGATGCTGTGCCGCATCCAGTTCCGCGAGCTGCGTTACGAAGGCCAGTACACCCCGCCGTCCGAGCAAGGCTCGCTGGTGTACCCGGGTAACGTCGGTGTGTTCAACTGGGGTAGCGTGTCGGTCGACCCGGTGCGCCAACTGCTGTTCACCTCGCCCAACTACATGGCCTTCGTGTCGAAGATGATCCCGCGTGAGCAGGTGGCCGAAGGCAGCAAGCGCGAAAGCGAAACCAGCGGCGTGCAGCCGAACACCGGCGCGCCGTATGCCGTGACCATGCACCCGTTCATGTCGCCACTGGGCGTACCGTGCCAGGCCCCGGCCTGGGGCTATGTCGCCGCCATCGACCTGTTCACCAACAAAGTGGTGTGGAAGCACAAGAACGGCACTACCCGCGACAGCACCCCGGTGCCGATCGGCTTGCCGGTTGGCGTGCCGAGCATGGGCGGCTCGATCGTCACCGCCGGTGGCGTCGGCTTCCTCAGCGGCACCCTGGACCAGTACCTGCGCGCCTATGACGTGAACAACGGCAAGGAACTGTGGAAAGCCCGCCTGCCAGCGGGTGGCCAGGCCACGCCGATGAGCTACAGCGGCAAGGATGGCAAGCAGTACGTGCTGGTGACTGCCGGCGGGCATGGCTCGCTGGGCACCAGGATGGGCGACTACATCATCGCCTACAAGCTGGCTGAGTAATCCAGAGATGCGGCAGTGAACCTGCTGCCGCATTTGCGGGTAAACCCGCTCCCACAGGTACGGCGCTGTTCCCAAGCTCGGCGCCATACCTGTGGGAGCGGGTTTACCCGCGAAGAGGCCGGTCCAGGCATCACTCCTCTCTACACCCATCATCTACCATTGAAACCCATCCCCCCGCGCCCCATCTAAGCACCATAGTCATTCACGCAGGTGCCCCATGAGCGACCAGCAGGATTTCCCGGAACATCCCGACGAACACAGCGAAGTCGAGCACACTCCCCACCAGGCCGAAGCCGGCCACGCCCTCGCCCTGCCCGGCCAGCAGCTGCCGGACAAGGTCTACGTGATCCCCATCCACAACCGTCCGTTCTTCCCGGCCCAGGTGCTGCCGGTCATCGTCAATGAAGAGCCTTGGGCAGAAACCCTCGACCTGGTCGCCAAGTCACCAGACCACTGCCTGGCCCTGTTCTTCATGGACACCCCGCCAGAAGACCACCGTCACTTCGACACCTCGGCGCTGCCGGAGTACGGCACGCTGGTGAAGGTGCACCACGCCAGCCGCGAAAACGGCAAGCTGCAGTTCGTCGCCCAGGGCCTGACCCGGGTACGCATCCGCACCTGGCTCAAGCACCACCGTCCGCCGTACCTGGTCGAGGTCGAATACCCGCGTCAGCCCGCCGAGCCGACTGACGAGGTCAAGGCCTATGGCATGGCGCTGATCAACGCGATCAAGGAGCTGCTGCCGCTCAACCCGCTATACAGCGAGGAGCTGAAGAACTACCTCAACCGCTTCAGCCCCAACGACCCGTCGCCGCTCACCGACTTCGCCGCCGCCCTCACCTCGGCCACCGGCAGCCAGTTGCAGGAAGTGCTCGACTGCGTGCCCATGCTCAAGCGCATGGAAAAGGTCCTGCCGATGCTGCGCAAAGAGGTGGAAGTCGCGCGCCTGCAGAACGAGATCTCGGCCGAGGTCAACCGGCAGATCGGTGAGCACCAGCGCGAGTTCTTCCTCAAGGAACAGCTCAAGGTCATCCAGCAGGAGCTGGGCCTGACCAAGGACGACCGCAGCGCCGACCTCGAACAGTTCGAGCAGCGCCTCGAAGGCAAAACCCTGCCGGAGCAGGCGCGCAAGCGTATCGATGAAGAGATGGGCAAGCTGGCCATCCTCGAAACCGGCTCGCCCGAATACGCCGTCACCCGCAACTACCTGGACTGGGCCACCGCCCTGCCCTGGGGCGTGTACGGCAAGGACAAGCTCGACCTCAAGCACGCGCGCAAAGTCCTCGACCAGCACCACGCCGGTCTCGACGACATCAAGGAGCGCATTCTCGAATTCCTCGCCGTAGGCGCCTGGAAAGGCGAGATCAGCGGCTCGATCGTGCTGCTGGTGGGCCCGCCCGGGGTGGGCAAGACCAGCATCGGCAAGTCCATCGCCGAATCGCTCGGCCGGCCGTTCTACCGCTTCAGCGTCGGCGGCATGCGTGACGAAGCCGAGATCAAGGGCCATCGCCGCACCTACATCGGCGCCCAGCCCGGCAAGCTGGTGCAGGCCCTGAAGGACGTCGAAGTGATGAACCCGGTGATCATGCTCGACGAGATCGACAAGATGGGCCAGAGCTACCAGGGCGACCCGGCTTCAGCGCTGCTGGAAACCCTCGACCCGGAGCAGAACGTCGACTTCCTCGACCACTACCTGGACCTGCGCCTGGACCTGTCCAAGGTGCTGTTCGTGTGCACCGCCAACACCCTGGACTCGATCCCCGGGCCATTGCTCGACCGCATGGAAGTGATTCGCCTGTCCGGCTATATCACCGAAGAAAAACTGGCCATCGCCAAGCGCCACCTGTGGCCCAAACAGCTGGAAAAGGCCGGCGTGGCCAAGACCAGCCTCGGCATCAGCGACAGCGCCCTGCGCACGGTGATCGAAGGCTATGCCCGCGAAGCCGGGGTACGCCAGCTGGAGAAGCAACTGGGCAAGCTGGTGCGCAAGGCCGTGGTCAAGCTGCTGGAAAACCCCGATGCCAAGCTCAAGATCGGCACCAGGGACCTGGAAGCCGCGCTCGGCATGCCAGTGTTCCGCAGCGAGCAGGTGCTGGCCGGCAAAGGCGTGATCACCGGCCTGGCCTGGACCAGCATGGGCGGCGCCACGCTGCCGATCGAAGCTACCCGCATCCACACCCTCAACCGCGGCTTCAAGCTGACTGGCAAGCTGGGCGAGGTGATGAAAGAGTCGGCCGAAATTGCCTACAGCTACGTCAGCTCCAACCTCAAGCAGTTTGGTGGCGACCCTGGTTTCTTCAACGAAGCGTTCATTCACCTGCACGTGCCCGAAGGCGCCACGCCCAAGGACGGCCCGAGTGCCGGCATCACCATGGCCAGCGCCCTGCTGTCGCTGGCCCGTGACCAGGTACCGAAGAAGGGCGTGGCCATGACCGGCGAGCTGACCCTGACCGGGCAAGTACTGCCGATTGGTGGTGTGCGCGAGAAGGTGATTGCGGCGCGGCGGCAGAAGATCTTCGAGCTGATCTTGCCGGAGCCTAACCGTGGCGATTACGAAGAACTGCCGGACTACCTGCGCGAAGGCCTGACCGTGCATTTCGCCAAGCGCTTTGCCGACGTGGCCAAAGTTCTGTTCTAGCCAGCACCGGCCTCTTCGCGGGTAAACCCGCTCCCACAGGGATAGCGCAGGGCTTGAGCCCAGTGAGCCCCCTGTGGGAGCGGGTTTACCCGCGAAAGGGCAAGTACTGGCAACACAAAAGCCCACCAGCATCGGTTATCCTCAGGCCATCGCCAGCCTACGGAGCCAACATGACCGCCCTTCGTCTGCTCGTTCCCCTGAGCTTCGCCCTGCTTTCTGCCTGCGCCCAACAGCCCACGCAACCTGTCGCACTGGACGCCGAAAGCGAATGCCCGACGCGCCTGCAAGTTGGCCAGACACTGACCCTGACCTTGCCCAGCAACCCCTCCACCGGCTATCGCTGGCGCGTTGAAGACCCCGCCGCGAACGTGCTGCAAAGCCTGGGCCCAGAGGTGTACAACGCCCCCGAAGAAGAAGACGTGGTCGGCAGCGCCGGTGTATCCACCTGGCGCTACCAGGCCAACAGCGTCGGCACATCCCAGTTGGTGCTGGTTTACCAACAACCCTGGGCTACAGATGTCGCCCCGGTGCAGATCTTCGAATGCAAAGTCATCGTCCGTTGAGGGCAATCAGCTGCGGTCATACGCCATCTGAACCACCATCAGATATTCGCAGAACTCCTGCAAAGCGGCCGTGCCATCCGGCAACGCCATCGTCGGGTCGAGCTTTGCAGCTTGAGCCTGCCACTGCAGTTCCAACTTGCGAAGCTCTTGCAGCCACTCATTCTTGAGTGGCTCGACCCGGACCAACGCCTTGACGGCATCGCGCTCATCCAAGGTGCTTTCCAAGGTTTGCTGAACATGCCGCCGGTCACTCAGCGCCCCCTCGATTCTTGCATCAAGCCTGCTGCAGGCGTCACTCAAGTCACTGAATGTCTTGACCCCCTCCAGCACATCGGCATGCTCGCGCAGCTTTTGTGTTGCTGCCTTGATCACACTCAAATCGATTTTCGGATCCGTGATCAAGCCTGCTATCTGGTCAATGTCGTCATCTTTCGGTATCAGCCCCTTCAAGGCACTGGCAACAGAAGGCTTTTCCAATACCTCGATAGCCGCGACAATATCTGACTGTTTTTGCCGCAGTTCAGCCAAACGCTCATCGAATGCCACGACTTGTTGCCTATGCAGGTCGACGCGGCTTTCGAGTTCCGGCAGTAACTCAATCAAGGTGGCTAACGAGAAGAGCTCCAAGCGCTGATTTTGCCTGGCCAATACCGAGTGAAGCTGACTCAGACGATTCAGAACAGTTGCAAGTCTGTGGTGGGGATCAGCGCCTGGTTGGCTCGAAACAAACTGCCGATCCTCCAGCAACACGATAGCGCCTATCAGGCTTTCCTTGAAAGAACGCTCGACCGCAAGCAACAGTGTTCGCAAATCACCAAGTTGCTCACGCGCCCGCGGGAGCACTTTCATGCCCCATGCGTCTACAAGGCTGAATATCTGATCTTGCACTTGCTGCATGCGTACAAAATCGGGTACAGCGGCTTTAATATCTATTACGTCCATGTCAGGCATCCTCATACTCTTCAACGAGTTCATCAAACAGTTCAGACAGCGTGTGGCAGATGCTTCCTATCTTTGTCCAGGGCTTGATAACTTCCGAAAAATCATGAACGAACGCCTCCAACTGGTTCATATCCTTCAACTCGTTTGCTTCGTTTACCGAATTGTTGGCATACGAGGCCAGGAACAACCAGACATCCGCCAGGCGCCGGGTTGCCGATGACAGGTCCTTGCACCTGAATTGCAAATCCCTGACCAATGTCGAGATACGCTCGAAGTCTTGGAGGGCTGGCAAGAGCTTTGCCATTTCTTGCGTCAGCTCATCACGCTTTTCGATCAGTGCATTCTTTTCTGCACGAATGCTTTCGGCTTTCGAGCCGAAGACGCCGCCGGTCACGGCGACCCCAATCGGTCCGAACCAAAGACCAGTGAATGCATAGCCCACGTTGGTAGAATAATCAGACGCCAGCTGATCGATCTTTTCATCCCATTCATCGAGTTGCTGCCGTTTTTGCATGATGACTTCACTGGAAGCCTTTTCGTCGAAATGCGCGATCAAGCGCCCCAGGCGCGGCTTGATCTCGCGCTTGATTTCACTATTGAACCAATTGGCGCGGGCGTCCACTTCATCGATGCGGCGCCGAGTGCCTTCGATTTCCCTTACCAATTCGGTAATGCCGGGTGCCAGCACACTCTTTAGCTGCGCCTGCTCCTCTTCACTCAACGCCGTGATATACACGTCGTCACCTTGTTCGGCCCTGGCTCTCTTGATCGTCAGAAATACATCGCTGCTTTCCAGGTTGTTCAACAAGGTGCCACCACGCTGTACCAGGCTCTCCGCGAACAGCTCGATTTCCGGGCCCAGTTGCTTGACGCTACGCTCGAGTTTGTCCCATTCATCGATATGCCTGTGTAGCGCACGATAAAGCTCATACACAAGCGCAGCGTCCAGCCCCAAGGCTGCGTAATCAACTTCCTTCTCGACCTGACCCAAGGTACGCGGCAACTGACTCACCACATTGGCGTACCTTTTTATCGCTTTCAGGTTCTCCGCAGTCAACAAGCCCCCTGCTTGCTGACCACTGCTCAGCCGGCTTTCAAGAAACTCAAAATAGCGCTCCGGTAGCATTTTAACTTTGCTAAGCGGATCCATTTCATCTACGGTACATTTTTCCAAGTCAGTTGCGACAGCCATTACTCACCTCAAGCTATTGACTACAGCATGCACAGTCATGCGCTTGAATTTTGTTTCTTCGTCGGCCTCGATACTGTCGCTTTGATAACGTATCGATGTGGGAAACTTCGATTTATGCTGGGCTAACTGTCCAGCCCTCTCGTAGCATTGCCATGGCAAGACGCGTGGCCTTTGGCTAAAATGCGCCTCCGTTTCACCCTGTATCGAGCCTGCCGTGAGCAAACAACCCGACCGCCTTTTCGCCCAGCCCCTGGAGCAGGTGCCCGACTTCGTCTTCAACGAGGATGTGGTGCGCGTGTTCCCGGACATGATCAAGCGCTCGGTGCCGGGCTATCCGACCATCGTCGAGAACCTCGGCGTGCTGGCTGCACGTTTTGCCCAACCGCATACCGCGCTGTACGACCTGGGTGCTTCGCTGGGGGCCGTTACCCAGTCGCTGCGTCGCCATGTGCGAAGTGACGGCTGCCGGGTGATTGCCGTGGACAACTCCGCAGCCATGGTCGAGCGTTGCCGTCAGTACCTCACCGCCCAGGACTCGATGTTCCAGGAACTGCTGCCGGTGCAGGTGCTGGAAGCCGACATCCTGGCCCTGCCCTTCGAGCCCGCCTCGGTGGTGGCGATGAACTTCACCCTGCAATTCATCGCCCCCGACCAGCGCCTGGCGCTGCTCGGCCGCATCCGCCAGGCGCTGTTGCCCGGTGGCGCGCTGATCCTCTCGGAAAAACTGTGCTTCGCCGATGCTGAACAGCAGGACCTGCTCAATGAACTGCACCTGGACTTCAAACGTGCCAATGGTTACAGCGAACTGGAAATTGCCCAGAAGCGCAGCGCCATCGAGAACGTGATGAGGCCCGACACCCTCGAAGCCCACCAGGCGCGCCTGCGCGCAGCCGGCTTCTCGAAGGTGGTGCCTTGGTTCCAATGCCTTAACTTCGCCTCTTTGATAGCCCTGCCATGATCGATCTGTCCCCCCTCGTCCGCCGCCTGGCGGGTACGCCCCTGGCTTCCTGGTCGCAAGGCCTGCAAGCGCAACTGGAAGCCAAGCTGGAGAAGGGCCACGGTGACCTCGACCGCTGGCGCGGTGCGCTGGAGGCCCTGCCCGCCCTGCAGCCAAGCGAAATCGACCTGGTCAACGGGCTGCGCCTGGACTGCGATTGCGACGACGCAACCCGCACACAGATGCGCCAGGCACTGATGGGCCTGTCGCCCTGGCGCAAAGGGCCGTTCGACCTGTTCGGCGTGCATGTGGACACCGAATGGCGTTCGGACTGGAAATGGTCCCGGGTTGGCCCGCACCTGGACCTCAAGGGCAAGCGCGTGCTCGACGTGGGCTGCGGCAACGGCTACTACCAGTGGCGCATGCTCGGTGCCGGCGCCGACATGGTGATTGGCGTCGACCCCAACTGGCTGTTCTTCTGCCAGTTCCAGGCCGTACAGCAGTACCTGCCCGAGCTGCCCGCCTGGCACCTGCCGTTCGCCCTGGAAGACCTGCCGGCCAACCTCGAAGGTTTCGACACGGTGTTTTCCATGGGTGTGTTCTACCACCGCCGCTCACCCATCGAGCACCTGCTGGCGCTCAAGGACTGCCTGGTCAAAGGTGGTGAACTGGTGCTGGAAACCCTGGTGATCGAGGGTGACGAAAACCAGGTGCTGGTACCTGAGGACCGCTACGCGCAGATGCGCAACGTCTGGTACCTGCCGTCGGTGCCGGCCCTGGCGCGCTGGTTGCGCCGTGCCGGTTTCAGCGATGTGCGTTGCGTCGATGTCAGCGTGACCAGCGTAGAGGAACAGCGCAGCACCGAGTGGATGCGCTACCAGTCACTGGGCGACTTCCTTGACCCGAACGACCACAGCAAGACCATCGAAGGCCTGCCGGCCCCACGCCGAGCCACCCTGCTGGCGCGCAAATAAAAAAAGCGCCCGGATGGGCGCCTGAATACACCTGCGCCGAGGAGCTGTCACGGCGCAGGTGCTGTTAACTCAGTCCTTGGCCAACTCGCGGGCCTTCTCCTGTGCTTTACGCTCACGCTCGACAACGGCCTGTTGCTTGTCGCCGTACAGGCGCTGCTGGTCTTCGCGGAACGCTTGCCAGAATTGTTTCGAACGTTCCGCGCCGCCCTCGGCATAAACACTGGCGCTGCCCAGGGCAAGGGTGGCCAACAGCAGGTACTTGGTCAGGTTCATCGTGGTTGCCTCGTGATAACCGATCAGACAGGGCCATCCTAGCGAGGGTTAGCTAACGGCAAGGTGAGGCGGGGATTACAGTCTTGCAATGTGGCCCTGTGTTGTCTGTGCTGGCCTCTTCGCGGGTAAACCCGCTCCCACAGGAACTGCACAGATTTCAGCGTCTGTAAGTTCCTGTGGGAGCGGGTTTACCCGCGAAAGGGCCGCAACAGACAGCCAGATAACAGCAGCATTACAAATCCGTTATCTGCGCCGCGCGCCCTTACTCATGCCGTAACATCCTGCGCCTTGACCCTGATGCCACTACAGGGTCGAGAATCGCCCCCTTTCATCACACCGAGCCCACCCATGCGCCTACTGATCATCGAGGACGAACTGCGTACCGCCGACTACCTGCAACAGGGCCTGCGCGAGAACGGCTACGCGATCGACTGCGCCCACACCGGCACCGACGGCCTGCACCTGGCCCGCCAGCAGCCCTACGACCTGGTCATCCTCGATGTCAACCTGCCCGAAATCGATGGCTGGACCGTGCTGCAGCGGCTGCGCGCCGAATCGGCCACGCGCATCATGATGCTCACCGCCCACGGCCGCCTGGCCGACCGGGTCAAGGGCCTGGACCTGGGTGCCGACGATTACCTGCTCAAACCCTTCGAGTTCCCGGAACTGCTGGCACGCATCCGCAGCCTGCTGCGCCGCAACGACCAGCAACTGCAGCCCAGCACCCTGCGCGTCGCCGATCTGGAGCTGGACCCCGGCCGCCACCGTGCCTACCGTGCCGGGCAGCGTATCGACCTCACCGCCAAGGAATTCGCCCTGCTGCACCTGCTGATGCGCCAGACCGGCGAGGTGCTGTCGCGCACCCAGATCATCTCGCTGGTGTGGGACATGAACTTCGACTGCGACACCAATGTGGTGGAGGTTTCGATCCGGCGCCTGCGGGCAAAGATCGACGACCCGTTCGACAACAAGCTGATCCATACCCTGCGTGGCGTCGGCTACGTGCTCGAGGCACGCTTTTGAAAAACGCCAGCCTGTCACTGCGCCTGGGCCTGAGCATGACGCTGATGGGCGCCGCACTGGTGATGCTGCTGGCCTGCCTGGCCGTGTTTGCCCTCGATCACGAACTGGACAGCCGCGCACGCAAGGACCTGGCGCGCAAGATGCTGCAGGTCGAGCACAACCTGCGCGTAGACCTGCGCAGCGAAGACCTGGGCACCCGCGCCCATCCTTTGCTCGACCTGGTGATGGGGCACGACAACCTCAGCCTCAGCGTGCTGGCCCTCGAAAGCCGCCACCCGCACCTGCTCAGCCTGGGGCCAGCACTGGAATCGCAGGTTGGCGAGCTGCGCACCGAGGCCCGCCTGGCCTTTCATGCGTGGCGCGACAGCAATGGCAACCAGATACTCACCGCGACCCGGCTGATGCGCCTGCGCGACGACACCCCGGTCAAGGTGATGATGTCGCTCAACCGCGCCGACGACAACGCCCTGCTACAGGCCTACCTGCACTCCACCTTGCTCGCGCTGCCGCTGCTGTTACTGCTGATCGGTGCCGGCGCCTGGTGGCTGATGCAGCGCGGCCTGAAACCACTGCGGCACTTCCGGCGCATTGCCGGCCAGGTGTCGGCCCAGGACCTGCAACATCGCCTGCCCGCTACCGGTCTGCCGCTGGAGCTGGCAGAGCTGGCCCGCAGCATCAACGTGATGCTCGACCGCCTCGACCAGGGTGTCAGCCAGCTGTCGCAGTTTTCTGACGACCTGGCCCATGAACTGCGCACACCGTTGAGCAACCTGATGGGCAAGGCGCAAGTGACGCTGGCCCGCGAACGGGACAACGCGAATTACCGGGAAGTGCTGGAAGACAGCATCGAAGAGCTGACCCGGCTCAACCGCATCATCAACGACATGCTGTTTCTCGCCCAGGTCAGCCAACCCCAGGCCCAGGTTGCCCTCAAGCCCATGGCATTGGCCGACGAGACTGCGCGGGTCGTCGAGCTGTTTGCCTTCAGTGCCGAGCTGAAAGGGATTGAATTGCGTGTTCAGGGCTGGGGGACGGCGCAGGGTGATCGGCTGATGTTTCAGCGGGCATTGTCGAACCTGTTGAGCAATGCCATTCGGCACTGTCCCGATGGCAAGCCTGTGGAGCTGCGCATCGAGCGCCTGGGCAGCGAAGTTCGGCTGTCGGTGGAAAACCAGGGGCATGGTATTGCTCAAGAGCATCAGTCGCGCTTGTTCGAGCGGTTTTACCGGGTGGGCTCGGGGCGCTCGCGGCTGGAGGGTGGGACCGGGTTGGGGCTGGCGATCGTGAAATCGATCATGCAGTTGCATGGCGGGCGGGTCGAGGTTAGCAGCAGCCCCTTGGGGCCTACCCGCTTTACCCTGGTGTTTCCTGCCGATTGATCGCTGCCTGTGCCGGCCTCTTCGCGGGTAAACCCGCTCCCACAGGGATCGCACACGCCTCAGGCCTGTAGAGTACCTGTGGGAGCGGGTTTACCCGCGAAGAGGCCGGTACAGGCGACCAGCGGTTAGCGCGAAGCCGCCACGATCAGCGCCTTCATCTCGGCCACTGCGGCCTTGAAGCCGACGAACAGCGCATGCGCCACCAGCGCATGACCGATGTTCAGCTCATTGATGCCCTTGATCGCCGCCACCGCCTCGACGTTGTGGTAATGCAACCCGTGGCCGGCATTGACGATCAGCCCCTGCCCCACGCCAAACGCCACGCCATCGACGATACGCTTGAGTTCCTCGGCCACTTCGGTCGGGGTTTCGGCATCGGCGTAGCGCCCGGTGTGCAGCTCGATGGCTGGCGCACCAACCCGGCGCGATGCCTCGATCTGCCGCTCGTCGGCATCGATGAACAGCGACACTTCGGCACCGGTACGCGACAGGCGTTCAACCGCCGCCTTGATCCGCGCCTCCTGGCCCGCCACGTCCAGGCCACCTTCGGTGGTCAGTTCCTGACGGGTTTCCGGTACCAGGCAGATGTGCGCCGGGCGAATCTTCTCGGCAAAGGCCATCATCTCTTCGGTGACGCCCATCTCGAAGTTCATGCGGGTCTGCAGCACATCCTTGAGCAGTACCACGTCACGCTCCTGGATGTGCCGGCGGTCTTCACGCAGGTGCACGGTGATGCCATCGGCGCCTGCTTCCTCGGCATCCAGGGCAGCCTTGACCGGATCAGGGTAACGCGTGCCCCGGGCCTGGCGCAGGGTCGCCACGTGGTCGATGTTTACGCCAAGAAGCATGCGGTTGCTGTGAGTCACGAAAGGCTCTCCTGAAGATTGAGCCCCACAGCATACGTCGTGATCAGCGCTTGCGAAACAGTTCCCGGCTGACCAGTGGTTTTGCCCCCAGGTGAACGGCCAACGCCTGGCGCATCAGGCGCTTGGCGGCTAGCAAGGCGCCGGGGGCATCCCAGTCGGCTTCGGCCAGGGCCAGCAGTTCGGTACCGCGAAACAGCCCGGGTTGCACCAGCTCGATCCGCTCCAGGCCGGCATCCACACGCAAGCGGTACAGGCCGTCGGCCGTGATCGGCTGATCATTGACGTCGTGGTGCAACGAAAACGCATAACCGAGCTCGTCCAGCAGCCGCCATTCGAAGGAGCGCAGCAGCGGCTCCAGCGGACGACCGGCGGCCAGGGCCTGCAGGGTCAGGGTGTAGTGCTCGAACAGCGCCGGGAAAGGCGCTTCGGCGGGCAGCAGGCGCATGAGCAGTTCGTTGAGGTACAACCCGCTGAACAGGGCATCGCCATGCAGCCAGGCGGCGATGCCGGCGCTGTCCATCCGCCCGACATTCTTCAGCTCGCCACGTCCGCGCAGCTCCAGTTCCAGCGGCACGAACGGCCGTACCAGGCTGCCACCCTTGCCACGCGCACGGCGCAGCACGGCGCGCATGCGGCCCTGCGGGGTGAAGAAGTCCACCAGCGCGCTGGTTTCCTTGTAGGCACGGCTGTGCAGCACGTAGGCTGGCTGGCCGACAGGTTGTTCCATGGAAGATCACTCAGCCCAAGTTTGATGCAAATCCCTGTGGGAGCGGCCTTGCGTCGCGATAGGGCCGCAAAGCGGCCCCAAGTCATGGGGTGTTGCTGAAATCCTGGGGCCGCTTCGCAGCCCTATCGCGACGCAAGGCCGCTCCCACAAAGGGGGGCCGTGCGAGGCTTACAGGTCGCCGTAGCCCAGCGAGCGCAGGGCGCGCTCGTCGTCGGACCAGCCGCCTTTCACCTTGACCCACAGGTTGAGCATGACCTTGGAGTCGAACAGCACTTCCATGTCCTTGCGCGCCTCGGAGCCGATGCGCTTGATGCGCTCGCCCTTGTCGCCAATGATGATCTTTTTCTGACCGTCGCGCTCGACCAGGATCAGCGCGTGAATGTGCAGCACGTGGCCCTGCTGCTTGAATTCTTCAATTTCCACGGTGATCTGGTACGGCAATTCCGCACCCAGCTGACGCATGATCTTCTCGCGCACCAGTTCGGCGGCCAGGAAGCGGCTGCTGCGGTCAGTGATCTGGTCTTCCGGGAAAAAGTGATCGTTCTCGGGCAGGTGCTTGGCGATCTGTGCTTCCAGCGCCTGGAGGTTGTGCCCCTGCTGTGCGGAAATCGGCATCACTTCGGCGTTCGGCAACTGCTCCTGCAGCCATTGCAAGTGCGGGATCAGTTCGGCCTTCTCTTCCATGCGATCGGTCTTGTTGACCGCGATGATCAGTGGGCCGGTCACGTACTGCACGCGCTCCAGTACCAGTTGGTCCTCGTCGGTCCACTTGGTGCGGTCGACCACGAAGATCACCACGTCGACGTCCTTCAGGGCCGCCGAGGCGTTGCGGTTCATGTAGCGGTTCAAGGCCTTGTCGTTGGCCTTGTGCATACCGGGGGTATCGACGTAGATCGCCTGCACGTCACCCTCGGTCTTGATGCCGAGCATGTTGTGGCGGGTGGTCTGCGGCTTGCGCGAAGTGATCGCCAGCTTCTGGCCGAGGATGTGGTTGAGCAGGGTCGACTTGCCCACGTTCGGGCGGCCGACAATGGCCACGTAGCCGCAGCGGGTCGGGTTGCTATCAGTCATTGCCATTCTCCACGCCCAGGGCGATCAGTGCAGACGCGGCGGCGACTTGCTCGGCGATACGCCGGCTAACGCCCTGGCCACGGCTCTTGTTGTTCAGCAGCACCACTTCGCATTCGACGAAGAAGGTCCGGCAGTGCGGTTCGCCCTGGATATCCACCACTTCGTAACGCGGCAGCTCACAGCTGCGCGACTGCAGGAACTCCTGCAGGCGGGTCTTGGGGTCCTTGTTGGTATCGACCAGGGTCAGGCCTTCGAACTCATCGGCCAGCCAGGCCAGCACGCGCTCCCGCGCCGTTTCCATGTCGGCGTCCAGGTAGATGGCGCCAATCAGCGCCTCCAGGGCGTCGGCCAGGATCGACTCGCGGCGGAAGCCACCGCTCTTGAGCTCGCCCGAACCCAGGCGCAGGTGATCACCCAGGTCGAAACCACGGGCCAGGCGGGCCAGGGTTTCACCCTTGACCAGGCGCGCACGCAGGCGCGACAGCTGGCCTTCGCGGGCCTGCGGGAAGCGCTCGAACAGCGCTTCGCCGGCGACGAAGTTGAGAATGGCGTCACCGAGAAACTCCAGGCGCTCGTTGTTGCGCCCGGCGTAGCTGCGATGGGTCAGTGCCAGGAGCATCTGGTCCTGGTTCTTGAAGGTATAACCGAGCTTTCGCTCCAGACGGGCAAGGGGAGCACTCATGCAGCCACCCGTTCGTTGTTCAACGCGTTGTTCAAATCAACATCCTGAAAGACTGTTTGGCTGTGGTCCGCCGCGACTTGCGACGAATCTCCCGATCCCTGAGAACACAGCCTATGTCAGAAATGCATTCGGCGCTGCCTGCTGGCCAGCGCCGATGGGTATCAATGGATCAGACCGACCCGCGACAGGTTGGGCAGGTGGCTGAGCTTGGGCTCTGGCCAGCTCATCCACACCGCGAAGGCCTTGCCGACGATGTTCCGGTCCGGAACCATGCCGTGCAGTTCCTTCGGGATGTTCGGGTCATCCCAGTAACGGCTGTCGTTGGAGTTGTCGCGGTTGTCGCCCATCATGAAGTAATGGCCTGCCGGCACGGTCCATTGCTGGTCCGGCGGCATGCGGTAACGGCTCATTTCCTTGCGGATCAGGTGCTCGGCCTCGCCGAGCTTTTCCTTGTACAGCTCGGCGCTGCCCAGGGTGCCCGGCTCGGTGCCCACCAGTTGTTCGGCAATCGGCTGGCCGTTGACGAACAACCGTTTGTCGTTGGTGTAGCGCACCACGTCGCCTGGCAGGCCGACCACACGCTTGATGTAGTTGACGTTCGGGTCGCTCGGGTAACGGAAGACCATCACATCACCGCGTTGCGGGTCACCCACCTCGATGACCTTCTTGTCGATCACCGGCAGGCGAATGCCGTACGAGAACTTGTTCACCAGGATGAAGTCGCCCACTTCCAGGGTCGGCTTCATCGACCCCGAAGGGATCTGGAAAGGCTCGACCAGGAACGAACGCAGCACCAGCACGATGAACAGCACCGGGAAGAACGACTTGCCGTACTCCACCAGCAGCGGCTCCTTGCCCAGGCGCTCGACCACCGCCATCTCGGGCTGGCTGACGCTGCCCTGGTAGTTGGCGATTGCCGCACGCCGGCGCGGGGCCAGGAACAGCAGGTCGATCAAGCCCAGCAAGCCGCAGACGAAGACGGCGATGACTAGCAACAGCGGGAAATTTAGCGACATAGGACCTAGCTATCCAACCTGAGCACGGCGAGGAAGGCTTCCTGTGGAATCTCCACGTTGCCCACCTGTTTCATGCGTTTCTTACCGGCCTTCTGCTTCTCCAGCAGTTTCTTCTTACGGCTGACGTCACCACCGTAGCACTTGGCCAGTACGTTCTTTCTGAGCGCCTTGACGGTTGTCCGCGCAATGATCTGGCCGCCGATAGCTGCCTGGATCGCCACGTCGAACATCTGCCGAGGGATCAGTTCCTTCATCTTCTCGGTCAACGCACGGCCCTTGTAGGCCGCGTTGTCGCGGTGCACGATCAATGCCAGGGCATCGACCTTGTCGCCGTTGATCAGTACGTCCAGCTTGACCAGGTTGGCCGACTGGTAGCGATCGAAATGATAGTCCAGCGAAGCATAGCCACGGCTGGTGGACTTGAGGCGGTCGAAGAAGTCCAGCACCACTTCGTTCATCGGCAGGTCGTAGCGCACCTGCACCTGGCTGCCGAGGAACTGCATGTCGCGCTGCACGCCACGCTTCTCGATGCACAGGGTAATGACGTTGCCCAGGTGCTCCTGCGGCACCAGGATGGTGGCGGTGACGATCGGCTCGCGGAAATCGGCGACCGCCGAGACGTCTGGCAGCTTCGATGGGTTGTCGACGGTGATGGTCTCGCCGGTTTTCAGTTCCAGTTCGTAGATCACGCTTGGCGCAGTGGTGATCAGGTCCAGGTCGTATTCGCGCTCCAGGCGCTCCTGGATGATCTCCATGTGCAGCATGCCGAGGAAGCCGCAACGGAAGCCGAAGCCCAGGGCGTCGGAGCTTTCCGGCATGTATTGCAGCGACGAGTCGTTCAGGGTCAGCTTCTGCAGCGCATCGCGGAAGTCCTCGAAGTCGTCGGAGCTGACCGGGAACAGGCCGGCGTAAACCTGCGGCTGGATCTTCTTGAAGCCTGGCAGCACCTCGACCTCAGGGGTGCTGGACAGGGTCAGGGTGTCACCGACCGGGGCACCGTGAATGTCCTTGATGCTGGCGATGATGAAGCCCACTTCGCCGGCTTTCAGGTCGGCGGTCTGGGTGTGTTTCGGGGTGAACACGCCCACGCTGTCGACCAGGTGCACCTTGCCGGTGGACTTGACCAGGATCTTGTCGCCTTTCTTGACGCGGCCGTGGCGCACGCGCACCAGCGAGACCACGCCCAGGTAGTTGTCGAACCAGGAGTCGATGATCAGCGCCTGCAGCGGCGCCTCGATATCGCCTTCCGGCGCAGGGATGGTCTGCACCAGGCGCTCAAGCACCTCGTCCACGCCCATGCCGCTCTTGGCACTGCAGGCCACGGCGTCGGTGGCGTCGATGCCGATGATCTTCTCGATCTCGTCCTTGACGCGATCCGGGTCGGCCTGGGGCAGGTCCATCTTGTTCAGTACCGGCATGACCTCCAGGCCCTGCTCAATGGCGGTGTAGCAGTTGGCCACGGACTGGGCCTCGACGCCCTGGCCGGCGTCCACCACCAACAGCGCGCCTTCACAGGCCGCCAGCGAGCGCGAGACTTCGTAGGTGAAGTCGACGTGGCCGGGGGTATCGATGAAGTTCAGCTGGTAGACCTTGCCGTCCTGCGCCTTGTAGTTGAGCGTGACGCTGTGGGCCTTGATGGTGATACCGCGCTCACGCTCCAGGTCCATGGAATCGAGCACCTGGGCTTCCATCTCGCGTGCCGACAGGCCACCGCACATCTGGATGAAACGGTCGGCCAGCGTCGACTTGCCATGGTCGATGTGGGCGATGATGGAGAAATTGCGGATATGACTCAAATCACTCACGGGTCAACACTCGAAAAGGCTGCGAGCCGGACGCCCGCCGAAAAATAGCCGGGAATTGTACCTTAAGCTGCCGGGATATGGGAGATTCCTCTATCGGGCTGTACACAGCATTGGCCCCTGAATTGTGAACTTTCATGAAAAAGGGCAGCCGAAGCTGCCCCTTTTCTCCTTGCGAAGCCGCTTATTCAGCCAGCTTGAAGGTAATGAAGCTGGCACGGCCCTGACGCAGCACGCGCATCGACACCGAACGGTTCTTCGGCAGTTCCTTGGCGATTTCGGTGAATTCCTTGGCCGAACCGATGGCCTGGTTGTTCAGGTGGCTGATGACGTCACCCGGGCGCAGGCCGATCATCGCGGCCGGGCCATCCTGGACTTCCTTGATGACCACGCCACCCTTGAGCTCCAGGGCTTTCTTCTGCTCGGCGGTCAGATCGGCTACCGAAACGCCCAGGCGGTTGCTGCTGCGCTCGGCGCTGCCTTCGGCGCCGGCAGCGATGTCGGCATCGTCGTCCGGCAGTGCGCCAACGCTGATGTCGAGGTTCTGGCGCTTGCCGTTGCGAATGATCTCCAGCTTGGCCTTTTCACCATCCTTGAGGCTGCCGACCAGATGCGGCAGGTCGGCCGACATGATGATCGGCTGGCCGTTCATGCTCAGGATCACGTCACCCACCTGCAGGCCGCCCTTGGCCGCCGGGCCGTTTTCCAGCACCTGGGCCACCAGGGCGCCAGCCGGCTTGTCCAGGCCGAACGATTCAGCCAGGTCCTTGTTGACCTCCTGGATCACCACGCCCAGCCAGCCGCGGCTGACCTTGCCGTCTTTCTTCAGCTGATTGGAAACGTCGATCGCCACGTCGATCGGGATGGCGAACGACAGGCCCATGAAACCGCCGGAACGGGTGAAGATCTGCGAGTTGATACCCACCACTTCACCGTTCATGTTGAACAGCGGGCCACCGGAGTTGCCCGGGTTGATGGCCACGTCGGTCTGGATGAACGGTACGTAGGTGTCGTTAGGCAGGGTACGGCCCTTGGCGCTGACGATACCTTTGGTCACCGAATGGTCGAAGCCGAACGGCGAACCGATGGCCAGCACCCACTCGCCCACCTTGAGTTTCTCGGAGTCACCCAGCTTGACGGTCGGCAGGTTCTTGCCCTCGACCTTGAGCAGGGCCACGTCGGTGCGCGGGTCGGTGCCGACCAGCTTGGCCTGCAGCTCGCTGCGGTCCGACAGGCGGACGATGATCTCGTCGGCATCGGCTACCACGTGGTTGTTGGTCAGCACGTAGCCATCGCTGGAAATGATGAAGCCCGAACCCAGCGACTGGGCCTCGCGCTGGCGGTCGCCACGCGGCGAGCGCGGCTGCTGCGGCATGTTGCGCTCGAAGAACTCGCGGAACATCGGCGGCAGGCCTTCCAGGTCGGGCATCTGCCCGGCGGCCATGCGGCGGTCCGGCAGCTTCTGCTTGGTACTGATGTTGACCACGGCTGGCGAGGCCTGCTCGACCAGGGTAGTGAAGTCCGGCAGGGCTTCCTCGGCCTGGGCGCTGAGCACCTGGCCGAGCATCAGCACGGCGGCGAACATCGATAGGTAGGATTTCAAGCGTGGTATTGACATACGGCTCCCGTCACAACGAGCGGTAGTTTAGAAAGGCCCCTGCGCAAAGCAGGAAAGGCCAAGCTCCAAGAAGCCTGACCTATAGAAAATTTGCCGAAGGATTGCAAATGACAATGCTTTAATTTCATTTCAGCGGCATGCCTGCGCGCCTTGGCATGGCCCGCACACCAGGCCCGCAAAAGCGCACCATCACTGGCGCGCCTGGTCATCCTGAGGGCGCATCGACAGCGCCACGCGCTCTGCGGTACCCAGCGGAATTTCGCCGACCACAGTGACCATTACCCTGCCCTTTGGCGTGTTCAGCCGACGCGAAACCGCCGAAGTCGGGCCAAGCTGGGTACGCATGTCAGTACCCCCCTCATCCTTCACCGGTTCGAGGAATACCGAGAAGCGCGCCAGGCCATCGTCATACATCAGGCTGCTGACCGTGCTGTCATGCTTCGGATCGCGGCGTACCGAGCTGTTGACCAACTCGAAGCCTGGCGGCAGCCAGTCCGAACGCCAGCCGACGACCCTGTCATTACCGGCAGCAGCCACCTGCTGCACCGGCTTGCACGCAGCGCTGGGGCGCAGGTCATCGTCGCTGGGCAGCTCGTCGGTTTCGAGGCGGGTCATCTGGAAGCGCTCCAGCAACTGCCCCTTGTCATTGATCATCAATGAGCGCAGCGGCAGGCCGGTAGAACGGTCCAGGTGCAATTCGAAGGCATAGCGATGCTGGTCGCGCGGGGTGAGCGTCACGATCACGGCATCGCGCCCGGCGACCCGTGACTTGCCCGCCACGCTCAAGTCATACCAGCCCATCAGTTTCAGCGGATCAAGCCCACGCGGCGCGGCGTCCGGGGGTGTCGTAACACCACTTGCCAAGGCCCCGCTGACGCACTCTGCCTTGCCATCCACGCGCACGATTTCCTGGGCGGCGCCATCGAGCTGCAACAGCCGCTCGCTGACCTTGCCGTCGTCGACCCTGTGCCAGATCTCGTGGGAAGAGAAGCTGCCATTGCGTTCGTAGACAAAAGAGCCCTGGTAGCTCTGCTTTTGCTCGGCCTGTGCCAGCTTGTTCAGCCACTCGCTCGCCTCGGGCGAGGAATTGGCCGCCAATGCTGGCACCGTCATGCAGCTGCCAATCAGCAGCGACAGGAGAGGTAGCGCGCGCATGATCCTCCTTACTTAACGGTTTTCCAGGCTGGCGGCGCGGGCATACGGCAATGCGGTTTCAGTGCCCTTGAGCGCAGATTCCTGAGCATGCTGGCGCAGGTAGCCTGGCAGACGCTGATCCCAGCCGGCCTGGTTCTGCAGCACGCCGTTGGCCATCGGCCCGGTCGGTTGCTCACTGCTCTCACTATAGCCTGCCAAAACGGCTGGGCCTTGCGCTTGTGGCACACTCAGGCCTTGCTGGGCAGGTTGCTGGGCAGCCAGCTCGGCGCCAGTGATCTCGTCCTGGTTGTACATGCGTACACCAGCCAGCACCGCCAGAGTGACCGAGGCAGCTACCGCCAGGCGGCCAATGCTGCGCCATGGGCCTTTCTTGACCTTGGCCGGCACGGCTTCGTCAGCCAGCGCTGCAGACACCGCCGAGGCGATATCCAGGTTAGGCAGCAGCAGCTCCTTGTGCATGGCTGCGCGGGCAACCTGGTAACGCGACCAGGTGGCACGGGTTTCAGCATCGTCTACGGCGTTCAACACCCGACGCAGTTCAAGCTCGTCCGCTTCGTTATCCATCACCGCGGACAGCGATTCCTGCAAAGCTTCACGACTCATGGCGGTTCCTCTCTTGGCTGTCGCCGCTGTCTCAGGTTTCCTGCAGCAAAGGTTGCAGGGCTTTGTCTATGGCCTCCCGAGCGCGGAAGATTCGAGAGCGCACGGTACCCACCGGACATTGCATGACACTGGCAATGTCTTCGTAACTCAGCCCGTCGAACTCGCGCAGGGTAAGTGCCGTGCGCAGGTCTTCAGGCAGCTGCTGGATGGTGCGATGGACGGTGCCTTCGATTTCATCCCGCAACAAGGAGCGTTCTGGGGACTCGAGATCCTTGAGACCATGATCGCCGTCATAAAACTCCGCATCCTCGGAGCTCACATCGCTGTCTGGCGGCCGTCTTCCACGGGACACCAGGTAGTTCTTCGCCGTGTTGATGGCGATGCGGTACAGCCACGTATAGAACGCACTGTCTCCGCGGAAGTTGCCAAGCGCACGGTAGGCCTTGATGAAGGCTTCCTGTGCTACATCCTGGGCCTCGTGGGTGTCGTGAACGAACCGCACGATCAACCCGAGAATCTTGTGCTGATACTTCAGCACCAACAGATCGAACGCTCGCCTGTCACCGCGCTGAACGCGCTCTACAAGCTGCTGATCCTCTTCCTGGGTTAGCATGAACACTCCTCAGTGAACTCGAAGGAGCGCTGCAACGGCCATCGTTCAGGCTTGCAACCATAGACTCGGGCTTTGCGCAAAAGTTCTCCCCTCCAAGCAAGTTTCCTGCAGCCCTTGGTCGGCTTGCACGGAAGACGCGGCGCGGTCACGGCCGGCTACGTCGATAATCAGGTTTCGAGTACGCAGGGACAGCCAGGACGGGCCTGCCACCCTGCGTCGCCGCGGCATGTTGTGGCGCGTGGGCAGCCTTCATAGGATTTCCGGCCATGTCGGAAAGTTCCCACAAAGGTTGTCGCGACCAGGCAAGTGGCATGGAAATTGGCCACCCGGGGCTGCTATAAAGGCAACCCGGCCAGCTTTAACGATAGTTTCACAATGCCATCGGCGCGTGACTATTGTGCCGCGCCCCTTCCAAAGAATACTAGTGTCCCGACATGAGCCAACAATTCCAACATGATGTCCTGGTGATCGGCAGCGGCGCCGCCGGTCTCAGCCTGGCACTGAACCTCCCCGGCCACCTGCGAGTCGCCGTACTCAGCAAGGGCGACCTGGCCAACGGCTCGACCTTCTGGGCCCAGGGCGGTGTCGCGGCGGTACTGGACAATACCGATACCGTGCAGTCGCATGTCGAGGACACGCTCAATGCCGGCGGCGGTCTGTGCCATGAAGAGGCGGTGCGCTTTACCGTCGAGCACAGCCGCGAAGCCATCGAGTGGTTGATCGAGCAAGGCGTGCCCTTTACCCGCGACGAGCACTACAGCGTCGACGACGGCGGCTTCGAGTTCCACCTGACCCGCGAA
The DNA here is from genome assembly GCF_022533585.1 of Pseudomonas sp. LS.1a. NCBI lineage: Bacteria > Pseudomonadati > Pseudomonadota > Gammaproteobacteria > Pseudomonadales > Pseudomonadaceae > Pseudomonas > Pseudomonas sp. LS.1a. Next base: position 4,580,483 of record NZ_CP092827.1, read on the forward strand.
GGCGGCCATAGCCACCGACGTATCATCCACGCCGCCGACGCCACCGGTGCAGCCATCTTCACCACGCTGCTGGAGCAGGCCCGCAAACGCCCGAACATCCAGTTACTGGAGCAACGCGTGGCGGTCGACCTGATCACCGAACGCCGCCTCGGCCTGCCCGGCGAGCGCTGCCTGGGCGCCTACGTGCTCGACCGCAACACCGGCGAAGTGGACACCTTCGGCGCGCGCTTCACCGTGCTGGCTACTGGCGGCGCGGCCAAGGTCTACCTGTATACCAGCAACCCCGATGGCGCCTGCGGCGACGGCATCGCCATGGCCTGGCGGGCCGGCTGCCGGGTGGCGAACCTGGAGTTCAACCAGTTTCACCCGACCTGCCTGTACCATCCACAGGCCAAGAGCTTCCTGATCACCGAAGCCCTGCGCGGCGAAGGCGCGCTCCTGCGCTTGCCCAATGGTGAGCGTTTCATGCCACGCTTCGACCCGCGTGAAGAACTGGCCCCGCGCGACATCGTCGCCCGCGCCATCGACCACGAGATGAAGCGCCTGGGCGTGGACTGCGTATACCTGGACATCACCCACAAACCGGTCGACTTCATCAAGAGCCACTTCCCCACCGTGTACGAGCGTTGCCTGGCGTTTGGCATCGACATCACTCGCCAGCCGATCCCGGTGGTACCGGCGGCGCACTACACCTGCGGCGGGGTGATGGTCGACGACCGTGGCCACACCGACGTGCCGGGCCTGTACGCCATTGGCGAAACCAGCTTCACCGGCCTGCACGGTGCCAACCGCATGGCCAGCAACTCGCTGCTGGAATGCTTTGTCTATGGCCGTGCCGCTGCGTCCGACATCCAGGCGCACCTGGATGAAGTGGCCATGCCCAAGGCCCTGCCCGGCTGGGATGCCAGCCAGGTCACCGACTCGGACGAGGATGTGATCATTGCGCACAACTGGGACGAACTGCGGCGCTTCATGTGGGACTACGTCGGCATCGTGCGCACCAGCAAGCGCCTGCAGCGAGCGCAGCACCGCATTCGCCTGCTGCTGGACGAAATCGATGAGTTCTATAGCAACTACAAGGTCAGCCGCGACCTGATCGAATTGCGCAACCTGGCGCAGGTGGCCGAGCTGATGATCCTGTCGGCCATGCAGCGCAAAGAAAGCCGCGGGCTGCATTACACCCTGGATTACCCGGGGATGCTGGACGAGGCCAAGGACACCATTCTAAGCCCGCTCTGAAATCGGCGTCACCTTCTTCGCGGGCTCGCCCGCTCCCACAGGAACTCCACTGCCTTGCAGTCTTGCGCAGTACCTGTGGGAGCGGGCAAGCCCGCGAAGAAGCCAACTCGGTATGACGCTATGCCCGGCTCACCTCTGCCCACCTGCGCCGGCTGAACTTCAGCCGCACCCGCAAGCGCCGGTGCTCATCAGCCCCCAACGCATCACGCGGTACGCATTGGCTCCGCCCCAACCAGCACCCGGCCCGCACAAAGCGCAACACTACAAGCCCTGGCAACGCCACACTGTCCCGGCACAAGCGCACCGGCTGCCAGCCACGGGCACGGCTGAACACCTGCCAACCGCGCACATCACGGCGCAAGCCAACAACAGCATGTTCATGCGTCAGCAAAATACGTCGGGGAATGGCCCAGCCAGCGTGGGCAATACAGGTAGCGACAACAGCAAGGGTCAACCACCCGGGCAGCGGGCTCGCCCATACGGCGAACCACGCCAGTACCTGGCAACCCAGGTAGGCCGCCAGCAGCAGGCGCGAGCCTTGCCAGCGGCACTCGAAGCACTCACTTGGGCTGGACACGGTCCAGGATGATGCGGACCATGCGCTGCAGCTCCGGGTCTTCGGACTCGGTGCGCTCCATGAACCAGCCGAACATGTCCTGATCCTCGCAGCTCAACAGACGCACGTAGAGTTCGCGGTCGGTCTCGTTGAGCGTGGGGTAGACTTCCTGGGTGAAAGGCACCAGCAGTACGTCCAGTTCCAGCATGCCGCGGCGGCTGTGCCAGAAAAGCCGGTTGAGTTCAGTTTGTTCGACCATGGGGCCCTCCTCGAATGGCCCGCCAGTATACAGCCAGGCGAGCGAAGCGACACCGGGCGTTGGTCTAGTCACCTACCTATTTTGTTACCGGCGTTCTATGATGGCCGCCAGTCTTTAGCCACCGCGATGACCCATGGCCGATTCCGCTTTCTTCTGCCCCCTGTCCCACGAGGGCATCCTCGCCGTCCGCGGCTCCGATGCAGGCAAGTTCCTGCAGGGCCAGCTGACCTGCAACATCAACTACCTCAGCCAGGAACACGCCAGCCTCGGCGCCCGCTGCATGGTCAAGGGGCGCATGCAGTCGAGTTTCCGCATCCTGCCCGAAGGCAACGGCTACCTGCTGGCCATGGCCAGCGAGCTGCTCGACGCCCAGCTGGCAGACCTGAAGAAGTACGCCGTGTTCTCCAAGGCCACGCTGACCGATGAAAGCGCTGCCTGGGCACGCTTCGGCCTGCAAGGCGGCGATGCGGCGCTGCAGGCGCTGGGGCTCGATGTGCCTGCAGCAGCTGGCAGCACCGTGCGCCACGACGGGTTGATCGCCATTGCCGTGTCCGCTGGCCGCGTGGAGCTGTGGGTGCCTGCGGAGAACGCCGCCAGCATTTGCCAGGCGCTGGCCGCCGCATTGCCCGAAGGCAGCCTCAACGACTGGCTGCTGGGGCAGATTCGTGCCGGGATCGGCCAGGTCATGGGGCCGACCCGCGAGCTGTTCATCCCGCAGATGATCAACCTGCAGGCCGTGGACGGCGTCAGCTTCAAGAAAGGCTGCTACACCGGCCAGGAAATTGTTGCGCGCATGCAGTACCTGGGCAAGCTCAAGCGCCGCCAGTACCGCCTGGCACTGGACCAGCAGGCAATTCCGGCCCCGGGCGCCGAGATCTTCTCGCCCACCCATGGTTCGTCTGTCGGTGAAGTGGTCATGGCTGCCGGCAACGGCGCAGGCTGCGAACTGCTCGCGGTGCTCAGCGCCGAAGCGGTGGAAGACGACAACCTGCACCTGGGCAGCCTTGAAGGCCCGCGCCTGCAGGTGCTGACCCTGCCCTACGAACTGGACCGCGACCGGGAAATCCAACGCTGACCAGCCTGCCCCGCCGACGTGGCGGGGCCGCACCACCACTGCGGTAGACACGCCCATGAACAAGCTGGCCGAGATGGTTCAAGCACAGTTGCTCGATGCCATCGAAAAGGATGACCTGGTCCTGCCGACCCTGCCCGAGGTTGCCTTGAGCATCCGCGAGGCAGCGGAAGACAGCGAGATCAGCGTAGCGGCCCTGAGCAAGGTGATCGGTCGCGATGCGGCCCTTTCAGCGCGCCTGATCAAGGTCGTCAACAGCCCGCTGCTGCGCGCGGCGGTCGAGGTCACCGACCTGCACACCGCCATCACGCGGCTGGGCATCAACTACAGCTGCAACCTGGCCATTGGCCTGGTGATCGAGCAGATTTTCCATGCCCGCGCGCCGGCGGTTGAGCAAAAACTGCGCGACATCTGGGCCAACAGCCTGGATGTGGCGGGTATCAGCTACGAAATCTGCCGCCGGTACACGCAACTCAAGCCCGACCAGGCCACCCTCGGCGGGCTGGTCAACCAGATTGGCGCGCTGCCGGTGCTGATCTATGCCGAAGAGCACAACGAACTGCTGTCCGACCCGGTGTGCCTGCATTATGTGATCGAGCAGATCCAGCCGGTGCTGGGCGACAAGATCCTCAAGGCCTGGGAGTTTCCGGAGCAACTGGTCAATCTGCCGAGCCAGGTACAGGACCTGGACCGACAGACCGGCAAGATCGACTACATCGACATCGTGCAGATCGCCCGCTGCATCAGCCAGCCCGGGCGCCACCGGCCGCTGGCGGCACTACCGGCATACCGCCACCTGGGCTTGCCGTTTGGTACCGAGCTGGAAGTGGATGAACTGATCGAGGCGCGGAGCATGTTGCGCTGACCGGTGTCAGCCTGTGCCGGCCTCTTCGCGGGTATAGCGCAGCCTTCAGCAGCGGCGCGGTCCCTGTGGGAGCGGGTTTACCCGCGAAAGGGCCGGTACAGGCAACACATCAATCCGCGATAAAACTCACCCGCACCCGCAACCCGCCCTTCGCACCGTCATGCAGGCTCACCTGCGCCAGGTGCGCCCGGCAGATCTCGCCAACGATCGCCAGGCCAAGCCCACTGCCCTGCGCACTGCGCCGGTAGAAGCGCTCGAACACCCGCTCACGCTCGGCCTCGGGAATCCCCGGCCCGTCGTCCTCCACCTCCAGCACCGCCGGCGCCAGCACCCGCAAGATCACGTTGCCGCCCGCCGGCGTATGGGCCAGGGCATTGTCCACCAGGTTGCTCAACAGCTCGTTGAGCAGCGTCGGCTCACCCTTCAGCCACACCGGCGCCTCGGCCTCCAGGGCCAGCGCTACCCCGCGCTTGTGCGCCAGCGGTGCCATCGCCATGCCCAGCTCACGAGCCAACTGGCCCAGGTCCAGGCGCTGCGCGCCGCCTTCGGCAATCGCCCGGGCGCCGTTCTCGACCCGCGCCAGCGACAGCAACTGGTTGGCCAGGTGGGTCAGCCGATCAGTGCCCTGGGCGGCAGCCTCCAGCGTCTGCCGCCACTCCTGCGGCTCGGCCGAACGCAAGCCCAACTCGATCCGCGCCTTCAGCGCGGCCAGTGGTGTGCGCAACTCGTGGGCTGCATCGGCGATGAACTGCGCCTGGCGCTCGAACTGGCCGCGCAAACGCTCGGTGAAGTGGTTCAAAGCCCGCACCAGCGGGCTCAGCTCACGCTGCACCTGCACCACCGGCAAGGCCCGCAGGTCGTCCGGCTGGCGCTCTTCCACCGCGGTGCGCAGGCGCTCCAACGGCCGCAACGCGGCACTCACGGCAAACCACACCATCACCAGCGCGCCCAGCGCCAGCATGCCCAGGCGCAGCAGGGTGTCGGCCATCAAACCACGGGCCATGCGTATCCGCGCTTCCTCGGTTTCGGCCACACGGATTTCCGCCATGCCGTTCATGTTCGGCTCGCTCACTGGCTTCAGCAGGCTGACCACGCGCACGTCCTGGCCCAGATAGGTGGCGTTGTAGAACCGCGCCAACGCCGGGTAGTCGTCGGTACGTGGCGTGCCCGGCGGCGGCGCTGGCAGGTTCTCGTAACCGGAAATCAGCCGCTGCTGGATGTCCAGCACCTGGTAGTAGATGCGCCCGGCACTGTCGTAGGCGAAGGTGTCCAGGGCCACGTAGGGCACATCCGCGCTCAGCGAACCATCCCGCTGGGACAGGCCCGCGGCAATGGTCCGCGCCGAGGCCAGCAGGGTCCGGTCGTAGGCAGTGTCAGCAGCCTCGCGACCGTTCCAGTAGGCGCTCAGGCCGCTGGCCAGCATCAGCACCACCAGCAGCAAGGCCAGGTTGCCGAGCAAGCGCCCGCGCAGGCTGCCGTTGTCACGCATCGCGGTGCTCGAGCAGGTAGCCCAGGCCACGGAAGGTGACAATGGCCACCGGCTGGCCGTCGAGCTTCTTGCGCAGGCGGTGGATGTAGATTTCGATGGCGTCGGGGCTGGCCTCTTCATCCAGGCCGAACACCTGGGCGGCCAGTTGCTCCTTGCTCATCACCCGGCCCGGACGGGCGATCAGCGCTTCCAGTACGCTTTGCTCGCGTGAGGTCAGGGTCAGGTTGTCGCCACCCAGCGTGAAGCGCCGGGTGTCCAGGTCGTACACCAGCGGCCCGCAGCGTTGCTGGCGCTCGCCACCGAGCACGCTGCGGCGCAGCAGGGCCTTGACCCGTGCTTCCAGCTCGGTCAGCTCGAACGGTTTGGCCAGGTAGTCGTCGGCGCCCAGGTTAAGACCGTGGACCCGGTCCTTGACGTCGCTGCGTGCGGTCAGCATCAGCACCGGCAGGGTCTTGCCACGGCCACGCAAGCGCGCCAGCACCTCGAAGCCGTCCATGCGCGGCAAGCCGACATCCAGCACGGCCACGGCGTATTCCTCGCTGGCCAGGGCCAGGTCGGCGGCCACGCCGTCATGCAGCACATCAACGGTCAGGCCATGGCTCTTCAAGGCCTGGGCCACGCTTTCGGCCAGTTGCAGGTGGTCTTCGACCAGCAGCACACGCATCGGAATCTCCCTGCTCGGGTGGGACGGTGGCGCGGAGTGTACCGCTGTCGGCAGGCCTGTGAAGCCCCTGTCGACAAACCTTTCACGCTGAAAGGTTAGCGAAAGGTTGGTTACCTAGCATCGCACCACGGTCGCCCTTCGCGCCGAAAAAAGCACCAGCAAGGTGCAACGAATAAGAACAATAAACGGAGCCATCAGTGATGCTGTCATTGCAGCCGCAGGCGTTTGCGCCTACCCGTCCCTTTGCCGCACGCCCCTCCGCCATCGCCAGCGCCCTCGCGCTTGCCGGTGTCGCCCCGCTGAGCCAGGCCGCCTTCTTCGAAGACAGCACGGCCACCTTCGAAACCCGCAACATGTACTTCAACCGCGACTTCCGCGACGGCACCAGTGCGCAGCAATCCAAGCGCGACGAGTGGGCCCAGGGCTTCATGCTCAACTTCGAGTCTGGCTACACCGATGGCACCGTGGGCTTCGGCCTGGATGCGCTGGGCATGCTCGGCATCAAGCTCGACTCCAGCCCCGACCGCACCGACACCGGCCTGCTGCCGACCCACGATGACGGCAAGGCCGCCGACGAATACTCCAAGCTCGGCCTGACCGGCAAGGTGAAGGTGTCGCAGACCGAACTGAAGATCGGCACCCTGATCCCCGAACTGCCGACCCTGCAGCCCAACGACGGGCGCATCCTGCCGCAAACCTTCGAAGGTGGCCTGCTCACCTCGAAGGAGGTCAAGGGCCTGACCTTCACCGGCGGCCGACTGGACAAGGCCAAGGACCGCAACGACACCAACTGGGAAGACCTGGCCCTGAACAACAAGAACGGCCGTTTCGGTGGCTCGTTCAGCGCCGATAACCTGGACCTGGCCGGCCTCGACTACCAGTTCACCGATCGCATCACCGGCAGCTACCACTTTGCCCAGCTCGACGATATCTACCGCCAGCACTTCATCGGCATGGTCGCCACCCAGCCGTGGGGCCCGGGTACCTTCGGCGCCGACCTGCGCCTGGCCGTGAGTGACGACGCCGGCGCCGCCAAGGCCGGCAACATCGACAACACCACTGTCAACGGCATGCTCAGCTACGCCCTGGGCGGGCACAAGGTCAGCGCCGCCTGGCAGCAGCTGTCCGGCGACAGCGCCTTCCCGTACGTCGATGGTGCCGACCCGTACCTGGTCAACTTCGTCCAGATCAACGACTTCGCCGGCGCCGACGAGCGCTCCTGGCAAGCGCGCTACGACTACAACTTTGCCGCACTCGGCGTACCCGGCCTGACCTTCATGACCCGCTACATCAGCGGCGACAACGTCAGCCGCGCCGCCGGTGGCGAGGGCAAGGAGTGGGAGCGCAACACCGAACTGAAGTACGTGGTACAAAGCGGCCCGTTGAAGAACGTCGCCGTGCGCCTGCGCAACGCCACCTTCCGCTCCAACTTCGCCCGCGACGCGGACGAGGTACGGCTGCTGGTGAGCTACAGCGTGGCGCTGTGGTAACCCCATAGCGATAACTTGATAACAACAACGCTCACGGAGATTGACGATGACCTTTTCACTGCGCCGCCTCGTCCTCGCTACCGGCTGCCTGCTGCTGGCCGGCAACGCCCTCGCTGCCGAACCTAAACGCCCCGAATGCATTGCCCCCGCCTCGCCCGGTGGTGGCTTCGACCTGACCTGCAAGCTGGTACAAAGCGCCCTGGTGCAGGAGAAGATTCTCAGCAAGCCGATGCGCGTCACCTACATGCCCGGTGGTGTCGGCGCGGTGGCCTACAACGCCGTGGTCGCCCAGCGCCCGGCCGATGCCGGCACCCTGGTGGCCTGGTCCAGCGGCTCGTTGCTGAACCTGGCCCAGGGCAAGTTCGGCCGCTTCGACGAGAACGCCGTGAAATGGCTGGCCGCCGTCGGCACCAGCTACGGCGCCATCGCGGTGAAGAGCGACTCGCCCTACAAGACCCTCGACGACCTGGTCGCAGCGCTGAAAAAAGACCCGAGCAAGGTGGTGATCGGCTCTGGCGGCACCGTGGGTAGCCAGGACTGGATGCAGACGGCGCTGATCGCCAAGGCCGCCGGCATCAACCCGCGCGACCTGCGCTACGTGGCGCTGGAAGGCGGCGGCGAAATTGCCACGGCGTTGCTGGGCGGGCATATCCAGGTCGGCTCGACCGACATCTCCGACTCCATGCCACACATTCAGAGCGGCAACATGCGCATCCTCGCGGTGTTCTCGGAAAAGCGCCTGGACGAGCCCGAGATGAAAGACATCCCCACCGCCAAGGAACAGGGCTACGACATCGTCTGGCCAGTGGTGCGCGGCTTCTACCTGGGGCCAAAGGTGAGCGACGAGGATTACGCCTGGTGGAAGCAGTCGTTCGACAAGATGCTGGCCTCGGAAGACTTCGCCAAGCTGCGTGACCAGCGCGAGCTGTTCCCGTTCGCCATGACCGGCGAAGAGCTGGACGGCTATGTGAAGAAGCAAGTGGCTGACTACAAGGCGCTGGCCAGGGAATTTGGCCTGATCCAGTAACACTGGCCGGAGTCACCACAATCCCTGTGGGAGCGGCCTTGTGCCGCGATGGGCCGCACGGCGGCCCCTGTATCAGCCGATGCGATGCTTCAGACAGATCGCAGTGGCAGGTTTGCGGCCGCTTCGCGCCCGATCGCGACGCAAGGCCGCTCCCACAGGATTTGCATCTCGCTTGAGCGATCCCAACGAGGACTCTCTGATGATCCTGCAACGCATCTTCGCCCTGGCCCTGCTGGCGGTGTGCGCCGCCCTGGCCGTGATGGCCTGGCCTTACCAGGCGGCGTTTTCCTATGAACCGGTGGGCCCGCGCGCCTACCCGCTGTTGATGCTCGGCCTGATGGGCCTGGGCCTGCTGTACCTGGTGTTCCGCCCCACGCCCATCGTGCGCAAGGACGACGAGCCGGAACTGGACCGTGAAACCCTGACCAAGATCGCCGCCTGCGTCGGCCTGCTGATCGTTTTCGCCAGCACCTTCGAAGCCTTGGGCTTCATCCTCAGCGCCATCCTGGTCGGCGTGCCCATGGCCCGCCTGTACGGCGGCCGCTGGCTGCACAGCTTCATCGTGGTGGCGGGCATGAGCCTGTTCCTCTACTGGCTGTTCGACCGCGTCATGGACGTGCCCCTGCCCCTTGGCCTGCTGAGCGCACTGGAGAACTGACACATGGATACCTTGAGCTACCTGGGCCAGGGCTTCGGCGTCGCCCTGTCCCCCTACAACCTGGTCACCGCCCTGTCCGGCACGCTGATCGGTACCGTGGTCGGCCTGCTGCCGGGCCTGGGCCCGATCAACGGCGTGGCCCTGCTGATCCCCATCGCCTTCGCCCTCGGCCTGCCGCCGGAATCGGCGCTGATCCTGCTGGCGGCGGTGTACCTGGGCTGCGAGTACGGTGGGCGCATCAGTTCGATCCTGCTGAACATCCCCGGCGAAGCCTCGACGGTAATGACCACCCTCGACGGCTACCCGATGGCCCGCAATGGCCTGGCGGGCGTCGCGCTGTCGCTGTCGGCCTGGAGTTCGTTCATCGGTGCGCTGATTGCCACCTGCGGCATGGTGCTGTTCGCCCCGCTGCTGGCGAAATGGGCAATCGCCTTCGGCCCGGCTGAGTACTTCGTGCTGATGGTGTTCGCCATCGTCGCCCTTGGCGGCATGGCCGGCGACAAGCCGTTGAAAACCTTCATTGCCGCACTGATCGGCCTGTTCCTGTCGGCAGTCGGTATCGATGCCAACAGTGGCGTGTACCGCTTCACCGGCGACAGCGTGCACCTGGCCGACGGCATCCAGTTCGTGGTGCTGGTGCTGGGCCTGTTCTCCATCAGCGAAATCCTCCTGCTGCTGGAAAAGACCCACCATGGCCACCAGGCGGTCAAGGCCACCGGGCGCATGCTGTTCAACCTCAAGGAAGCGGCGTCGGTGTTCATGGTCAATATCCGCTGCGGCCTGCTGGGCTTCATCATGGGTGTGCTGCCAGGTGCCGGTGCAACACTGGCGAGTGCCGTGGCCTACATGACCGAAAAACGCCTGGCAGGTGAAAAAGGCCAATTCGGCAAGGGCGACGCCCGTGGCCTGGCCGCCCCGGAAACCGCCATTGGCGCCTCCTGCTGCGGCGCCCTGGTACCGATGCTGACCTTGGGCGTACCCGGCTCGGGCACCACCGCGGTGATGATCGGCGCACTGACCCTGTACAACATCACCCCTGGCCCACTGTTGTTCGAACAGCAGCCAGACATCGTCTGGGGCCTGATCGCCTCGCTGTTCATCGCCAACATCATGCTGGTGATCCTCAACATCCCGATGATCCGCATCTTCACCCGCATCCTCGCCGTGCCGAACTGGGCGCTGGTGCCGGTGATCGCCATCATCACGGCGATCGGCGTGTATGCAGTGCATGCCACCACCTTCGACCTGTTCCTGATGGTCGGCATCGGCATCATGGGCTATATCCTGCGCAAGCTCGACTTCCCGCTGTCGCCGATTCTGCTCGGCTTCATCCTCGGAGGGCTGATGGAGCAAAACCTGCGCCGGGCGCTGTCGATCTCCAACGGCGAACTGGGCATCCTCTGGTCGAGCCCGATCAGCATGTCGGTGTGGGTACTGACCCTTTGCATGCTGACCCTGCCGCTGCTGCGTATCTGGCGCAAACGCAGCCTGCAGCGCCGGGCGATGGCCGATGCCTGATCGCTGGTTGCCGTTGTTTGTCGCAACCGGGCTGGTCGGCCTTGCTGGCGGTTTTGCCGCCAGCAAGGTCGGCTGGCCTTTGCCGTGGATGGTCGGCTCGCTGCTGGCGATCATCCTGGTACGCTGCCTGACACGCTGGCAGCTGCCGGAAATCCCCAATGGCCGCAAGTGCGGGCAGTGGATCATCGGCATCGGCATTGGCCTGCACTTCACCCCGGCGGTGATCGAGCAGGTGGCCAGCCATTTCGCACTGATCTTCTTCGGCGCACTGTTCACCACCCTGTCCAGCGTGATCAGCGTATGGCTGCTGCGGCGCAGCGGTGAGGATCGTGCCACTGCGTTCTTCGCCAGCATGCCGGGCGGTTCGGGGGAGATGGTCAACCTTGGCGCGCGCAATGGCGCAGTGCTCAGCCAGGTGGCGGCGGCGCAGAGCCTGCGCGTACTGGCGGTGGTACTGTGCGTGCCGGCGCTGTTCAAGTTCCTGCTGGGTGACGGGGTGCCGTTGAATCACACCGGCAGCGTGAACTGGGGCTGGCTGGCATTGATTGCCCCGCTGGGCATTGCCGCTGCGTTGCTCTGGCAGCGTTTGCGCCAGCCCAACCCGTGGTTGTTCGGGCCATTGCTGGTGGCAGCGACGGTGAGCCTTGCCGGCAACCTGCAGATTGCCCTGCCCAATGGCGCCAGCCAGATCGGCCAGTGGCTGATCGGCAGCGGCCTGGCCTGCCACTTCAACCGGGCGTTCTTCCGCCGCGCCCCCTGGTTCCTTGGGCGTACCCTGGTGGCCACGGCGTTGTGCATGGCGATTGCCGGCAGTGCGGCCTGGGTATTGAGCGTGATGAGCGGGCTGGATTTGCGTTCGCTGACGCTAGGGATGATGCCGGGCGGGATTGCCGAGATGAGCCTGACGGCAGAGACCCTGCAGTTGTCGGTGCCGCTGGTGACGGCACTGCAGGTGATGCGCTTGTTGTTCGTGCTGTTTCTGGCGGAGCCGTTGTTCCGGGTGTGGAATGCAACCCCGGAATGACTGTGACGGCCTCTTCGCGGGTAAACCCGCTCCCACAGGGACCACACAGGCCCTGAGGGTAGCGCTGTACCTGTGGGAGCGGGTTCACCCGCGAAGAAGGCGACGCGGTCTTTCAGGTGATCACAGCGGCGGCAACGCCCAGTTGATCGGCGCCAGCCCGCGCTGCTGGAGGAAACTGTTGGCCCGGCTGAAATGCCCGCACCCCAGGAACCCACGGTAAGCCGACAACGGCGACGGATGCACCGACTTCAGCACCAGGTGCTTGGTCCCGTCGATCAGCTTCTGCTTGCTTTGCGCATGCGAGCCCCACAACAGGAACACCACGTTCGGGCACTGCTCGCTGACCACCTGGATGACCCGGTCGGTAAAGAACTCCCACCCCTTCTTGGCATGCGACGCGGCATTGGCGCGCTCCACGGTCATGGTCGTGTTGAGCAACAGCACACCCTGCTCGGCCCAGCTCTGCAGGTAGCCATGATTGGCAATCGGGATGTTCAGGTCGCGCTGCAGCTCCTTGTAGATGTTGACCAGCGACGGTGGCGTGGCCACGCCCGGCTGCACCGAGAAGCACAGGCCATGGGCCTGGCCCGGCCCGTGGTAAGGGTCCTGGCCGAGGATGACCACCTTCACCTGGTCCAGCGGCGTCGAGTTGAGGGCATTGAAGATCAACGGCCCTGGCGGGTAGATCTCTTTGCCGGCGGCGTATTCGCTGCGCAGGAACTCGCGCAGCTGATGCATGTAGGGCTGGTCGAATTCGGCGCGCAAGGCGGCCTTCCAGCTGGGTTCGAGTTTGATGCGATCGTCGTCAGTCATGGGGCCTTCCATAAACAATGGCGCGACACTAGGTAAGCCCTTCCCGCTTGTCAAACGATCCGACCGACGACCGGCATGTTCGGCCAGGCAAGCCATACTTGTGCGATGACTTGCGCGAGGTTGTCCATGGCCATTCATTGCGAGGTACTCACCGGCGCCGATGGCGCCCGCATCGGCATCGCCACCCTGGATGCGCCCAAGGCGCTCAATGCGCTGAACCTGCCGATGATCGAGGTATTGGGCGAACAGTTGCACGCCTGGGCTCGCGACCCGGGGATCGTCTGCGTACTGCTACGCGGCAACGGTGCCAAGGCCTTCTGCGCCGGCGGCGATGTGCGTGCGCTGGTACAAGCCTGCCGCGACCACCCCGGCAGCGTGCCGCCGCTGGCCGCCGCCTTCTTCGCCGCCGAATACCGCCTGGACTTCGCCCTGCATACCTATCCCAAGCCGCTGCTGTGCTGGGGCCATGGGCATGTGCTGGGCGGTGGCATGGGCCTGCTGCAGGGCGCCAATGTGCGCATCGTCACCCCCAGCAGTCGGCTGGCCATGCCGGAAATCAGCATCGGCCTGTACCCGGACGTGGGCGCCAGCTGGTTCCTTGCCCGCCTGCCGGGCAAGCTGGGGTTGTTCCTCGCTCTGACGGGCGCGCCGATCAATGCCCACGACGCCCTTGACCTGGACCTGGCCGACCGCTTCCTGGGCGAACACCAGCAAGATGCGCTGATCGAGGAACTGCTGCAATTGAACTGGCAGGAACAGACCGCCCTGCAACTGAACAGCCTGCTCAAGGCCGAACAGCACCGCGCCTGCGCCGAGTTGCCTGAAGCCCAGTGGCTGCCGCGACGGCAGGTGATCGATCAGTTGCTTGACGTGGCCGATGCCGCCGCCGCCTGGCGCGCGCTGGAGGGGCTCAAGCACCACGACGACCCGCTGCTGGCAGATGCCGGCCAGCGGTTGCATGAAGGTTGCCCGCTGACCGCCCACCTGGTGTGGGAACAAATTCGCCGGGCACGGCACCTGTCGTTGGCGCAGGTGTTCCAGATGGAATACAGCATGAGCCTGAACTGTTGCCGCCACCCGGAATTCAGCGAAGGTGTGCGGGCGCGCTTGCTGGACAAGGACAACCAGCCGCGCTGGCACTGGCCCGATGTGGCGCAAGTGCCGGCGGCGGTGGTCGAGGCGCATTTTGCCAAGGTGTGGGAGGGGCGGCATCCGCTGGCGGATCTCGGGTAGCTTCGAGAGTCTGGGGCTGCTTTGCAGCCCATCGCGACACAAGGCCGCTCCCACAGGTACAGCGCTGGTTTCGAATGCTGCGCTGTACCTGTGGGAGCGGCCTTGCGTCGCGATTGGGGCGCAAAGCGCCCCCGGTTTTCAATTCACCTACCGCTGCCAGTTCCCCCCTTGCCCGTGCCCACGCCGCCCGTCCCAACGCCGGTCACCGTCCCCCCGCCCGTTGGAGTGCCAACGGTCATTCTGGTAGCGCTGGCTGCCACCGCGATAATCATGACGGTCCCGGTCGCGCCCATAGTCATACCGCTGGCGGTTGCCATAGTCATGGCGCGGGTTGCCATGCCACTGCTGCATCCGCGGCTGCGGATAAGACCGGTAATGAGGCGCTGGCGCCGAGCGGTAGTAGTAGCGCGGCGCCGGCTGATAGTAATAGCGCGGTTGCGGCGTCACGTAATAACGGTCATAGCGGTAATAATCCGGTGATACATAACGGTCGGAATAGTAGTGGTCAGACCGGTAATAGCCCCCGCTCTCGTAGTACGGAACGCAGGCGGAAGTCATCAGCCCCAGCAGGGCGATCAACAGGATTCGATAGAACATGGCGGCCTCCTGGACCGCTGGAGTGCCCGAACAGCGGCGCTGGCGAGCGTCGATGTGAAATGCGATCATCGACATCGAATAAGACAGTGGCGCCGAAGTGCAGTGCCATTTCTGCAACAATTTGATACATGTGAGCGGCAGCCATGCATGACAACCAGCACTGCCCCGCCTGTGGTGCCCTCAACCAGTGCAGCCTGGCCGACCCGCGTCGGGCCACCCAGACCTGCTGGTGCTTCGGCGTGAGCATCGACCCTGCCGTGCTCCAGGCCCTGCCCGCCGAGCTGCGCGACAAAGCCTGCCTGTGCCCGCGCTGCGCCGCCGTTGAAGAACAACTCCGCTCACCCGCTTCCCACTGACCGTTTGCCATGCGCCTCGACCGTTTCCTCGCCAACCTGCCCAACCACAACCGCCAGCAAGTCCGCCTGATGCTGGCGCAACGCCGCGTGCGGGTAGATGGCCAAGTGGTCAGTGACCCGCTGGCCGAGGTGCGCGAATTCAGCCGTGTGGAGCTGGACGACCAGTTGCTGCAGGCTGGCCGCCCGGCGCGCTACCTGATGCTGCACAAGCCCACTGGCTGTGTCAGCGCCACCCAGGACCCGCAACACCGCACCGTGCTCGACCTGCTGCCCGCCGCGTTGCGTGAGGACCTGCACATTGCCGGGCGCCTGGACTTCAACACCACCGGCCTGATGATCCTGACCAACGATGGCCAGTGGTCACGGCGGCTTACCCAGCCCGCGACCAAGCTGCCCAAGCACTACCTGGTGGAAACCGAGGACGAGATTGGCGAGCACTATGTGGCCAAGTTCCTCGAAGGTTTCTACTTCGCCTTCGAAAACCTCACCACCCTGCCCGCCCAGCTGGACATCCTGGGGCCGCGCCAGGCGCGGCTGGCAATCGTCGAAGGGCGATATCACCAGGTCAAGCGCATGTTCGGCCATTTCGACAACAAGGTAGTGGGGTTGCATCGCGAGAGCATGGGGGCGATCCGGCTGGACCCGGGGTTGGCGCCAGGGGCATTTCGTGAGCTCACGGCGGATGAAATAGCCACGGTCTAGTCAGCCTGTTCCTGCCTCTTCGCGGGCACGCCCGCTCCCACAGGTACACCCCTGGCCTCCGGGCTGGTGTGATCCCTGTGGGAGCGGGCGTGCCCGCGAAGAGGCAGGAACAGACCGCACGGGGTGCGTCATACGACCGCCCAGCGGCAAAAGTCACATTTTCCCCCGAACGGCACTTGCGGGATTCCCCACCCACTGCTTGAATCCAAATCGTCAGTCTGCATGTGACTACCAAGTCACGATTGCGGTCGAAGACACCTTTTGTCGGCCACCCGGGGCCTCGATGCCTTGGGGCACGGCAAATTGCCCGCCAAAAACAATACCGTCGACGCACGTGCCAAGGATCGACACAGGGCCCCCCGGTTTCTCTTCAGGCAAATGCCTACCTGTCATAAAGAACGTGCACCCTAGGTGACGCGAATACCCTTTTTGCGCCAGGAGTCGATGACATGAGGCCAGAAATCGCTGTACTTGATATCCAAGGTCAGTATCGGGTTTACACGGAGTTCTATCGCGCGGATGCAGCCGAGAAAACGATCATCCTGATCAACGGCTCGCTGGCCACCACGGCCTCGTTCGCCCAGACGGTACGTAATCTGCACCCGCAGTTCAACGTAGTACTGTTCGACCAGCCATACGCGGGCAAGTCCAAGCCTCACAATCGCCAGGAACGCCTGATCAGCAAGGAGACCGAAGCACATATCCTCCTTGAGCTGATCGATCACTTCCAGGCAGACCACGTGATGTCGTTCTCGTGGGGTGGCGCAAGCACACTGCTGGCGCTGGCGCACCAGCCGCGGTACGTGAAGAAAGCGGTGGTAAGCTCGTTCTCGCCGGTGATCAACGAACCGATGCGCGATTACCTGGCCCGTGGCTGCCAGTACCTGGCCGCCTGCGACCGCTATCAGGTCGGCAACCTGGTCAACGACACCATCGGCAAGCACCTGCCATCACTGTTCAAGCGCTTCAACTACCGGCACGTCAGCAGCCTGGACAGCCACGAGTACGCGCAGATGCACTTCCACATCAACGAAGTGCTGCAGCACGACCTGGAACGGGCCCTGAATGGCGCGCGCAACATCGACATCCCGGTGCTGTTCATCAACGGCGACCGCGATGAATACACCACGGTCGAAGATGCCCGGCAGTTCAGCAAGCATGTGGGCAAGAGCCAGTTCAGCGTGATCCGTGACGCGGGCCACTTCCTCGACATGGAAAACAAGGCCGCCTGCGAGGACACCCGCAGCGTCTTGCTCGGCTTCCTCAAGCCGACCGTGCGCGAGCCCCGTCAACGCTACCAGCACGTACAACAGGGGCAGCATGCATTGGCCATCTGAGCGCATCGGCGCCCCGTAGGTGATACCCGCAGGCTATGGGGTGCCGACAAGCTTTTTTATAACTTGGGCTTCTAATTCGTGGAGGGTTCTGGTAAAAAGTGCAGCGCAGATGCGGGTATAGTTTAGTGGCAAAACGAAAGCTTCCCAAGCTTTAGTTGAGGGTTCGATTCCCTCTACCCGCTCCACATCGCATTACCGCATGGCGTTCCATTAACGTCATCGCTGTCAAAAGGAGCCTTGGCTCCTTTTTTCGTTTCTGCCCCCTCCGTTGACCTGTCCCATGGCCATTTGCCTGCCGATCCGCTTCAATGCGTGGATGGTTTCGTGAAACATTTCGAAAGGACGACGCATGTTTCTCTCCCGCTGGCTACCGGGCCTTGCCAACCTGCTGCACTACCGCCGCGAGTGGTTCCACGCCGACTTGCAGGCTGGCCTCTCGGTGGCGGCGATCCAGATTCCCATTGCCATCGCCTACGCGCAGATCGTCGGCCTGCCGCCGCAGTACGGCCTGTACGCCTGCGTGCTGCCGATGATGGTCTACGCCCTGATCGGCAGCTCACGCCAGCTGATGGTTGGCCCCGACGCCGCCACCTGCGCGATGATCGCCGGCGCCGTGGCGCCGTTGGCCATGGGCGAGCCGCACCGGATTGCCGAACTGTCGGTGATCGTCACCCTGCTGGTCGGGGTAATGCTGATCGCTGCCGGCGTGGCCCGGGCCGGGTTCATCGCCAGCTTCTTCTCGCGGCCGATCCTGATCGGCTATCTCAACGGCATCGGCCTGAGCCTGATCGCCGGGCAGTTGTCCAAGGTGGTGGGGTTCAAGATCGAGGGCGACGGCTTTATCCTCAGCCTGATCAACTTCCTCCAGCGCCTGGGCGAAATCCACTGGGTGACGCTGCTCATCGGCATCGCCGCACTGGGCCTGCTGATCTGGCTGCCACGGCGCTACCCGCGCCTGCCCGCGGCACTAACGGTAGTGGCGCTGTTCATGCTGCTGGTCGGCCTGTTCGGCCTCGATCGCTTCGGCGTCGCCATACTCGGTCCGGTACCTGCCGGCATCCCGCAGCTGGCCTGGCCACACAGTAACCTGGCAGAAATGAAAAGCCTGCTGCGCGATGCCCTGGGTATCGCCACCGTCAGCTTCTGCAGCGCCATGCTCACCGCACGCAGCTTTGCCGCCCGGCACGGCTACGCGATCAACGCCAACCACGAATTCGTCGCCCTGGGCGTAAGCAACCTGGCAGCCGGGGTTTCCCAAGGCTTTGCCATCAGCGGCGCCGACTCGCGCACTGCGGTCAACGACATGGTCGGTGGCAAAAGCCAGCTGGTGGGCATCATTGCTGCGCTGGTCATCGCCCTGATCCTGCTGTTCTTCACCGCACCGATGGCGTGGATCCCGCAGGCTGCGCTGGGCGCCGTGCTGCTGATGGCCGGCTGGGGGCTGATCGATATCAAGTCGCTTAGGCACATCCGCCGCCTGAGCCGCTTCGAGTTCTGGCTGTGCCTGCTTACCACGGTTGGCGTGCTGAGCCTGGGCGTGCTGCCCGGCATCGTGTTTGCCGTGACCCTGGCGATCCTGCGCCTGCTGTACAGCATCTACCAGCCCACCGACGCGGTACTGGGCTGGCTGCCGGGCACCGAAGGCCAGGTGGACATCCACAAACACAAGGATGCCCGTACCGTGCCAGGCCTGGTGGTATACCGCTTCGACGACGCGATCCTGTTCTTCAACGCCGACTACTTCAAGATGCGCCTGCTCGAAGCGGTGCAGAGCCAGGACCAGCCCAAGGCCGTGCTGTTCGACGCCGAAGCGGTAACCAGTATCGACGTCAGCGGCATCGCCGCCCTGCGCGAGGTACGCGACACCCTGGCGGCCCAGGGCATCTTCTTCGCCATCGCCCGCGCCCGCGGCACCTTCCTGCGCATGCTGGTGCGCTCGGGGATGGCAAGGGAGATGGAAGACAAACTGCTGTTCGGCTCGGTGCGGGCGGGCATCCGCGCGTATCGGCTGTGGCGTAACAGGAGTCGCAGTGTGAAGGTGGCTGAGCAAGGTTGAAGAGATGCATTGTTGCCACTGCCCCTGTCGCCGGCTAGCCAGCTCCCACAGGTACTGCCCTCGAATTCAGTGCAGTACCTGTGGGAGCGGGTTCACCCGCGAAGAGGCCGGCATTGCCGACACAAGGCCCTTGCCTGGATACAACCCTCGCACACCTTGCATGACATGCTAAAGTCGCCCCCGTTCCCGCTCCACCCAACGGACCCCAGCATGCCCGCACTCGACGCCACCCTCACCCCCTGGCCAGAACTCGCCGCCCTACACCCTTGCGACGCACTACTGCTGGGCAACGGCGCCAGCCGCGCGCTGTGGAAGCCGTTCGGTTACTTCTCGCTGTTCGAGGAAGCGCAACGCGCCGGTCGCAAGAAAGGCCTGGCCGTCAGCGACCAGGCATTGTTCAAGTCGCTGGGCACGGAACTGTTCGAGCCGGTACTCAGCACCCTCAACACCACAGTGCGCGCCAACGCCGCACTGGCCATCAACTCCACCGCGCCGCTGAACCGCTACTACTCGATCAAGGAAGCGCTGATCCACGCCGTACGCACGGTGCATCTGCCGTGGCCACTCATGCCGGCGGCCACCCTGGCAACCCTCAACCAGGCCCTGCGCGGCTACCGCAGCGTCTACACCAGCAACTATGACCTGCTGCTACCCTGGGCCGTGCGACACGCCCCGCACGGCTTCGCCGAACTGTTCGACGAGCAAGGTTTCTTCGACGTGCGCCGCACCAGCGGCAAAGGCACCCGGGTGCTGCACCTGCATGGTGGCCTGCACCTGCTGAAGC
Organism: Pseudomonas sp. LS.1a; assembly: GCF_022533585.1. Lineage (NCBI taxonomy): Bacteria > Pseudomonadati > Pseudomonadota > Gammaproteobacteria > Pseudomonadales > Pseudomonadaceae > Pseudomonas > Pseudomonas sp. LS.1a. The sequence continues at coordinate 4,600,222 of NZ_CP092827.1, forward strand.
TGCCCGACGGCACCACCCGTCAACGCAGCGCCGACAGCGCCGAACTGCTCGATGGTTTTGCCGTGAACATCCCGGGCGAAGTGCCGCTGTTCGTCAACGAAGACCGCAGCGACGAGAAACTGCGCGCCATCCGCAACTCGGATTACCTGGGCTGGTGCCTGGGGCAACTGGCGCGGGAAAGCCAAGGGCTATGCCTGTTCGGGCAGCACCTGGACAGCAGTGACCAGCACCTGCTCGAAGCCATCCGGCTGGCCCGACCGACGCATCTGTCGATTGCCATAAGGCCGTTGAGCGAGGCATCGGTGATCAACCAGAAGCAGCATTTCATCGATCGCTTCGGGGATATGCCGGGGACAGCGCTGCATTTCTTTGATGCCGGTACGCATCCGTTGGGGCAAGCAGCGCTGGCTATTGAAGCACCGCTCACCCACAGGTGAAATGAACCCATCAGGGGCCGCTTTGCGGCCCATCAAGGCGCCGATGCCGTTGTCACCTGCACGGCCGGGCCAACTGCAATGGGCTCGGGCATCGCCACATCGCCGCCCATCTGGCGGATTTGCCGAATCTGCTGGACCCTGTTCAGGTTTTCCCAGGCGATGGGATAGTGCCCCGGCGACAACTCGATGGCGCTGCGGAAAAACTGCTCGGCCACATCCAGCTTGCCTTCCACCAGGCAGACATAGCCGACATCATTGCTGGCTTCGGCACGCTTTTCGACCTGTTCGAAGGCAGACACAGCCTCCTCATAGCGCCCCATGCGAGCCAGCAGCAACCCATAGTTGCGCCAAAGCGGTTTGTAGGTCCCGTCGTAGCTCACGCCACGTTTGTAGCGTAGCTCGGCATCGGCCCATTGCCCGGCCATGTAGTAGGAATACCCCAGGCTGTTCTGCACCAACGCCGAACGTGGATCGATGAGCTCGGCCAGGCGGTAGTACGTCTGCGCCTCGGCGAAGTTGTCGGCCAGATCCGCGAGCACCCCCAGCCCGTTGTAGGCCTTGAGCGGTGACTTGCTGTCGACCCTGAGCGCAGCCGCCCCTGTCTGGGTATTGGCCGGGTCCTTGGTGAAGCGCTGCTGATCCACGGCAACTGCCTTCAACAGCATCGCCTTGGCTTGCTCATGTTTACGCATGGACAGATTCAGCAGGCCCATTTCGGTCAGGGCATCGGGGTTTTCAGGTGCCTTGCCCAGCACCTCGGTGAAGGCCATCTCGGCCAGCTGGTTATTGCCGCGTTCGCGGTGGATACGGCCAACCCAGACCAGCGCCTCATAACGTTCGGGTGCCAGCTCAAGGACGCGCAAGTACTGGTACAGCGCCTGGTCCAGGTCACCGGCCTGGTAAGCCATTGCCGCCACCTGCATCGCCTGGTCGGGCGAGTTGCTTTGCGACTGCACCTGGTAGAGCACCGAATTGCCAGCGGAGTAGACAGAACGTACACCATTCAGGTCTGGCCCCGTGCTCTGGCAACCTGAGAGCACGGCTATCATCGTCAACAGCAAGCTGATCCTGTTCATGTCATGGCTTCCCGAACGTTTTAAGTATCCCGATGATCACCGGGCCGATGGCTACCAGAAAGAAGCTTGGCCACAGACAGAAAATTAGCGGAAAAACCAGCTTTGTCCCGATTTTCGCGCCCATTTCCTCGGCGGCCTGCATGCGCCGGTCACGAAACTCCTCGGCATAGATGCGCAAGGTAGCCGCTACGCTGGTACCGAAGCGGATGCTCTGGGCCAACAAGCTCACCAGGCCCTGGATGTCTTCCAGACCGGTGCGATCAGCCAGTTGCCTGAGCGCTTCGGTACTGGAAATGCCGGCGCGGATCTGCGCATTGACCAACGCCAGTTCCTCGGCCAGCTCGGCCTGGCTGACCGCCATTTCTTCGGCCACCCGCTCGATAGCCTGGGGTAACGCCAGGCCCGACTCCACGCACACCACCATCAGGTCCAGGGCGTCAGGAAAGGCCGCACGCAACCGCCCCTGCCGAGCCGTCTTGCGCTTGTCGACATACATTGCCGGCAATAGCCATCCGCTAGCAGCCCCCATGGCCACCACTCCCATGCCCGTCATCAGGGAAAGGTTCGGAACCAGTGGCAATACCAACAGCGAAACGCCTACCAGCAGCAACGGCAACAGCAAACGCACTGCCCAATACACCTGTACCGCCGACGCCGAACCATAACCCGCGTGGGTCAACAGGGTTCGAGTGGCTGACACCTGTCCATCCGTAGACGGGGTAACGCGCCGACCAACCCGCTCCAGTAGAAGCTGAAGGTTTCCTGGCGCCTCCCGCCCGGGCGCAGCGCTGGAGTGGTCACGCTTGATCAATGCAAGACGGCGTTGCAGCGGGCTCTGCAACCCCAGCACAAGCAACGTCACGGTGATGACCGCAATGACCGTGCTCATCCCGATCGCACCGACGATCAGCAGGCGTGCCAATGCCTCGTTGTCCGTCACCCCACTCAACAAACCGAGCAAATAGTCCATGACCGACGCCCCCATGCGAGAACTGCCTAAATCTGGATACGGATAATTTTACGAATCCAGAAAATCCCCACCAACATTGAGCCAAAAGCCCCCATGACCAACATTTGCCCAGTGGGATCCTTGATCAGTAACGTCAGGTAGTCCGGGCTCGTGATAATGATCGCTGCCGCCAACAGGAAGGGTATGGCCACCAACACCCAAGCCGACATACGCCCTTCGGCCGACATGGTCTTGACCTTGCGCTGAAAGCGGAAACGCCCGCGGATCAGGTTGCTCAGGCGCTCCAGTACTTCGGTCAGGTTGCCGCCGGTCTCTCGGTGAATGAGGATCGAGGTGACCAGCATCATCACCGTCATGCTGGGCATCCGCTCCAGCAGGCCAAGCATGGCCCGGCGCACATCATTTCCGTAGTTGATATCGGCGAAGGTCAGGCCGAATTCCTGCGCCACCGGCCCCTTGTGTTCCTCTGCCACCAGGCGCAGGGTTTCATTGAAGGGGTGTCCGGCGCGCAATGCCCGGCACATGGCCTCCAGCGCATCCGGCAAACCCTCTTCGAACTGGGCGAAACGCTTGCCACGGTCATGGGTGATTTTCAGCAGCGGCAGCCAGAACGCCACGAACGCAGCCGCCAGCGCCAACCACCAGTAAGGAAAGAACAGCCAGGCCAGCATCCCGGCAGCCGCTGCCAGCACGAGCCCCAACAGCAGTACCCGATAGGCCCGGTACTCATGCCCGGCCTGCTCGATCATTTGCGTCAGCGTCGCCATGAAGGGTAACTGCTCGAGCCACGCCTCCAGCGGCGACAAACGAGTCAGGTATTTCTGCCGCAACACGGTCTGCATGTTCGGCAGATGGCTTGCGCGCTCCAGGATCACCAGTCGGCTGCGAATACGTTTACGTACCTTGCCCGCCTCGCCGAACACCGGCACCACCAACCCTTGGCTGAGGAGAAACACGGCAATGAACACCATGCCGAGAAATATCAGGATGTATTCACCGGGTATCTGGCTCATGGCTGACGAGCCTCCATCCATTCAGGCCTGAACATCGTCAGCGGCAGTTCGATCCCGCGCTTGGCCAAGGCATCGCGAAAGGCCGGGACCATGCCACTCGGCCGGAAGTCGCCAAGCACCTGGCCCTGCTCGCCCACACCATTGCGGACAAAAGAGAAGATCTCGGTCATGGTGATGATTTCGCCTTCCATGCCGTTGATCTCCTGCACGCTTACCAACCGCCGCTTGCCGTCTTCCTGCCGCTCCAGCTGGATCACCACATCGATGGCCGATGCGATCTGCTGACGCATGGCCTTGATCGGGAACGTGGCGCCAGACATCAGGACCATGTTCTCGACCCGGCCCAACGCATCGCGCGCGGTGTTGGCGTGGATGGTAGTCAGTGAGCCATCGTGGCCGGTGTTCATCGCCGTCAGCATGTCCAGCGCCTCGGCACCACGCACCTCACCGATCACGATACGGTCCGGGCGCATCCGCAGGCTGTTGCGCACCAGCTCCCGCTGGCCCACCTCGCCGCGCCCCTCGATGTTCGCAGGCCGTGTTTCCAGGCGCACCACATGTGGCTGCTGCAGTTGCAGCTCGGCAGAGTCCTCGATGGTGACAATGCGCTCGTTGTGGGGAATGAAACTGGACAGCACATTGAGCATGGTGGTCTTGCCACAGCCGGTGCCGCCCGAGATCAGCACGTTCAGCCGGCCCCGCACGATCGCCTTGAGCAGCAACGCGATGGCCGGGGTCAGGGCGCCCGCCTGGATCAGGCTGTCGGTATTGAGCAGGTCCACCGCAAAGCGGCGGATCGAGATACTTGGCCCATCGATGGCCAGCGGCGGGATGATCGCATTGACCCGCGAACCATCCTTGAGGCGGGCATCGACCAACGGCGAAGACTCGTCGATACGCCGGCCGAGGCTGGAGACGATGCGGTCGATAATGTTGAGCAGGTGCTGATCGTCGCGAAAACGCACATCGGTGCGCTGCAACTTGCCGAACCGCTCGACGTACACCGAGTCATGCCCGTTGACCAGAATGTCGGACACCGTGTGGTCGGCCAGCAGCGGCTCCAGCGGGCCAAGGCCAAGCACTTCATCGGTGATCTGCTTGATGATCAGCTGGCGGCTGACAGAGCTCACCGGCGCCGAATGCTCATCGAGCAGACGTTGGCAGATATCGCGGATCTGCCGCACGGCCTCGGCCTGCTCGAGCGAGTCGAGCAAGGACAAGTCCATGACCTTGAGCAGTTGCTGATAGGTCTTCTCCCGCCACTCGGCTTCCACCTGGGTGACCTGGCTTCTGGTTTCAAAAAGAACGTCCGGCGCTGAATGCTCCCAGGCCATCATCGCCTCAGCCGGATCCTTCGCAGCGCCACCCTGCTTCGACGGCGTCGATGCCTCGGGGGTGACTGCCTGTTTGCGCAAACGGTTACGGAAATCGCTAAGCATGGTTCACCCCCGAAAAACACGCTTGAAGGCGCGTTTGAACAGTCCACTGTCAGTGGCCACCTGCTTGCCAACCAGTTCCTCGGCCATCCCACGCAGCGCCTGGGTGATCGCCGACCGAGGTGCTTGCAGGCCTAATGGCACACCCGTGTTCTGACTCTGGTTGATGACGCTGAAGTCATTGGGCAGCTTCACGATATTGGTGCAGCGCATCGCCTCGCCGATATCCTTGAGACTGACCGGTGCCGCCTTGTCGTAGCGGTTGACCACCACCTCCAGCTGATTGCCGCGTACGCCCAGGTCATCGCGCAGAATGCGCGCCAGGGAACTGGCGTCGCGCAGGTGGTTGACGCTCTGCTGCACCACGACGTACACCCGGTCCGCCTGCTCCAGCACTGACGCGGTGATGTGGTCGATCTGCCGTGGCAGGTCCGCCACGACCCAATCATAGTTGGCGCGCGCCAACTGCAGCAGCGCATCGAGCTGTTCGGCCTGGACATCCTGCGGCAAGCACAGCTCATTGGCGCGACTGCCAAGCACATGCAAGGACGGGCTGAAATGGCTGCAGAACCCGCGCAGTGCCACCCCGTCCATCTCTTTTATCTGCTGCAACACATCCAGTTGGGTGTGCGACTGCGCGACATCCAGGTGATGCGACACACTGCCAAACTGCAAGTCCAGGTCAAGCAACAGCGCGTTGCCCTTGAGGCTGAGCTGATGCGCCAGGTTACAAGCCAGTACCGTGCCGCCGGAGCCACCCTTGGCATTCATCACGGCGATCAGTTTCCCGGTTGCCGTACTGCTGGTCTGGGTCTCCATGACCATACGGTTCAAGGCTGCGATCAGCTCCGTGGCAACGATGGGTTCCGGCAGAAAATCGCGGGCACCGGCCTGCATTGCCAGGCGCATGCCTTCCCGATCGTCCAGCAGGCCGCACACCAACAGCGGCGGGCGTTCATGGGCCGGGCGTTGCAACAGGGCTGCCAGCTCCTCACGCCACAAGTGGCCAACGCGCAAGAGCAAGAAGTCGGGCTTCCGGTCCAGCCCGAAAAGCGGGTCGGAATGCCCATTGCTCACCTGGCGAACATTCACCTCCAGACCGGAGATGCGCTGACAGATTTCTTGCAACTGACGCAAGGCCAAGGCGTCGGAGCTGCTGATCAACAGACGCATCCCGGGCTTGATGGAGGTAGCGGATACGGAAGACTCCCTAAGATTCAGCATGGCGTGATCTCCGGTGCGACATCCGCCTCGGTATGACGCCCGAGGCTTTCGCGAGGTAAGGTCGCCTTGAATACTGGCAGGGTAATGGGCACCCCAAAACCTGGAATAAACAGGCTGAATTGAAAGTTCTGCAGGGTCAGCTGGACATAGCGGACAGCGGCAAACCCGGTGGCACTCACCAGATCACCGGGGTTGGCTACCAGCGCGCCGTTCTTGTCCAGGTAACGCAGGGTCAGGTCCCCGGTGTCCAGGTCGGCCAGCAGGGTACTGGCGCCACTGTTGCCGGCGCTGTTGAATATCGCCCGACGCAGCACTACCGGGTCGCTGATGTTGCAGACCGCTGCCAGACGTGCGCCACGCCGAACGGATTCATTCAGCACGTTCACGGTGTAGTACAACCGGCCTATTTCCAGCACCCCGAACAACAGCGTGAACAGCAATGCGCTGATGATCGCGAACTCTACGACGTAGACGCCTTCCTGCATGCCTCTGCGCTTCATCACAGTGCCCTCATCACGGTGGTGGCGACCAATGGGAAGTTCAGCGCCGTGCTGCCGCCAATAAAGGCAGGAATGCCGTTGGCGACCAGCGGGGAAAAGACAGAGCTGATGGTCACCTGCACGTGGTCGCTGGTGCCCGCCACCTTGGCCACCTGCACAGTGATGTTGGCCGGCATGCCGGTCAGGCTGCAGGGCGGCGCGGAAGGTGCACCGTACACCGCCACTTTCTTGGTCATGCACTCGAGATCAGCGCTCACCTCGACCTTGCCCAAGGTCGAGTTCCAGGCCTGGCTGGCGACGAAGCGCGCGGCATCACGGCTGCCTTGCAGCAGACTGTTGTACTGGTAAAGCATGCGGCCAAATTCGCCAAAGGCCAGCAAGGTCAGGAGCAACAGCGGCAGGGTGATGGTGAACTCGACGATTGCCACCCCTTGCTGGCGCTGCGCACGCTTGAGCCGGTGAAGTTCCATGACAGTTCCTCAGGAGTCGATGCTCGGTGTGCCACTGCCGTTGAGAAAGGTTTTGTACAGCTGGATGATCTGCGGGCCGGAATCATCCTGCGGCGTGGGCCCCGGCACACCGTCGCCTTCGCATTGCTTGACGAACTGGCCGAAGATCTGCGAATCCCCACCCGAGTTGTCGGCCGGCTGCACTACATAGAAGCAACCGAAACCGAGGACCGGAATCGAGGATGCCCCCGCGTTCTTGCCCGAGCAGTTGCCCACTACGATCTTCAGTATCCGCCGCTCGAAAACTCCGTTTGACTGGCACCCCGTCCCCCCGCCGGCGACACATGCGGCGCTCTGAGCGGCATAATCGTTGTAATCGAACAGCGACGTACCGCCAGCAGAGAGGTTGCCATTGCTCGAAGTGACAGGTTGGCCCTGATGCTCCAGTCGCGCCGGTGTGGTGCTGTCGTTGTACTTGATCTTCGGGTTGTCGTAGGTCGTCACCAGGTCGGGCGGATAGTCCGTCCCCTTGAACGACCCTGTGTAGTCGCCAAAGCGCGTATTCAAACCTTGAACGGAAGGGCCCACCGTGTTGCCTGGCTTGGTGTCGACGTTTTCCCCGACATTGCGGCAAACCGAGCCGCCGCCAGCCATGAGTTCGCCAACCTCCTTGCCGCCCGAGCCAAAATCGAGCAGCTGGAAATTGCCGGGGCCAATGGGGTCACTGTTCTTGGCGGCTGACTTCAAGACCTCCAGGTCACCGAAACGATAGCCCCAGAACATGCCCGCATCCGGGTTGTATTGAGCCGGGTTGCCACACACCAGCAGCGGCGCAAGATCGCATGGGCTGGTCGGGCTCGGCCCGGCGGTGGCAATCGCCGTCACGCTCTTGGCCCCCACGGTTCCCGTACCGATTGACTGGGCGAAGCTCCAGAAAAAACCCGCCAGTGAGTAATTCGATACCGAGACCCGCACATAAGTGGCATTTACCGGCCCCGGGAAGGAGAAAGGCCCATAGACATTGTCTGCCAGCTCCACCACGGCGAATGCTCCAGGGTTGCCGCCGATTGCCGTCAACAGTTCGTTGTTGCCTGCGGCCTTGGCATTTTCGTTCAGGGTGAAGAGCGCGGCGGCTCGCGCGGTACTGGCACTATTGCCAGAGCCCATCACCTGGCTCAGGGTCTTTGCGCCACTCAGGGCGGCAGCGTCCACAGCATTCTGCAAGCGTGTCTTGTTCAACAGCATGTGGCCCCCGTCGAGCACCAACGCTGCCATCATCAATATCGCTACCAGAGCGATCACGATCATGACAGTCACTGCCCCCCGCTGTTGGCCTGGCCGCGCGGTGAACATCCGTTGAGCTCGAGGAGACATGGTCACACCCTCAATCAGCGAGTTGAATCAGTGACTTGGATCTGGATCGGCTGACCGACCTGCTGCGCATCGCCAGTCGCCCCCCGATAACCATTGATCACATTCTCCAGCAATGGCCCATCGGCGCCGGCGGCAGGCAGTTCGGTGCCTGGGTTGGCGGCCACTTGCTTGTCGGCAATCTGCTGGTAGGTGGTCTGGTAGACGCTGTAGCCCAACGGACCAACGCGCCCTTCGTCATACGTCATGCAGCCGGACAACCCCGATACAAGCGCGCAACCCACGATCATGCTTTTCATGCTGGTTCTCTCCGATCAGTTCACATCATGGCCAAAGTTGCCACCGCTGACCCCGAGGCTGACGGGCACCGCGCGCCCAGGCTCACTGCCCTTGGTCTTGCCGAGCAGGTAGAAGTCCAGGTCACTGGGCTCGACGAACTTCTCGGTGGGCAGGCGCACCGCCTTGGCATCCACAGGCTTGGCGAGGTGCGGCGTCACCAGGATCACCAGTTCGGTTTCACCGTTGATGAACGATTGGCTGCGGAACAGGTGCCCGAGTATCGGCAGGTCCCCCAGCCCTGGGAAACGGCTGACGAAATCGCGGGTGTTCTCACTGATCAAGCCGGCAATGGCGATGGTCTGGCCATTGCCAAGTTCGACCGTGGACTCGGCACTGCGCTTGGTCAGCGACGGAATGACCTGGGTAACACCATCGCCCAGGACACTGCTCAGGCCCGTGTCCAGCACCAGCGAGTTGACGTTGGAAAGCTCGCTCACCGAGACATTCAGGTTGAGGTTGATGCGCCCGGAGTCGAGCACCACCGGCAGGAACTTCACCCCGACCCCGAATTCCTTGTATTCGACGGTGATGCCGTCATCCTCGGTGATCGGCACCGGGAACTCGCCACCTGAAATGAACTCCGCCTGCTGGCCGGTCAGCGTGGTGAGGGTGGGTTCAGCCAGCACTTTGGCCGAACCATTGTCCTTGGACGCCTCCAGCACCACGTTGAAGAGGAAATCGTCGGACAGGAACTGGGCGAACAACCCTTTGCCGCCACCAATCAACGAACCAGGCGAAAGGATCGACCCGCCACCGGGAGTCAGGCCCAGCCCTTGACCATTGTTGAACCCGCCACCGCTCCAGTTGCCGGAGGTGCCAAGGGCATTGAAGCGCACGTTGAGGTTCTTGATCAGGCTGCGCTGCATCTCCGCCACCTTGACTTCCAGCATTACCTGCTGGCTGCCACCGACACTGAGCAGGTTGATCACCTCCAGCGACTGGGTCGGCGTCGCCTCAGCAGCTTCACCCTTGCCTTGCACCACGCTGGCGGTTTGCGCGGCATAGGTCTTGGCAACCTTCATCGCCGTGTCCATGGCGGCAGCGCTGCGCACCTGGCCACGCAGCACCAGCGCGCCCTGGGCACTGAACACCTCGATGTTTTCCTCGGGCAGCAGCTGGTGCAGTTTGGTCTTGAGCCCGGTGAGGTCATGCACGACCTCCACATCCAGGGTCTCGATCAAGCGGTTGTTGCTGTCCCAAAGCAACACGTTGGTAGTGCCCAGAGAACGGCCGAGCAGGTAGAGCTGGGTCGGGCTGGTGATGAGGATGTCGGCAATATCCGGGTTGCCGACCGAGATTTTCCTGACCGGTGTACGAGCGCTGATCGTCCGCGACTTGTAGATGGGTACCTGGATCATGTTGGTATTGGCCGCCGGCATGGCGCTGTATCCCGCCCCCGGTCCTTCAGCCTGCGCCACGCCAGCGAACAGCAGCTGCGTACCCAGCCCACACAACAGGTACAGCCCTAGTCTCTGCAAAGTATTCATTGACTACTCCCTGCGAGGTGATCTTGTTCCTGCCGAAGGTTAGCTATTCGGAAGCCAGCTGCCTTAAAACCTTGCTTTTGCTATCTCGACTTCAGTCCCGCGGATGATGGTGACCGCGCCAACGCCACTGCTGCGATTCACCACCGGTTTTGGTTGCGGCCTGGCGGCTGGCGGCGCGGCCTTGGCCGGCTCGACAGTGGCAACGACTGGTGGCTGCTTCTGAGCGTCCAGCGGGTTGCGCAGGGCCAGTTGCAACCTCCCTTCCGATTGCGCCTTGACCAGGACCTCGGCCTCTTTGGCCGACATTTCCAGGGTCACGGCACGCACCACCACCGGTTGCGTCTTGTCCGTCCCCGCGGTCTGGTCCACGGCCAACACCCGCAAGTCCTGGAGGATGGTCGTGGACTCTGCTTCATTACTGCTGCCATTGCTTTGCCTGGTCGCCAGTACATCGACCCGGTTACCCGGCAAGAGGAAGCCCCCCACCCCGACCACGTCATCGACACGCACCGAAATGGCACGTTTGTCAGGAGCGATCAACGAAGCCAGGGTACTGCCACCCAGGTGCTCGGCCAGGCGTGCGCTGCGCAGGACATCGCCGCGCAGCAGGGCGAAGGTGGCGATCTTGCCCAGCACCTTTTCGTTGCTGTCGAAGGCATCATCAGGTACCGCATCCTTGGGCATGCGCACGATGGCAACCTGCTGGGCCTCGATCATCTGCCCGAACGGGATCTCCACCGTGGCGACCACCACGTTCTTCATGTTGTCATCCGGGGTGGTGTTGAGCCGCCCATTGAGCCAGTTGTTGGCCATCCAGGCGGCACCAAGCCCCAGGGTCAGGGAAACAGCAATCAGGGTAAGCGTACGGGCGCTCATGTCTGCAACTCCTTATCCGAGGAAGTCGATCTGAACGAAGTAGCTGTGCCAGGCCCATTCCAGCTCCTGCGGCGACAGCGGACCATCGCCGCCCTGGTATCGCTGGCGGTCGAGCGCCATGCTCAGCAGGTCGCGAGGGTGGCATGGCACCAGCGGCACGCCTTCGGCCTCGTACAGCGTCTGTAGCGCATAGCGCAACAGCGACGGATCGTAAGCCAGGCCCAGGCGTTCGCATTCCTGGCGCCAGATGCGTTCGTACTCATCGACTTTCAGGTAGCTGAACTGCAGCTTGTAGCCAATGCGCCGCAAGAAAGCCTCGTCAGCCAGCTCCAGCGGGTTGAGGTTGGTGGAGAACACCAGCACCAGATCGAACGGCAGCTCGCAATGACGCCCGCCGCCAAGGTTGAGGAAGTCGCGCTTCTCTTCCATCGGCACGATCCAGCGGTTGAGCAGTTCGGCCGGGGCCATGCGCTGGCGCCCCATGTCGTCGATGATGAACAGGCCATTGCTGGCCTTGAGCTGCAGGGAGGCCTGGTACTGACGGGTAATGGGATCGAAACGGACATCCAGTTGCTCCATGCCCAGTTCACCGCCGGTGATAACGACCGGGCGCTTACATCGCACCAGCCGGCGATCGATTCCTTCGTTGAGCAACAGGCTGTTCGGTTGGCTCTCTTCCTCCAGGCGCTGATGCACCTGGGGGTCATACACCTCGATGACCGACTCGTTGATCTCTATGGCATGAGGGACCCAGATGTATTCGGCGAACAGGCGAATCAACCGGCTGCTGACGTAGGTCTTGCCGGTGCCTGCGGGGCCGTAAATCATGATTGCGCGCCCGGAGTTCAGCGCTACGCCCAGTTGATCGAGCATGCTCTCCGAAAGCACGACACCGGTGAAGGCCGTATGCATGTCCTGCGTAGTGATGCGTCCATGGTGAATGGTCTGCAGCTTGAGCAGGTCACGGTAGGCACTTACCGGGAAGGGCGCCGCGCCGATGTAGCCGCTGCGCGCCAGTGCATCACGGGCGGTACCGCGACCACGTTCGGTCAAGCCGTAGCGCAGCACCTGCCCCCCCGTTTGCACACCGACCTGGCCCAGTACTTCGACGCGGCCATCCTTGCGCAGAAAGGCCAGCACTTCTTCCACCACCGCACCGGTCAGCGCCAGGCGCTCCACCAGACGCGACAGGTCCAGCGTACCGGCGTCATGCAGGTGCTTGCACAACAAATCACCGAGAAAGCTTTCTGCCAGGCCAGTCTCGCGAACCGTACGTGGCTGAGGTGCCAGGCCCTGCACTGCGTCCTTGGCACAGGCGCAGGCACCACTGTCTCTGAGTGCGTACATTGTTAGCCTCCCAGGCTATAGGCCAAGCGGTTGCCAATAAAGGCTGACAAGGGTTCCGGACAGGATCGCGACTGAATAAGGGAACGGTTTACCTGCCACCTCATCCGCCTTCGGCGCAAAATAGGCCTGCGCAGTCAAGATCAACCAGTAGCGTTCTAACGTCTGTTTCAACTGTCCGCGCAGGAGCACTATCAACATCCCGCACACGCCACCGGCGATCAGGCTAAAAAGTGCTGCTGAAAGTGCGTCAGGCGGTGTAAGAAAACTACCGACCATGGCCATAAGTTTGACGTCGCCGGCTGCCATGCCCCCCAGCGCGTACATCGGAATAAACACGGCAAATCCGATAAACATACCCAGTACGCCATAACCTAGCCCGGTAATTTCTGCGGAATAAACCTGGCCCGCCAACCCCAACCCCAACCCCAGCAAGACCAGAAAGTTGGGAATGCGGTGGTTACGAAGATCCCCGACCACCGCAATACCCAGCAGCCCTAGCAGCACGACAATGGCGAACAGAGACTCTGCTGACATTGCTGCATCCCCCTTGGGGCTTAGTTAAGAATGAGTTCAAGGGGCAGCGGTGCCTCCAAGCGCAGTGATCAGCCCGTTGATTTTCCCCTTGACCGCGGTTCCCAAGTTGGTGAACGCAGTAATAAGGGCGAGGGCAACCAACCCACCTGCTACCGCATATTCCACGACGGTCAGGCCATCTTCATCTTTGACGAACTTCATCAACGAAGCCTTGAAAGTTTGCATATTCATTTCGCTCACCTCGCTAAGGACATTATTTTTATTCCCAGGCAGTGGTGTTTTGCACTACCTGTTGGGAATCCTAGTCAGAGGGTGACAGTGGTGGTTAGGAGATTTTTGCGAATCGCTAGGACTTTTTTGCGGCCATTTGCCAGCATCGAAAAAAGCGACAGGCCACCAGGGAAACAAGCGGGAAAGGATAATGTGAGAAGCACTTTCGAACGCATTTGCACTCGATTCAGCATAAGCGTACGGCCCACTCAGTCAAAGGCGACAAGCGGTCGTTCTGGCCAAACACCAACAAAAATCCGCAGCCCGTCTAACATCAGGGCTTTAGACAACACATAGAACGCAATAGACAAAAACTAGCTAGCCTAATAACCAAATCAATCGGCGAGCTGATGGCATGTTGTCAATACTGCAGCACGTAGGGACACCCTCAGGAGCAGGTTAAGTCATGATGTCTAACCCGGGCAAAAAGCCCCTGTTGTTGTGGTTCGATCTGACACGTGATCGCTCCACCGAAGCCTTGATGGCACAGTTCAGTCATGTCTGCGATTGCAAGCTGGCAAAGACGGTCGCGCATTCCGAACGTCAGCAGGCAGACATGATCTGCATGCATTTCGATCGTCCCGACACCCTGAACCTCAACCTGCTCCTTGAGGTAAAACGCAGCTCGCCTGCCATCCCGATCACCATGCTCACAGTGCAGCACTCCGAAGAACTGGCCGTCTGGGCCATGCGTTCGCGTGTCTGGGAATATCTGGTATTGCCGCTTACAGCCAGCGAGATGAGTCGCTACCTCGGCGTCCTGAAGCAGCTTTGCGAAGTCCGCCGCACTATCAAGAGTCAGGGCAATTCGCAGCAGATCGACCATCTGCCGTCGCTGCCCGACAGCATTCGCCTGACTGGCGAACACCACAAGCACCGGGCGCTCAGCAAGGTGATGCCGTACATCGACCAGCATTTTCGCGAATGCATCGATCAAAAGGACCTGGCGCAGCGCTGCGGAATGACTACCGCTCGCTTCAGCCGCCTGTTCAAGGAGGTCAACGGCGTGGGGTTTCTGGATTACATCCTGAGCAAGCGCATGAACCTGGCCATGGACCTGCTGGTCAACAGCCAGATGCCGATTACCAGCATCGGCTATGAGGCAGGTTTCAAGGACCCGTCCTACTTCGCCCGCGCCTTCAAGCAGGTCAGCAACTGCACGCCCAGCGAATATCGGCAGGCCCGTCAGCCTGGAGCATCAGCCAGCGAAGCCGAGCCCCTGAAAGGTGCAAATGCGTCCGTGCCGGATAACGTGTTACCGAGTGCTGCGCTTCACAAGAGCCGCTGATAAATCATTTGCCCAAGGCTCACTCTGCTGAGAAGCAATGGCGCCAGCCTGGCGTTATGGAAGCCGTTTGGCTATTCACCAAACGCGCGTCCGGTGCACCTGTCGATTGCCATCCGGCCGTTGAGCGAGGCTTCGGTGGTCAACCAGAAGCAGCACTTTGTCGAGCGACTCAGGAGCTTGTGGGGGCCAGCGCTGCATTGACGATCACAGGGCATGCCGATCAGGGCGTTGAAATAATCCATCGCTCTCAAGAGGTCGAGGAATGCATCTATACGACTACAGGTAGAGAACTGAGAGTTCAAGACAAACTCAAGCTCCATAACCAAAAGATAACGAAGCCTGTGATCGCACCTACGAATGCAAAAACACAACCCACTTAAGAACAAAGAACTTTCCTACAGCTTTAAAAGAAACTTCCGTAGGAATAACACCGCCCACCAGCACTTAACTACCCCCAGAAACAAACACCCTAAAAAACCTGTTGACTTCAGCAAAAAAACAGTGATGTCATTATTGCACGAAATGGACCTCAAAAAACAAAGGCCAAACAGGGACAAACTCAATGTCATCCATGCATCTTTCTACCCTAACAAAAAGCTCACGCCTCTTCGTGCCGAACTTTAAATACCCTAGAAAAACCATCAGGACCTACCACCACTACCCATAACAACAATAATATTCAACACAAAATTAGCTACCTTCCACACCTTATCCATCAGTACGACATTGGCCACTCACTCGCTTGCTTATAGGTGTACACATGCCCAAAAACAACAGGAAAAGCCTCTTCAAAAACACGATATCAATGCAGGAGTTTGGACATAAATTTATCGAATCATTACCCAGCCACTTGCAAAACCTGAAAATACCTGGACGACAACTCAGCATAGACCATAGAAGAAAACCTCTACTCGCCAAGATTGAGGACATACCTGCAATTCAAAAAGCAATGATCGAAGTGCTCAACCATCCCATCACGCAGGACTCTCACCACCTTACCGAAAGTGCCTTTCAACTCTTTCTAGAAAAGAAAAATACTGACATAGGAGTTTTAAAGTTCTTCAACGGATGGAATGAGACACATAAAACGACAAGCTTGGTCTCCGCAAAGGTCATCATGCGATTGTCGAATGACACCCTATCCCTACCGCTGGAGAAGCAAAGTGGTCATTGCATCGTCATGGCCCACATGCACGAAGTTGCAAAAGATGATTTCGGCTTAGGACATGAGGGACATGATGGAATGTACCCGAACATGACAGGCGCCTTCAGCGCAACCGACTGGAGTCAAGACCGATTCTCTGTAAAGCAGTGTAACTATTTCTCCGGTTTCCTCTACAGCGTTGGCGTAGCAGGGAATAAACTTCCGATGAATTCTATCGAATATATGCAATCCATGATGAATGCCATGATGGTCTCCATCGCATCTGAACTCTGGAATGGACGCGAGTACAATTTTCTCGCCCAACACATTGAAGATAAACTTTTGGCTATCAACCCGTCACTTGGTTCAAATACCAATGATCTAAGAAACGCAAAAGGCTATGTACTCAGCCATTCCGGCGAAGTCGAGAACAAGCATGGTCTGCATGCCTTGGCCGCTGCGCAAGCGTATGGCCGGGTTACAGGACTGACCTTTGACCCAGTTCGACTGCAGACGATCATGCTTGATTACAACCAACGTGTTGGCAAGGCGTTTTATAACCTTCGCGAGGTCTTGAGCCAAATTAACTGACCGATTTGATCGGCCACACGCCTGACTGCCGTATCAAAAAGCCGATAGATCTCCACTCATAAACCTGGTGTCACCCATGGAATTCGAGCACGCTCTGATCACTCTGGGCCTTTTCGCTTTTTGCGGCGGATTAATTGATGCAGCAGTAGGTGGCGGAGGGCTTGTGCAAGTCCCCGCCCTCCTTCACGCACTGCCAAACCACAGTTTGGCCACCGTATTTGGCACTAACAAAGTCGCTGTTTTCGCGGGTAACATTTTCTCCACCCTGAGCTATGCGAAACGAATCAAGATCGTATGGCGACTGATGCTACCGACAGCACTTTCTGCGTTTGTCTTTGCATTCCTGGGCGCCTACTCTGTCTCGCTGGCGCCCAAAGCCTTGATGGAGTACATTGTCTTCGTCGTTCTGGTAGCAATGGCAATTTATACATTCATCAAGAAAGACCTTGGGCAAACCCATACATCTATACAATGCGGCAAGAAAGAAATCGTACTGGGTATTTTCTTTGGTGGCACCATCGGCTTCTACGATGGTATCTTTGGACCCGGCAGTGGCAGCTTGCTGCTGTTCATTTTCGTCAAATATTTTGGTTTCGACTTCCTGAACGCATCGGCCTCTGCAAAGTTGGTCAACCTGGGTACATTTACTGCGGCACTGCTTTTCTTCATCCCCTCCGGCCATGTGCTATGGACAATCGGTGGTGTGGTGGCTGCCTGCAATGTTGCAGGTTCGTTGACGGGTACTTTCCTGGCATTACGTTACGGAAGCCGGTTTATCCGCACCTTCTTTTTAATCCTCTTGATCTTTCTGATAGGAAGAATGGGCGTTTCGCTATTCCTGTAGGAGTACGCCAAGCCCTTTGGGAGCGCTGTGGGAGCGGGCATGCCCGCGAAGAATACAACGCGGAGGCTGGCACCGGCTTCGCCGGTGTTCGCGGGCACGCCCGCTCCCACAGAGGCACGCGTGAGCAGGTCAAACGGTGGCAACAATCAGAGCAACCCATCCGCCCGCAACAACGTTTCCAGGCAATGCTCCTGCACCCCATAGAACGCCTTGAGCTGGGCAATCTTCTCCAGCAACGCCCCGTTGTCCCCTGCCTGGCGCCGCTTCACCGCAAGAATCATCTTGTTCTTGTTGGTGTGCTCCAGCGAGATGAACTCGAACACCTTGGTCTCGTACCCGCAGGCTTCCAGGTACAGCGCGCGCAGGCTGTCGGTCAACATCTCGGCCTGCTGGCCCAGGTGCAGGCCGTACTGCAGCATCGGTTGCAACAACCCCGGGCTGTGCAGTTGCGGGCGGATCTGCTTGTGGCAGCACGGGGAGCACATGATGATCGCGGCGTTGCAGCGAATGCCGGTGTGGATGGCGTAGTCGGTGGCGATGTCACAGGCATGCAGGGCGATCATCACCTCGATGGCCTCGGGCACCACGCTACGCACGTCGCCACACTGGAATTCCAGGCCTGGGTGTTCCAGGCGCGAGGCGGCGGCGTTGCACAGGTCGACCATGTCCTGGCGCAACTCGACGCCGGTTACCTGCGCTTCGCGGCCCAGGCTGTTGCGCAGGTAGTCGTGCATGGCAAAGGTCAGGTAGCCCTTGCCCGAGCCGAAGTCGGCCACCCGCAGCGCCTGCTCCACCGGCACCGGGGCGCTGGCCAGGGCGTGGTCGAAGACTTCGATGAACTTGTTGATCTGCTTCCACTTGCGCGACATGGACGGGATCAGCGCGCCTTGTGCGTCAGTTACGCCGAGGTCACGCAGGAACGGCCGTGACAACTCCAGGTAGCGCTTCTTCTCGCGGTCATGGCCACTGCTGGTGGCAGCTTCACGCGGGGCCTGTGCGCCGTGGCGCTGAAGCATGGGCTTGCCCTTCTTGCTGAAGGTCAGCTGCACTTCACCGTCGGCGTCGAACAGGTGCGCGTTGCGGAAGCTGTCCGGCAGCAGCTCGGTGACCAGCGCCTGGGCCTGGTCCAGCGCCAGGTTGCGGGTGATGTCGCGGGTCTGGTGGCGGTAGACCAGCGACAGGCACGGCTGGCCCTTGACCTGCAGCGGCTTGGCGATGATCCGTTGCAAGGTCTGGTCGGCACCGACATGGCGCGCCAGCACCAGTTTGACCAAGGTATTGCCATGCAAGGCGGCTTTCAGCAGGTCGAGAAACTGGGTGCGCGCATCCGGCGCGGATGGGGCAGAAGAACTGGCGGACATGGAGAAACGGTGCCTCGGATAGCGGGGAGCGCTTGGCGCAATGCACACATTCTACAGGGTGGCTAACTTCCTGTGGGAGATCGCCCAGTCCTTTGGGCTGCGCTGTCGCGTAGAGAGCTGAATTCGCAAGCGGCCCGCGTACCCTGTGTGCATGGCACCGGCTGCGCCGGTGTTCGCGGCTAAAGCCGCTCCCACAGAATCCCCGCTAATTCAATGAGTTATGTACAATTTTGTGGGAGCGGGCTTGCCCGCGAACACCGGCGAAGCCGGTGCCATACACCGCGTTGCCTGTTTCGCGGGCGCGCCCGCTCCCACAGGGGAAGCATCAAGCCATCGGACGCCGACTCAATCGAGAATCACCAGCCGGTTGGGCAACTCGTTACGCGCATGGGTAGGTGGCACGTGCTCGCTGAGCAGCTCGCCGCACGCCTCGATGCACTCGACAAAACCCTGCAAGGTGCGGCCCTGGCGTACCTGTTCGGCAAAGCGGGCGACGATGGCCGCGCGGGCGGTGGCATCCAGGTAGTGCTCGATGCCGCGGTCGACCAGGATCTCCACATGCCGCTCCGCCTCGCTGACGAAAATCAGTACGCCCGTGGCTCCAGCAGTACGCTGCAGGTTCTGCTCGCGAAACTGTTGGCGGGCCAGGCGCGAAGCGCGCCAGCGGCGCAATGCCCGGGGGATCAGCCAGCCGGCCAGGCGTGGGTTGCGCAGCAGCAGGCACAGGCCGACGAACAGCAGCACATTGGCCACCAGCAGGCCACGCACGCCGGGCCAGCCCAGCAGCCAGTGCATCAGGCACGGCACGGCCAGCGCCAGCACGGCGGCCCAGAACAAAGGCCAATAGGCGTAATCATCGGCACGGCGGGCCAGCACCGTCACCAGTTCGGCATCGGTGCGCCGCTCGGCACGGGCAATGGCTTCAGCGATCTGGCGCTGATGGTATTCGTCGAGGGGGGTCATGCCGTCGGTCTCTTGAGCGTTCTTATAGTTGTTGTCCCGGCATTCGGGGCTTCGTCCGCAGGCGACATATTCAGGCATAATCCGCCGCTGGAAGAAATGCCTGCAAATCGTACAACAATAGCCGCCTGAAAAACTCGGCCGCGCACGTATCACCGTGGATACGGCAGAGGCCCCATAACGGAATTGATGATGAAACTGTCTTTGCTGGGCCTGGCCATGGGCCTTGCCAGTCAGGCGGCCCTCGCCGCCCCCTCCGCCCCGCCCCTGCAGGACAAGCAGGCGTTCATCGACCATCTGATCAGCCAGATGACCGAAGCCGAGAAGATCGGCCAGCTGCGCCTGATCAGCATCGGGCCGGAAATGCCCAAGGATAAGATCCGCGAGGAAATTGCCGCCGGGCGCATCGGCGGTACCTTCAACTCACGCACGGCCCCCGAGAACCGCCCCATGCAGGACGCGGCGATGCGCAGCCGGCTGAAGATTCCGATGTTCTTCGCCTACGACACCGTTCACGGCGAGCGCACCATTTTCCCGATCGGTCTGGGCATGGCCGCGACCTGGGACATGGACGCCGTTGCCAAAGTCGGCCGCACCGCTGCCATCGAAGCCGCTGCCG